>NZ_PPTS01000019.1:0-5244 GCF_003340385.1 Gordonibacter pamelaeae | reverse complement strand
TGGTCCGGGGGCCTGCGATGTAAAGGAAGCATCCTCCGCGAGCGCGACGCCCTATCCTCCCACAGCCTGGCGCTGCAGTACTTTCGGCGATGGCGGGCTTAACTTCCGAGTTCGGAATGGGATCGGGTGATCCCCGCCTCCATGGTCGCGCTCGCGGGGGATGCTCCCGCGGGCATTATAGCCCCGCCCGGCGGCTCCGCGCCACCCTGGCGGTCGCATAGCGCAGCATCGAGTCCGATCGCGGAACGTGGACGTTCCTGCCTGTTGTGAAGAAGAGCTCGGGCTATTAGTAGCGCTCGCCTGAACACGTTGCCGTGCTTGCAGCTGCGCCCTATCGACCAGGTAGTCTACCTGGGCCCTTACCAAAGAGAAGACTCATCTTGGAGACGGCTTCCCACTTAGATGCTTTCAGCGGTTATCCGTGCCGGACGTAGCTAGGCGGCGGTGCCGTTGGTCGACAACCGCGTCACCAGAGGTCCGTCCACCCCGGTCCTCTCGTACTAGGGGCAGATCTCCTCAATCTTCTTGCGCCTGCGGAGGATAGGGACCGAACTGTCTCACGACGTTCTGAACCCAGCTCGCGTACCGCTTTAAACGGCGAACAGCCGTACCCTTGGGACCGACTTCAGCCCCAGGATGCGATGAGCCGACATCGAGGTGCCAAACCTTGCCGTCGATGTGGACTCTTGGGCAAGATCAGCCTGTTATCCCCGGAGTACCTTTTATCCGTTGAGCGACGGCCATTCCACTCTGGGCCGCCGGATCACTAGAACCTGCTTTCGCACCTGCTCGGGTTGTGGCCCTCGCAGTCAAGCCCGCTTGCACTCTTGCGCTCTCGGGACGGTTGCCGACCGTCCTGAGCGGACCTTTGCGCGCCTCCGTTACATTTTGGGAGGCGACCGCCCCAGTCAAACTACCCGCCTGACACGGTCCCTGTGCCGGATCACGGCCACAGGTTAGGTCGCCGACACGACGAGGGCAGTATTCCAAGGCCGGCTCCACGGGAACTGGCGTCCCCGCTTCGAAGCCTCCTGCCTATCCTCTACGCGCCGAGCCAACGACCAATGTCAAGCTGCAGTAAAGGTTCACGGGGTCTTTCCGTCCTTCCGCAGGTAATTCGCATCTTCACGAATAATACAATTTCACCGGGTCCATGGTTGAGACAGCGCCCAAATCGTTACGCCATTCGTGCAGGTCGGAACTTACCCGACAAGGAATTTCGCTACCTTAGGACCGTTATAGTTACGGCCGCCGTTTACTGGGGCTTGGCTTCAGAGCTTCGCTTGCGCTAACCCATCCGCGTAACCTTCCAGCACCGGGCAGGCGTCAGACCCTATACGTCGCCTTGCGGCTTAGCAGAGTCCTGTGTTTTTGATAAACAGTCGCTTGGGCCGTTTCGCTGCGGCCCCTCCCCGCTCCGGCCGCGAGGGCCTTCACCGGAAAGGGCGCTCCTTCTCCCGAAGTTACGGAGCCAGTATGCCGAGTTCCTTAACCATGGTTCTCCCGATCGCCTCGGTATGTTCTACCCGCCTACCTGTGTCGGTTTTGGTACGGGCGCCGACAAAGCTCCCTAGAGGTTTTTCTCGGAAGCATGGGCTCGCCGACTTCGGCTAATGCCTTCGTCTCGCGTCTCGGGGCATGTGGCTCGCTGATTTCCATGCGAGCCCCCCCTACACGCTTTCACGGGGACGTCCAGAACCCCGCCCGGCTACCCTTCTCCGTCACCCCGTCGGTCAAACGCTCGTCAGCGGTACGGGAATATCGACCCGTTGTGCATCGGCTACGCCTTCCGGCCTCGCCTTAGCTCCCGACTGACCCTGGGAGGATTAGCCTTGCCCAGGAACCCTTAGGCTTACGGCGGAGGGGTTTCTCGCCCCTCTCTCGTTACTCATGCCAGCATTCTCACTCCCATGCGGTCCACCGAGGGTCGCCCCTCGGCTTCGCCCCCCATGGGAAGCTCCCCTACCACTGATAAATCAGTCCGCCGCTTCGGTGTCATGCTTAGCCCCGTGAATTGTCGGCGCATGTCCACTTGACCAGTGAGCTGTTACGCACTCTTTAAATGCATGGCTGCTTCTAAGCCAACATCCTGGTTGTCTAGGCAAACGCACATCCTTTGCCACTCAGCATGAACTTGGGGACCTTAGCGGGCGGTCTGGGCTGTTTCCCTCTCGAGCACACAGCTTAGCCCACATGCTCTGACTCCCGATCTCTTAAGTGCCGGTATTCGGAGTTTGGTTCTTTTCGGTAGGCGGTGAAGCCCCCTAGAAGATCCAGTGCTCTACCTCCGGCACTGAACGATCGAGGCTAGCCCTAAAGCTATTTCGGGGAGAACGAGATATCTCCGGGTTTGATTGGCCTTTCACCCCTATCCACGGGTCATCCCCTCCGTTTTCAACCGAAGTGGGTTCGGCCCTCCACGGGGTCTTACCCCCGCTTCAGCCTGCCCATGGATAGCTCACCCGGCTTCGCGTCTGCGGCAAGCGACTATGTTCGCCATCTTAAAGGCTCGCTTTCACTGCGGCTCGGTTCCAACCTTAACCTCGCCGCTTACCGCAACTCGCTGGCTCATTCTACAAAAGGCACGCCGTCACACTGCAAGAGTGCTCCGACTGCTTGTAGGCGCACGGTTTCAGGTACTGTTTCACTCCCCTCTCGGGGTGCTTTTCACCTTTCCCTCACGGTACTGGTTCGCTATCGGTCACAGGAGAGTATTCAGCCTTGGAGGGTGGTCCCCCCGGATTCGTACCGGATTTCACGTGTCCGGCACTACTCGGGTGCCGGCCTCGGAGGCTGCGGGGTTTCGCGTACGGGGCTCTTACCCGCTGCGGCCGGCCTTTCCATGCCGTTCCGCTACCGCGCAGCTTTGTAACTCCGCCCCAGGTCTGAGGCCCTGGAGATGGCCGGTCCCACAACACCGCATGCAGCAACGCCCTCAAGCTTGCACGTGCATGGGTTTGGGCTGGTGCGCTTTCGCTCGCCGCTACTCGCGCAATCTCGGTTGATTTCTGTTCCTCCGGGTACTTAGATGTTTCAGTTCCCCGGGTTGCCTCCTCCGAGCCTATTTGATTCGGCCCGGGGTAGCAGGGCATGACCCCTGCTGGGTTCCCCCATTCGGAAACCTGCGGATCGAAGGGTGTTTGCCCCTCCCCGCAGACTATCGCGGCTTGCCGCGTCCTTCATCGGCTTCCTGTGCCAAGGCATCCGCCGTGCGCCCTTGACATCTTCTTCTAACAAGGTAATTCAGGTATCCATATCGTTCTTATTCGCGATCGTTTAGATGCGAATCATTCGACTAATCGATGATTCTCAAATTTCGATGCTTTCGCTATGCAACTGTCAAGGTGCGCGGGCGCGCTTGGGCGCCCGAGGGCGAGAGCCCTCGAAACCGGGTATTGCGAGCGATGATCGGGAGAGCCTTGTGAATCAATAGGTAATGAAATCTTCTTCCAGGTCATGGGAGCGTGCGCTCGACCATGTCCGGACACGTGTGTGTCTCCCTAGAAAGGAGGTGATCCAGCCGCACCTTCCGGTACGGCTACCTTGTTACGACTTCACCCCCCTTACCCTCCACACCTTCGACGCCTCCGCCCCTTGCGGGTTCGGCCGGCGGCTTCGGGTGCAGACGACTCGGGTGGTGTGACGGGCGGTGTGTACAAGGCCCGGGAACGTATTCACCGCGGCATGCTGATCCGCGATTACTAGCAACTCCGACTTCACGGAGGCGGGTTGCAGCCTCCGATCCGAACTGGGGCCGGCTTTGAGGGATTCGCTTCCTGTCGCCAGGTCGCGGCCCGTTGTACCGGCCATTGTAGCACGTGTGCAGCCCAGGGCATAAAGGGCATGATGACTTGACGTCGTCCCCACCTTCCTCCGGCTTGACGCCGGCAGTCTCGTATGAGTCCCCAACTCAATGCTGGCAACATACGATAGGGGTTGCGCTCGTTGCGGGACTTAACCCAACATCTCACGACACGAGCTGACGACAGCCATGCACCACCTGCGCTAGCTCCTCTCGGCCACCGGGTTTCCCCGGCTTCACTAGCATGTCAAGCCCTGGTAAGGTTCTTCGCGTTGCTTCGAATTAAGCCACATGCTCCGCTGCTTGTGCGGGCCCCCGTCAATTCCTTTGAGTTTTAGCCTTGCGGCCGTACTCCCCAGGCGGGGTGCTTAATGCGTTGGCTGCGGCACGGAGGGATGATCCCCCCACACCTAGCACCCATCGTTTACGGCTGGGACTACCAGGGTATCTAATCCTGTTCGCTCCCCCAGCTTTCGCGCCTCAGCGTCAGTTGATGGCCCAGAAGACTGCCTTCGCCATCGGTGTTCTTCCCGATATCTGCGCATTCCACCGCTACACCGGGAATTCCATCTTCCTCTACCAAACTCGAGCCTGCCAGTTCGGAACCCGACCGGGGGTTGAGCCCTCGGGTTAGAGGTTCCGCTTGACGGGCCGCCTACGCGCGCTTTACGCCCAATGAATCCGGATAACGCTCGCCCCCTACGTATTACCGCGGCTGCTGGCACGTAGTTAGCCGGGGCTTCTTCTGCAGGTACCGTCACTATCTTCCCTGCTGAAAGCGGTTTACAACCCGAAGGCCTTCATCCCGCACGCGGCGTTGCTGCGTCAGGGTTCCCCCCATTGCGCAAAATTCCCCACTGCTGCCTCCCGTAGGAGTCTGGGCCGTATCTCAGTCCCAATGTGGCCGGTCGGTCTCTCAACCCGGCTACCCATCGCAGGCACGGTGGGCCGTTGCCCCGCCGTCTACCTAATGGGCCGCGACCCCATCCCCTACCGTCTGGGCTTTCCCGACCCCTGCAGGAGCAGGGGAAGGAGTATCCGGTATTAGCGCAGGTTTCCTTGCGTTATCCCGGGGTAGGGGGCAGGTTGGTCACGTGTTACTCACCCGTTCGCCACTCTATTCACGGCCGGAGCCGTCTTAATCGTTCGACTTGCATGTGTTAGGCACGCCGCCAGCGTTCATCCTGAGCCAGGATCAAACTCTCCGTTTGAAGAGAGCGGCATCGCTGCCGCATCCGTTCGATCTTGGTTTTCGCCGGCTCCCCCGGCCCTTCGGTGGGCTGGGCTCGCCTGGCGGGCATCTCTCGATTCGATTCATCTCGCAATATCCGGTTTTCAAGGTTCTCGCCTCCCCTTCCGGGGGGCCTCGCCGCCTCCCTTCCGGGCGAGCGGCGCAAGGAGATACTTTACCTTCCCGTTGCCATCCTGTCAAGAACTTTTTT
>NZ_PPTS01000018.1:0-6580 GCF_003340385.1 Gordonibacter pamelaeae | reverse complement strand
GCATCTTGCCCTCGAACGCGAGGCCCTCCGGGTTGGGGACGAGGAACGTCGCGGCCACGATCAGCACGGCGACCGCGACGACGCCGACCTTAAAGGAAGCTTTCTCTCTCATCTTTCCCCTCCTTAACAGGGACAGTGGAATATCTATAGAAGCGTTCCACCGCATAACCGGTTGCGGCCGGTTATGCGGCGAACTGGTTTTCGTAATTTTCAGTAGTCGACCCCCTGAGCGACTTTGCTTGCCCGCTGCGCTGCCCATACGGCAGGCGCCTGATAGGTATTCATAGCCTAGAGCGCGATTGCTGTAGCTATAGGCTATGAAGAATCAGCAGAAACCCCGATTTGCATGAGCCGTTTATCAAGGCGTCGCCAAGGGCGGATGCTTTGAAAGAGCGACTGTTCGACGAACAGAACTCTGCTCGAGCTATTGTTGGAGTCGCCCTGCATGGAGGCGAGAAACGGGGGCGACTCCCTTTGCCATATTGTCTGCGAGCAGCCGTACTGCCTACTGTGGTGCCCATGAGCCGCGCATCTTGTAGGGCTTGTCGGTGAGCAGCGTGTCCAGAAGGTCGTCGTTGGAGGCAACCTGGAAGCCCAGCCTCAGCAGCGGGTAATTGGCTAGGCCGATGCGCTTGGCCTTCTGCTCGTCGCTGATGAGCTCGCCACCCCAGCCGCCGGAATAGGCGATGAGCTCGACGGGGAAGATGTTCCCTCCGGGGATATCGACGTTGCCGGTGATTTGGAACAGGCCGACGATAGCCTGACCTGCCGGCAGGGCCTCACGCACCATGTCGACGGCCAGCCCCCACTGCATGGCGCAGGGTTTGCTGTTGGCGAGCAGTCGTGCTGCGCGCTGTATTTGCTCGGGTGACACCCAAGTGATCTCGGCAACCTTGTCAACCGGATACTCCTGCACGCGCTCGGACAGCTCCTCGAAACCGTAGCACCACTTGTCCACGAACTCGTGGTCGTAAAGGCCCTCGTTGACGATGACGTTCATCATGCCGAGAGCCAGCGCGGCGTCGGTGCCGGGGCGCAGGCGCAGGTGCTCCTCGGCTTTGAGGGAGAGCCATGTGACGCGCGGGTCCACCATCATGATCTTCATGCCGCGCTTCATCAGATCGATGACCCAATGGCCGTAGAAGCCGTCGGAGTTAGCGCGTAGCGGATAGTTGCCCCAGATGACCATCAACTCGGGAACGATGTAAGCCGGGTTGTCGTAGCGGTCGACGAACTGTTGGGAGCAATCGGCCACCGTGTAGCTGCCGCAGGTCGCGGCCATTCCGGCAACGCGGGGCAGATAGCATGCATTGCCGGAAAGGGCAAAGCAGCAATAGTTGGGCGAGCCGTAGGACCAGGCGATGCGGGTGATCCAGCTGGAGATGTCACGTCCGGTTCCTTGGCCGAAGAGCACGGTCTCCGCTCCGTGCTCTTCGCGGATCTCGATGAGCTTGCCGGCCACGTAGTCGATGGCCTCGTTCCAGCTCATGCGTTCCTATGCGTCTTTGCCCCGGTCTTTGGGATTGCGCCTCATGGGATAGAGCAGGCGGTCCTTGTGGTTGGTGACTTCGGGCAGATCCAGGCATCGAACGCATAGGCGGCCTTGGTTGAACGGGTTCTCCGGGTCTCCCTCCACCTTGACGAGCTTTCCGTCGTCGTCGGTGTAGAGCAAGACTCCGCAACCCTCATGGCAGCCGGGACCGGTCCATGCGCTGCCGCGTGTCACGGTGTAGTCGTCCTCCTTGTACTTCCAAGGCTTCTCGTGCTCGACAAGTCGGTAATCCTTCTCTCCCATGCACTTCTCCTTCCCCTCTTCTCTGCTTGCGGTGCCACGCCGATCGGTTAGAATGGGCGGAAGCGATTGCAATGCCCCTCTGGTGTGCTGCAGAGCCCGTCTCTGGCTCTGGGCCGAGCCGATCGACGTGGTTTCCCGAACTATAGGATCGTGACGTGCGACTTGGTATATCTGGAAAGTCTGAAACCCGCCGACTCGCCTAGTACGAAACGGATAAATCAGAGGAGATGGTTAAGTGACGGAAGGTATTAAACCATCGTATGAGCAGGGGGAAAGGGGTTCGGTATCCCTTCTTATCAGCCTTGTGATGGGTTTCTCGCTATTTTGGTCGAGTTTTTACACCGCGCTGATCCACAACGCCGCCATCGATGACACAGCTGCTGTCGAGACGATCTCCCCGCTGGCGCCCGTTGCCCTGTGCGCCGGTATGGTGGTCATGGCCGTTGCGAGCAATCGATGGTCGGATTTTCTCTCGGTGCAGAAAGGGCATCGTTTCCTGTGGGCTTTGGTCTGCGCGAGCCCCGTTGCTCACGGGGCCGTGTCTTATGCGCAGTTCGTCATCGACTTGCACGTCCCCGTGCTCGTTGTATTCGTGGCGAGCTTTCTTCTGGGAATCGGGCTTTCCGCGCTTCTGCTTTTGTGGTCGGAGCTCTTGACGGCTTTCACGAAGAATTTCACATCCAAGGTCCTTTCCTTCTCTATGGCCGGCGGATCCTTGCTCTATTTCGTTGGTAATTGCCTGCCTGACGGTGCGGGCATAGCCTTCACGTGCCTTTCCTTGCCAGCGAGCTTGGCGATACTCGTAGTGCTGGAAAGAGAGATTCCCCAAGCGCCGTTTGTCTCGCGTAAGGAGTCCATGGCGCGGCATCGTCTCACAAAGCCAATCGATGCTCTCAACACCCTTTACGGAGCGGTATTCGGTATCGCCATATTCGGTCTGTCAGATGCCGAAAGCCACCCTTGGCTGCACGCGGGCATATCTTTGGCCATCGTGACGGGCGCTTTGCTGATGATTCCGTATCTTGGGAAGAACACCGACAAGATGATGCACGGCAAGGTACAGAAGATTCTCTTCCCTTTGCTCGTAATCGGCCTCCTGCCCATGCCGTTCGTTGATCCGCCGCTGAAAACGTTGTGCATCCTTGTTATCCTCGTTGGCTATGTATGGCTGACCCTCGCCAATCTCGATTCCCTCTTCTGCCTCGTCAAGCGCTTTGGGGTGTCGCCGTTTTATCTCACCGGCCGAGGGTTTGCCCCCATTATCGTGGGAGTGGCCATCGGCTATGCCGTGGGTTTCCTGTCTGCCTTCACGCATTCTGTGGGCAGCGATATTCTCACCTGGGCGTCGCTCGTCTTGGTGATCCTTCTTTCCGTGTTCGTTACGGTAATCCCCTTCGACAAGGATCAGCTTGCCGGCGAGCACGATGAGGAGGGCGGCGCGACGGAAACCCATGAGCAGGGTGGAGGTCGTTGGAAGAAGAGTTGCGAGACGGTGGTGAAGCGGTACGGCCTCTCAGCACGTGAGACGGAAGTGTTCTACTTGATCGCCAAGGGGTGGGGATCAGACTATATCCAGTCAAAGCTCTATATATCCCCGCATACGGTAAAAGCGCATAGGTATAGCATCTACAAGAAGGTTGGCGTGAGTTCAAGGGATGAGCTCATGATGGTTGTTGAGAAGATAATGGCTGACAAGGACGATGATTCAGCGCTTTAAGGGTTCGGAGTGATGGGCCCTCGGAATATCCCCCCGCTTTCCTTGCCATCCTCAATTTTGTCGGATGGCCGAGAAAGCGGGGTGTGAAAGGGCAGCTCTTCGGGACTGAGAATGCCTTCGGTTCGAATGGTGCGCAATGCCTAATGCGAGCACAGGGGGGCGTCGGGGAGGTCGATGCCCAGGGCGCCGGCGGCGAGGCCGCGGAGCTCTTCGAGGGTGAGCTCGTAGCAGGCCAGGGCGTCGATCCAGCGGCGCAGGCAGCGGCGGCCCTTGTCGGTGAGCGAGAACAGGCGCTTGGCCGAGCCCTCTTCCGGCGTGTCCCATACGGAGGTGACGAGCTCGGCCTCCTCCATGCGCTTGAGGGCGCGGTAGATGCCGGTGGCGTCGGGCTTCTTGCCGCCGAACATGGGGGACTCCGCCGCCTGCTGCACGATGACGTAGCCGTGCAGGGGCTTGTCGGAGCAGGCGAGCAGCGTGAGGATGGTGGGCTGCGACAGGCGGTTGAGCGACTTGCCGAGCTCGGCGCACTCCTTCATATCCTCGTCGGACTTGGGATGGCAGCTGCTCCACATGGGCGGGACCTCTTTCTCGCGAGAATGGACTTCGCCCCTGTGCTCCGGCATCGGCTGCGCGGAGGGTGGACGCGTCTCCTTAGGTAGAATTGCAAACACTATCATCTCATAACTAGTTGCAATATGCCAATATTTTCTTGGCGTTTTGGCGGGGAGAGGGCGAACGGCGCTCAATCTCCCCGTGCGGAGGCGGGGCGGCCGGGAGAGCGAGCGGCGCCCCGATCAGCCGTGAGGAAGCGGGCGGCGGAGCGGTCAGGGCGCTCGCGCTTGCGGCCGCCCCGACCGCCAAACGGTTGCCCCTTGACGGCTGTCGGGTGCTCGACATAACCATTGACCTGCGCAAACTAAAAAACCTCGCACCGTTCGCCGCTTTGATCGTACCGTTAGGGAGGCCGGTAGGCCAGTCGCCAAGAACACGGTGCCCAGCTACCGAGTTCATCCTTGGGAGGGGATGCCGCCTTTCTATCATGGATGCATGGACCGGGACGACCGCGGTAGCGGTGCGCCGAGGCGCGAGAGCGACAAGGGAGGCGATTGCATGCACGAGGACGTTCACAGCCATGCGCGCAGGCTCGACAATGCAGAGGCCCGCGTCGTGGAGCGCTCTGTTTTCGGTAAGGGTCCCACCCGTCGAGCCAAGGCGGCTGCCTTCGAGCGCAAGCCGGTTCTGGGCACGAAGCGGGACCAATCGGTTATCGATGCTTTCTTCGCCGCGCAGGACACCAGCCCTTCGCCCGATGCGGGGAAGGAGGGCGGCCTCCCGGTCCCCGACGACCTCGAGGACCCGCCCTCGACCTGAAGGGGCTTTCCAGCACCGCCCCTTCAGGCATGCGAGCCGGGCAGAAAAGGCGCTAGCTGAACAGGGCGAGCTTCTTCTTGCCGAGGTCGATCTTCTCGGCAAGCTCCTCGAGCGTGCCGCAGTACAGGCAGCCCGCCTGGCAGTGCTGCACGCAGGTCGGCGGCTTGCCGGCCGCCTGGCGGCGGGCGCAGCGGTCGCAGCGGTCGGTGGGGACGGGCACGAACTCGTACTGCCACTTCCGCTCGGTGATCTGGTCGGGGCCTATCTGGGTCAGCTTGATGCCGAACCGGCCGGGCGCTAGGCCGTGCTCCTGCTGGCAGGCTATCTCGCAGGTGTGGCACCCCGTGCAGAACTCGTAGTCTACTGCAAGCATTTGCCTCATGCCGATCACTCCTCTACCTTGCCGATGGTGCACAGCTGCGACTTGTACGACGCTCCCAAGCCCACCTTGCCGGGACGCATGGGGACGAGCTTGTTGATATTGGACTCCATCACGCCGAACAGCGTGCCGTCCTCGGGCCCGCGCTCGGGGAACCACCAGGCGTGGTCGGCCGAGACGGTGTCCTTGCGGATGCGGGTGGTGAGCTCCGCCTTCTGGCGGCACGAGCCGAAGTTGTTCTCGATGGTCACCCAGTCGCCGTCGGCTATGCCGTAGGCGGCCGCCGTCTCGGGGTGGATGAGCACGGTTGGGTCGGGATGCAGGCGGCGCATGGACGGGCTCTGGCGGTGCTCCGAATGGAAGAAGCCCCAAGGACGCGCGCCGGTGGTGAGCACGAGCGGGTACTTCTCGGCGAGCTCGGGCGCCGACACCGGGCTCTCGGGCGGCTCCTCGTAATCGGCCAGGGGCGACAGGCCGAAGTGCAGCATCTCCGGGCAGTAGAAGTTGTAGCGGCCGGTGGACGTGGCGAAGCCCACCGTGCCGTCGCGGCGCAGCAACCCCTTCTCGTGCTTGTTGTACTCGAACTCGGGGTAGGCCCAGGTGCGCTCGCGCAGCGTCTCGTAGGTATAGCCGGTCTTGCGCAGCAGGTAGTCGTAGAAGCCCTGCTCGTCGTCCCACTTTTTGTGGGCCTCGTCGGTGAAGCGGCTGCCCGTCTCGTAGATGATGCGCTGGTCCGACTTGCACTCGCCCAAAGGCTCCACGGCCTGCGCGATGGCGCCGAGCGCGTAGGGCTGGTGACCGGTGATGCCGATGCGCTCCGCGAAGCACGCGGCGGGCAGCAGCACGTCGGCGCAGGCGAGCGCCGTGGGGGTGAGGAACAGGTCCACCACCACGTTGAACTCCATCTTCTGCAGCGCCGGCAGGATGCGCTGGGGCTGGGCGCCCATGCAGGCGATGGCGTTGTTCTGCATCATGAACATGGCCTTGATGGGGTAGGGCTCGCCCGTCTCCATGGCCTCGAGCAGCATGTCGGGGCTGATGGCGGCCATGGCCTTGAGCGCAGGATACTTGAAGTTCATGGTGCGTCCCTGGTCCTTGACCGGCTCGGAGCACCCTTCCCATACCTTCTCGCGCGGCATCCATGTCACGCTCATATCCCATACGGGGTTCGCGGCCACCATGGTGCCGGGCTTCTCGAAGTTGCCGGTGAGCGCCATGAGGTCGAAGCACGCCATGCCGGTGATGAAGCCCTCGGAGGTGTGGTCCATCGCCACGCCCCACTGCAGGCAGCACGACTTCGCGCGGCCGATCTTGCGGG
>NZ_PPTS01000017.1:0-8072 GCF_003340385.1 Gordonibacter pamelaeae | reverse complement strand
GCCTTGGTGACGCTCGCCTTGGAGTAGCCCAGCAGGCACGCTATGTCCACGTTGCGGCAGGAGCCGCGCTCGGAGCGGATGCGCAGGATCGCCTCCAGGTAGTCCTCCGATGATTCCGTGGAGCGCTGTTTGCTCATCGGTTTACGCCCCCAGCCTCCAGTCGGCCGCCTCTTCGCGCATGCGGATGAAGCGGCGGTAGATCCCGTCTTCACGCATGAGCTCGTCGTGCGTGCCGCGCTGCACGATGCGGCCGGCGTCCACGACGAGGATCTGGCCGGCGTTGCGCACCGTGTTCAGGCGGTGAGCGATGGTGACGAGCGTCTTGCCGCGCGTGAGCTCGCCGATCGCCTCCATGAGCAGATGCTCATTCTCGGGGTCGACGGAGCTGGTCGCCTCGTCCAGGATGACGATGGGCGCGTCCTTCATGATGGCGCGCGCGATGGATATGCGCTGCCGCTCGCCGCCCGACAGGTCGGCTCCGCCCTCTTCCAGCACCGTGTCGTAACCTTGCGGAAGGCGCTCGATGAAGTCGTGGCACCGCGCACGTCTCGCCGCGGCGACCACCTCATCGCGCGATGCATCCGGCCGCCCGAACCGTATGTTGTTCTCCACCGTGTCGTTGAACAGGTACACGTTCTGGAACACCAGGGATATGTGCGAAAGTAGGCTCTCCGCCGTGCCGTCGCGCACGTCCGCGCCGCCCACGCTCACGAATCCTTCATCGACGTCCCAGAACCGCGCGAGCAGGTTCACCAGCGTGGTCTTGCCCGACCCGCTTGGCCCCACGATGGCGCACGAGGTGCCCTCGGGGATGCGAAGCGTCACGTGGTCGATGACGCGCCGGTCGTCGTAGCCGAACGACACGCCGTCCATCGCCAGGTCGAACCCTCGCGGCGCAAGAGGCTCGTCGGTCGTGTCCTGACGCGGAACCGCGCACACCTCGTCCACGCGGTCGAGCTCGCCCTCTATCTTCTTAGTGAGAAAGGCGCCATTGTTCGCGCTGATCAGCTCGCCGTAGATCATGAACGCGGCGACGAGCAGCGTGAGCGCCCACGAGAGCGGCAGTCCACCCGTGAGGTACAGGGCGCACGCCGCGAACAGCACCGCGCAGCTCGCCAGATTGAACACCAGCGCATAGAGCTTGAGAATTCCCTGGGCCGCCTGCTCCTGACGGTAGTCGGCCAGGCGCTTCTGCTCGAAAGACGCCTTCGCCTCGGCAAGCGCCTCGTCGGGCGTGGCGAACGTGCGCAGCACCGCCATCCCGCGGGCGTACTCGATCACCTTGTCGGTCATGGCCTCCTGGGCGGCGGTTACCTCGCGCGTCACCGCGGTGGAGCGGCGGCGCAGCCATTCGAGCACCACGAGCCCCATGGCGATGCCCGCGAACGTGATGAACGCCACCGGCGGCGCGAACAGCATGAAATACAAGCTCATGATGACCGCCATCGCCACGCCGCCCGAAAGACCGGTGAGGCAGATGGTCATGAACTCCTCCAGCTGGTGCAGCGTCGTGGTGAGCGTGGTGGTGATGGCGGAAAGGCGCTGCTCGGAGAAATAGCCCATGGGAGCACCCTTCAGCCGATCGCCCACGCGCAGGCGCATGTCGCGGAAGATGTGGAACCCCTCGGCGTCCATCTTGATGTCCACGAGGTACTGGAAGATATACTGGCCCGCCACGCTCGCCAGCAGGATGCCCAGGCACTGCAGCGCCACGTCCACACCCATATGGTCACGATTCTCGAGCGCCCACCACACCGCGGCAAGCATCCCGGCCATGAAGAACGCCTTTAGGACGTTGCATACCATGCCAACAATGAGACTGCGTCGCGACGCAGGCGAGAAGCTTCCCGCCACGTCGAGTATGCGTTTTACGATGGCGAACATCTACCTCGCCTCCTCGGGGCGGATGGCCGCCCGGTCTTCCACGTTTTTGTCCGTGAGCACCCCTACCGCGCCCTGATGCTCGCGCCACATGCGGGCGTACAGCGGGCAGCTTTGCAGCAGCTCATCGTGCCGCCCTCGCCCCACGATGCGCCCTGCGTCCATGACGAGAATCTGGTCGGCGCCTGTGATGGTCGAGAGCCGGTGCGCGATGGTGACGAGCGTCTTGCCCTCCACCAGCTTGCTGATGGCGCGCTCAACCAGCGCCTCGTTCTCGGGGTCGGCGTAGGCGGTCGCCTCGTCCAAGATGACGACGGATGCGTCCTTCAGGATGGCGCGCGCGATGGTAATGCGCTGCCGCTCGCCGCCCGAAAGTCGATCGCCCGCCTCGCCCGCAGGCGTAGCGTAGTCCTGCGGAAGCTCGCTGATGAATCCGTGGGCGCCTGCGGCACGCGCCGCCGCCTCCACCTCGGCGTCGGTCGCGTCGGGCTTGCCCATGCGGATGTTGTCGGCAATGGAGCGGTCGAACAGGAACGTATCTTGCGCCACGTACGCGATGTGCTCCATGAGCTGTTCGAACGGGATGTCCTTCGCGTCGACCCCGCCGAATGTGATGTTTCCTGCGCTCGCATCCCAGAACCCCGCCATAAGCTTGGCGACGGTCGATTTGCCCGAGCCCGACGGCCCGACGATCGCCGTGATCGTTCCCGGTTCGGTGGAAAAGCTCACGTCGTGCAGGACCTCGGTGCCCTCATGGTAAGAAAACGACACTTCCTCGAACGCGAACGACTCGCCCTGTAGCTCCACGCGTTGCGTGGGGCGCGCAAGCTCGGGCTCACCGAGGAAATCCCAGACCACGTTCAGGCAGGCATCCATACGCGAGATCTGGCCTGCCGCCTGGGCGAACTTCAAAACGCCACCGATGAAGCCCAGAGGAATGACGATGCACACCATGAAGGCGGGAAGCGCAATCTGCCCGACGGAGAGCAGCCACACGCCAAGCGGCAGCGAAACGAGCAACGTGCAGGGCACGACCGAGCGCACCGCCGCCATCCACACCCAGCTCTGCCGGAACCACGCAAGCGTGGAGTCGTGGTATTCCGCCACGGCATCGGAGAACGACCCGTAGGAGGACGCCGTGCGCCCGAACGCCTTGATCACCTGGATGCCGTTGACATACTCCACGAGCGTGGAGTTCATGTCCTGCTCGCTTTTGATGTAACGCGCCATCTTGGGCTTGTAATCGCGCATCATGCCCAGGTAGAAGAGCACGCCCAAGGGGATCGTGGCGATGCCGGCGAGCCCCATGCGCCAGTCGACGGCGAACACGATGGTCATGGCGAGGATGGGCGCGAACACGTTGCTCGGAAGCTCCGGCATGAAGTGCGCGATGGCGTCCTCCAGCTGGTTCACGTTGTCCACGAAGCGGTTCTTGAACGTGCCCGTGGGCGTGTCGACGATGACGCCCATGGGCACGCGTGACATCTTCTCGGCCATCTGCTCGCGCATGGTGCGCAAAGCCTTGAAGGCGATGCCATGGCTGATCATCGACGATCGCCACGTGAGCACGAACTTGAGGATCTGCCCTCCTGCTGCAGCGAGTGAGAACAGAGCTGCCATTTCAAGCGTGAGCGTGCCTTCGATGAGACCGGCAGCCAGCAAGGCGACGACCACGTACGGGACCATACCCGCCGCCTCGCCCAAGCAAGCGAGGACAAGCGAGAGCACCATGCGCGCTTTATCGGGCCGCATGAAGTAGAACAGCTTCGAAAACGCGCTCGGACGCGCGGTGCGGTCAAGCGGAGTCACGTGACTCATGCCCCTTTCCTCCCTTCGTCATGCGCTGCCAGCTCAACCCTCCGGTCGCCCGCCAGCCGCGCTAGCATTTCATCGTGGGTGATAATCACCACTGCCTTTCCTTCCGCCGCAAGCCTACGGCACCACAAAGCCACCTCCCGCATGCCGCTCCCATCCAGTCCGCTCGTTGGCTCGTCGAGCACCACGAGCTCGGCGTCCGAGCAGTACGCTGCGGCAAGTGTCACGCGCTGCTTCTGCCCGCCCGATAGGCTGGCGGGGTGCCTGTCGGCAAGGTCTTTCAGGTCGAAGGCATCAAGCGCCTCCCAGGCACGCGCCTTCAAAACATCATCAACGCGTCGGCCAAGCACCACCTCGTCGGCGACGCTCCCCGCATACAGTTGATAGTCGGCGTCCTGCATCACGAAATAGCTCAGGTGCCTCCGCTCCCGCGGTGAGAGCGCTTTGCCGTCCCTGGTTATCAGGCCTTTCTGCGGGTGGGACGCCCCGACGAGAACCTTCGCAAGCGTTGTCTTGCCCGAACCGTTCCCCCCGCATACCACCGTCACAGCACCGCAGGGAAACTCCGCCGTCACGCCCCGAATGCCACGGCCTGTCGAGCGGTAGAGATACGTCACGTCCTCCATATGCCATGAGGTGGAACCGCAGCGGGAATCAAGTGATTCCGCTGGTCGTGCATTCGAATCGCGCGCGATGGTGATACCGGGATGGCGCAATCCGAATGCGTCGGCCTCTTCGCCCGGAAGCGCGGCGAACTCCTCCGCACTCCACCGCGACGCGACCTTGCCATCTCTCATGCAAAGGAATTCGTCGGCGACGGGCAGAAGCTTGTGGAGCCTGTGCTCCGACACCAGAATCGCCACGCCGCGCCGCTTGAGCTTGGCGAGAATGCTAACTAGGGCATCAGCACCTCCTGCATCCAGGTTGGAGGTCGGCTCGTCGAGCGCGAGAAACGACGGGCGACACGCGATAGCGGCTGCGATTGCGACGCGTTGTTTCTGACCGCTGGACAGTTCGGTAAGCTTCTCGGCAAGCAGACCTTCAACCCCGCACAGCCGTGCCGCCTCATGCACATGCTCAACGGCCAAAGCAGGGTCGACCCCGAGGTTTTCCAGCGAGAAGGCGATCTCGTCGCCGACCGTCCCCATGAAGAACTGGCTGCGGGGATCCTGCATGACCACGCCCATGGCCTCGGTCCTCCCGCGAGCGGAAAGCGAAAGGACCTCCGTGCCGCTCACCAGAACGGAACCCATACGCACTCCAGGGAAGAACGTCCCTGCCAATCCGTCCGCCAATCGCAGCACGGTCGACTTGCCGTCGCCCGACCTTCCGCACAGAACTGTGCAGGAGCCGGCGCGCACCTCGAAGGACACGTCCTCGACCCTGCTTCCTCCCGCATCGTCAGCAGATGCCGAATCCTCTTGTTCTGCCTCATCCACATAGCGAAACGAGACGTCGCAAAACGCGAGGGCTGTCGCCTCCTCCGCAGGCTTGCCGCATACGGGGTTTTCCTTGAGCGCATTGGATGATTCGAATTCGCCTGTCACAAAATCGCCCCCGCTCCGTAGATTCCCGCGCATACGACCGCGACAACGACCAAACACGCGGCATCCCTCCAGGTGAAGCCCACGTGGTAGACCGAGGTTCGTCCCCGACCGATTTCGATGCCGCGCAGCTCGGCGGAGGCGGCAAGCTCGCTCGAAAGCCTGAGCGAGCGCATGACGAGCGGCGTGTAGACGCATTCGTACGCCAACCCCGGATGACGCACGATGTCGAACGCATGAGGGAAGATGCCCCGCATGCGGATGCCGCGCACGATGGAGCGCGCTTCGAACGAGAGGACGGAGGCGAACCTGAACACCATGCACACGCCCACGAGAACCCGCTGGGGCAGCCTCCAACGGTCGAGCGCGCACATGATCGCCGAGGGTGACAGCGTGAACAGCGCGCAGCCCGCCGTGAACGGCGGGATCATGTGAAGGAAACTCACGAACAGCGCCCCGTACAGTCCGGAGAGCGGGAGGAAGCTCAGCCCGCACACAACGGTGAAGCTCGCGCACATCTTGAGCGAAAGGCGCGCCCTCCCGTTCGCCGCGAGGTACGCCGCGGCGAGCAGCTGCAGAAGCGCCGTCTCCAAAAGGCCGGTCACCAGCATCGCGGCGATGCCGACAACGAGAAACGACAACAGGTGCGTGCGCGGGTCGAGGCCGAACACCCCAGTTTTGATGTCGCACTTTTCCATGGTTAGGCGATCTTCGCCTTGCGCACGTGTTTCTTCAGGAACTTCGACCCGATGAGCCCTCCGACGATCGTGCCCGTGGCGAACATCGCCATCATGAGCAGGATCCACGGCAGCTCGGTGTACTGGGCCACCATTGCCGCCACGTCAGCCGCGTCGTAGTAGGTTCCCAACTGCTCCATATAGGCGTCCCTGAACAGCAGATACGGCATAATCCCGTAGAAGCCGAACGTCACCCAGTACACGATGTAGCCACCTACGACGCGCTTTATGTCGTGGTAGGAATCCTTCCCCCACATGACGAGCTCTCCGATAAGGGCGCCCACGACGGCGACGGGAGCGCAGTAGAGCCCTCCCATGAACGTGTAGAGCAGCCCGAATACCAGCGTCGAGCCCGCCAGCACGCCTCGCTTGCCGATGCGGTCCGCCATCACCACGTAGAACGGCGTGGCAAGCAGCGGGAATAGCCACGACCCCACGAAAAACGTGTTCTGGGGCGCCAGGACCATGTCCTCGATCATCTTCGCCACGATGGTCACCGCCATGATGATCAGGTTGAACACGACGAACGTCAGCACGTCGCGCGTGGTCCACCTGTTGCTTTTTGGGGTTGGAGCGTCTTGCGTCATCCGATTCCTCCTTATGTTCCCTGTCTAGTTAGCCATCTTTAACTCTTGGCTATAATGGACGAATAGGCAGAGTTCCAGTCTTCGCGAAAGCAAAAGCGGGACCCGATACGGAATGAAAGGGACGAATCGGGGAACGCCGCATTGAAACGAGGCGAAAGAAGGTCAGATGGAAAGCATAGAACGCGACCTTTACGAAGAGGCGTTCAGGGAATGGCACCTCGTGCCTTCCCGCGATGTCGGCAACTACGGTCCTGCGGGCACTTTGAGGGTTCTCGAAAGCGACATGGGGTCCGGGGAGTACTGGGCGTACTTTCGGGACAACCTCTTCGCTGTGAACGCGTTCAGGATGAGCTTCGCAAGGGAGTGGACCATGCGCTATCGATGCACCGAGCACCTGTGCTTGGGCTGCTATGACGAGGTTTCGGGCGTCGCGCAGCGCCGAGGGGCTCCGCTCGCCCCGGGCGCCATCACGGTGTATCTCGGCGGGGAAAACGAGGAGTACGAAGCGCGGTTCTCGGAAGGTTCCGTTGCCGTGGCGTCGTCGATCACCATCTCGCCAGATTATTATCGGGATTATCTGCAGAGTCGCTTCGGCGAAATAGAGGACGTCCGCAAGGCGTTTGCGGGCGTAGACGGACGGCGCGACCTTCCGGGGCTTGTCGACTTGCTTCGCAAGGCGCGTTCGTATCGAGGCGGGGGGATCGCGGCGGATCTGTTTTACGAAGGAGTTATCTCCGAATCTATCGCCCTCGTGATGGAGTGCGCAGCCCAGCCGAATGGCGGCAGGCCCAGAATGACCGAAGAGGACATGGCAGCAGTCGACTGGGCGTGCGCGTATATCGCTCGGAACCTTGGCGGCGATTTGTCGTGCACGCGGCTCGCGTCCGAACTGTATATGGGACAGACGAAGATGAAACGGCTCTTCAAGAAGGCGACAGGCCTTCCTCCAGCGTCCTACGTGGCGAGGGAGAGGATGAGGGAAGCCGAAAGGCTGCTCACTGAAACAGCGCTGCCCATCGCCGAGGTCGGCAGGGAAGTCGGTTACAGTAAGGCGGGAGCGTTCACCGAGGCGTTTCGCAGGCACAAGGGCTGTTCCCCCCAGCGGTTCAGGCAGGATCGTCTGTGAAAAGCGGGCGAGAAAGGCTGATGCGGCTCAGACACTGCCACATTCCTTCAATATCGAATTATCTTGTTGCAGCAAGCATGCCTTAACGAACCCCCAGCACGTTCAAACGCAGCAAACCGAAAACGACTCGTATGAATCACAGCCATTCGAGCTAGAGTAAACGATTCGGGATACCCGAAGAGCGGACGACGAACTAACTGCAAATCCTTTTTCCCTGCCCATTTTGACCACGATCTGCCTGCGGCGCCTGATCGCGGGCGGGAAGGAACCTGCCGAGCCCCACCTCGAGCTCGGCGCACAGCCGCACGAACTCGTCGGCGCGCATGGCGCGCTCCCCGTTGAGGACGCGCCACAGGCGCTTCCCGTCGACGCCCACACGCCG
>NZ_PPTS01000016.1:0-8365 GCF_003340385.1 Gordonibacter pamelaeae | reverse complement strand
TATTCCGCCGTTTAAAGCTGTTCGATTCGTTTAAGGAGAGGAAGATGGAGAGCATCACGTACATGAGCGCCTCCGCCATCCAGCGCAAGATCATGGCGAAGGAGATCTCCCCGATCGAGGTCATGGATCATTTCATCAACCGCATCGAGAAGCGCAACGCAAGCATCAACGCCTTGGTCGACGTCGACTTCGAAGGCGCACGCGCCCAAGCGAAAGAGGCCGAGCGCACGCTCATGGCCGGCAACGCAAAAGGCGCGTTCTTCGGCATACCAACGGCGGCTAAAGACTTTACACCGGTACTGCCCGGATGGAAGGGCACTTGCGGCGGCATCCCAGCCGTAAAAGACACTGTTGACGTGTGCCATTCAACCTACACTAAAGCCATGGTCGACGCAGGCGCCCTATTCGTCGGCAAGACCAACGCCCCCTCGCTCGCCTTCCGCGGCACGTGCGACAACAAGCTCTACGGTGCAACGAGCACCCCGTTCAAAGTGGGCTACAACTCGGGCGGCTCCTCGGGCGGCTCCGCGGCCGCGGTCGCCGACGGACTGCTCCCGATAGCGGAAGGCACCGACGGAGGCGGCTCGATCCGCATTCCGGCAGCCTGGTGCGGCATCGTCGGCTACAAGCCGTCGCTCGGCCTCGTATCCAACTCCCCGCGCCCCGACGGTTTCGGCACGAGCCATCCCTTCTGCTTCGACGGCGCCCAAACCCGAACCATCGAGGACGCTGCCCGCGCGCTGACCGAGATGGCCTACTACGATCCGCGCGATCCGTTCAGCATCGACTGGGGCAAAATAGACTTCACCGAGGCGCTGGGAGCGCCTATCGAAGGCAAGCGCATCGCCTTCACCCCTGACTTCGGCCTGTACGAGGTCGACCCCGAGGTCGCAGCCATCGTCGAGAGAGCCGCCAAGCGCTTCGAGGAGGCCGGCGCGATCGTAAACCGCCTCGACTTCTCGCTTAAATCCCGCACGCACATCGAACTCGCCGAGGCATGGTGCCAGATGGTGTCGATCGTCAACAGCGAGTCAATCCTTGCTTGGAAAGATCAAGGTATCGACCTCATCAAGGATTATCCCGAAGATATCAGCCCCGAGCTTATCTACTGGACGTTGGATTCCTACAGGCGCAGCTACCGGGACCTCATCCGCAACGACACCATCCGCACCGAGGTGTTCGACGCAATGCAGAACGCCTTCGAGAAATTCGACTTCATCGTCTCGCCGACCAACGCCTGCAACCCGCCTGCAAACGATCCGAATCGCAATACCCTCGTGCGTGAAGTCAACGGCAAGCCGGTCGAGCCTCTCATCGGATGGTGCCTCACCTACTTCTGCAACTTCACCGGGCACCCGGCGATTTCGGTTCCAGCCGGTTTCGCAAAGGACGGTTCGCCAGTAGGCATGCAGATCATCGGCCAGCGCTACAACGACAAGGGTGTTCTCTCCATGGGCTCGGCTTTCGAGGAGATTCAGCCTTGGGCCCACATCTACGACGAACGTGTCGAGAACCGCAAGCTTTAAAAGGCAATCGGCATTTCAAGCTGGACGCCAAGCCGAAGGGCCCACCGTCATCCTTATGCGGGTCCTTCGGCTTTCAAGAAGAAGGCGAGGGGAACTATGTGCGGATACGCATGCTGCAATTGCGGAAAATGCCGTGGGGAGGCATCGAAGCACCTCGCTTCGTTGGAAAACGTACCCGGCTTCTGTCGGGAATGCGGCTTCCTGAACAACCCTACCGCCGCAGTATGCAAGTCGTGCGGTGCCTCACTAGCGGACATTGCGTCCAAAGCCAAGGCGGGAAACGCCAACCAAGTTTTCAAGGAATAGCTTCCACAAGCGCGTACGGAGGAGTCATGCGCCATGGATATTCGAAAGTATGCGGAAATTTTCGAAGCAAACGAGAGGGAATTCGAAGCATCTATTGAAGAATTCGGGGTGCTGTTCGAACGCGAGGAGTCCTCTCCGCGTTTGCGGAGAGAGCAAGTGGGCCGTACGTGCGCATGCCACTGCGAGAACGGGGGGTCATCGGTATGGCGCGGCTGGATATCGACGGCATGCCGAGCATGCCGCACGGGCGAGCAGACGGCATCGCTGTTCGTCGACCTTCGCTGCACGAAAGACTGCTATTTCTGCTTCAACTGCAACCAGCCCCACTACGAGCATTTCCGCGTGCACAAGCGCAATATAAGCTTGGAACTCGACCAAGCGCACGCCGCGGGTGCGAAGCTCCGCTGCCTGGCCGTAACAGGCGGCGAGCCGCTTTTGAACAAGGACCAGGTTCTTCCGTTTCTTGCCCATGCTAAGAAACTGTACCCCGCTACCCACTTGCGTCTATACACGAACGGCGACCTTCTTGACGAAGAAACCCTCGAAGAGCTTGCTTCCTCGGGTTTGGACGAGATCCGTTTCAGTGTGAAGCCGTTGGACTTCGACGACAACCAAGAGCATGTCTTCGCAATGATGGAAAGGGCGGCGACCGTGCTTCCTGACGTGGTCGTAGAAGTACCGGTCATCCCGGACTCGGTCGACGAGCTGGAAAGCCTCATGCGGCGCGCCAATTCGATTGGGGTGCGGGGCATCAATCTCCTGGAGTTCTGCTTCCCACTGCACAAGACCGAAGAGTTCCTCCGGCGCGGCTTCGAGTTGCGCAAGCACCCGTACAAGTACCCGTACCAGTACCGCTACAGCGGCGGCATTCCCATTGCGCGCAGCGAGAAAGAGGCACTCCGCCTGATGGAGTTTGCCGTAGCCGAGAACCTGCGCATGGGCGTGCACTACTGCAGTGCTGACAACAGGATATCCGCGCAGGTCAACTTGCAGAATAAGATGTTCTCCCATGACGGGCGGCTGCGGAGGCAATGGCCTTGGATGGACGCCGACGAGGACGATCACTTCTTGAGATGCGCCAAAGCGTTCGGTGGCGGAGCGGCGGATGTGAGGGAATGGGCCGAGCGTGCGGGGTCGATCCCCTACAGTTACGATGCAGACGTCCCCAGTATCGCCATACCGCGCTCGCTGGCCTCCGATGCGATGAAGGCTTGCCCCAAAGCGTCCTTCGGCGAGAGCGTTAGCGTGCTCGAGCGCGAAGGAGACATCATCTGCATGAGGGAAATTACCGTGCGAGAACTTGCATAGCGATCCGATTCCCGACGACAACCTGCGGCCTCCAAACCCTTTGCACTTGTGCCGTATCTCAAAGAGGCGCATTCTGAAGGCACACGAGAATATCGGCGCCCTACCACTATCTGGCGGGGCGCCGACAAAATTCTGGACCAGCCTCAGGGGAGCAGCTAGGCAGGAACGACCTTCCTTCTATCCATTCATCTCAAAGCGATATCCCCCAGGTTCAGGTCCTTCTCGCGCACGTCGGCCGCGAGCTCCCTGCCGGCCACGCGCACCGTGTAGGCGGCTGGCTCCACCTGGTCGAACAAGAAGTCGCCGAAGTCATCGGTGGGCACGCGGGCCACCTCGGTTCCCGCTTCGTCCACAAGCACCGCCTCGGCGTCGACCACGACCTCGCGGGAATCGAAGTCCACGAGGCAGCCAGCTACGAAGCGCTTCGGCAGGTTCTTGTACCAGGCATGCGCGCCGAGCCCCACAAGCGGGCCGAGCGGCTCGGCGCCCTTCAGGTCGAGCGCGCCTTCCTCGCCGAACGAGAGCGCGCCCGTAGGGCAGGCGTCCACGCAGCGCGGCTCGGCCCAGCCGTCGTCCAGCAGGTGCGCGCAACCCGTGCACTTCTGCGGCAGGTTCAACTCCTCGTTCCAGTAGATCGCGCCCATCGGGCAGGCGTCCATGATGGCGCGCTGGCCCTTGGCCTTCGCCGGGTCGATGACCACGAGCCCGTCGTCGTGGCGGTACACGGCGCCGTCCTTCGCGGCGGCCGCACACGGCGCATCGTCGCAGTGTCCGCAGACAAGCGGCGTGTACGATACGCGCACCACCGGCACGCTGCCGCGCACCTTCTCCTCCACCTTGCACCAGAAGTGCCCGGTCATCGGCTGGTCGGCGGCGTAGGGCATCCACTCGGTGCCGCAGTGCTCGTCCTTGCAGGAAATCTGGCAGTTATGGCAGCCGTTGCACTTGGCAACGTCGATCAGAAAAGCTTTCATGGCTACTCCTCCACAATCAGGCTGTCGAGCACCCGGCCGCACTCCACGTCGTAGGAGCGAGCGAACGCCTCGGGGTACTGCCCGGCCAGCTCGAACACGTCAACCTTCTTCACGCCCACGAGGAAGCTGTTCGTCACCTCGCCGGCCGCGTTCTTCGACGTGGTGGCCGAGGGGCAGATGAGGTTGTTGGCGCCGCCGCGGTCCAGGCCGCCCATGCCCACCACGATGCTGTCGCAGCGCGCGCCGTGGTCCTGCGACACCGCGCCGGGCATGATGCGCTCGGATAGGATGACGCCGCCGAGCACCATGCCGCGCTCGTTGTAGATGCCGGCGATGTCGCCGTCCGCCAGGCCCAGCTTCTCGGCATCCACGGGGTTCACGTACAAAGGCTCGTAGCCGTAGCCGTCAGGGCCCACCACCTTGCCCGTGGCGAGCTCGCGGAACCACGGCACGTCGTCGTGGTTCGCGTGCACGCGCCAGCGCGGATGGTTCGTCACCAGCAGGTACGGGTAATCCTTGGCGCGCTCGCTGGAGATGCGGTCATCGTGCCCGTCGCCCTTCTCTATCCAGTGCGCCACCGGGCCGCGCACCTTGTCATCGGGGAACGTCTCGGCCAGCGTGGTTGAGTAGTACTCGATCTTGCCCGAGGGCGTGAGCAGCGGGTTGTTCTCCGGATCCTCGTAGAAGCCGATGAGGCCGGCAGGCTTCGCCTCCCAGTTCTCCTCGGTGGGGAACAGCTTGAAGCGGTCCTCGAGGAACCGGTCGAAGTCGGCCGTGTCGCCGCCCTCCATGCCGCACTCGCGGAAGCCCTTCTCTATCCAGTCGATCACCTCGTTGCCGTGCGTGTAGCGCTCGTAGAGGTTCTCGTACACGCCGCCCAGCTTCTCCAGCGCGCGGGCCACCTCGCCCACGGCCTCGTAGTCGGTGCGCACGTCGCCCACCGGGTCGACGGCCTGGCCCTCGTAGGCGATGGCGTTCCACTGGCCGCTGCGCACGTCCACGTTGAAGTCCTCCAGCTCGAGCGTGGTCGAGGTGGGCAGGATGATGTCGGCGAACAGGCAGTCGTTCTCCATCCAAGGGTGCTGCACGAGCACGAACTCCAGGTTCGGGTGGCGCAGCGCGTCCTGGAACTCATGGCCGCCGTTCCAGCAGGTGGACCAGCAGGGCGCGTCGGACCAGATCATGCGGATGCCCTTGCCGGGCTCGGGCGCGTACTTGAACGGGATGAGCTGGTCGGCGCGGTCGATGCCAGCTATCACGTGGCCGTGCCACTCGATGGACGGCTCGGTGATGGCCTTGTGGATCATGGTCTTGGGGATGAACGGCTCGCTCAGGTCCATCGTGGCGCCGCGGTAGGCGCCCTCGGAGGACGGCAGCACGCTGCACGACGGCAGGGGGTTCAGCGTCTTCACATCCATGAGCTGCCATTCGATCATCTGGAACTGGTTCACGCCCGGCTGGCCCACGCCGCGCATGCCCAGCAGGTACACCTCCATGCGCGCCGGCTCGTGGGCGAACGCCGCGCGGATGTAGCCGCCGCCGTTGCAGTGGGCGATGGACACCTTGTGCTTCGCCCAGTAGCGCGCGAGCGCCTTGATGCGGTAGTCGGGCACGCCGCAGCGCTCGGCCGCCCATGCGGGCGTCTTCGGCACGCCGTCCTCGCGGCCCAGCACGTAGTACTCGAACCAGTCGAAGCCCACGCTGTGCGTGTCGATATACTCTTTCTCGTAGGTGCCCTCGGTCATCCACACGTAGGCGATGGCCAGCTGCAGGGCCACGTCGGTGTTCGGCAGCACGGGGATCCACTTGTCGGCGTGCACGGCCGCGGCGTAGTTGCAGTCGGGCGCCACGAACACCGACAGCACGCCTATCTCGTTGAACCAGTAGCACAGGCGGCTGGCCATCTGACCGCCCCAGCCCCACGGCGTGGTCTCGGGGTCGGCGCCCCAGTAGAAGATGGCGTCGCCGTTGTCGGAGATGTCCTTGATCACGTTCGTGGTGATGGTCTGCATGCCTACTGGGTCCATGCCCCAGGCGTGCTTGGCGCCCCAGTACCAGCCCTCCCAGCTGTCGGGCTGGCGGGCTTGCTTGAGGAAGCCGCCGGTCAGGTTCAGCAGGTTCGTCTGGCAGCCGTGGGCGGCATGGACGTTCTTCGTCTCACCGTGGCCGTCGGACTGCGCCAGGATGGAGAACGGGCCGGCCTCCTCCTGGATGCGCTTGATCTCGGCGGCGATGAGGTCGCATGCCTTGTCCCAACTGATGTGCACGTACTTCGACGAGCCGCGGTTCTGGGTGTTGCGCTCGCCGTTCGGATCCCAGTCCACGCGCTTGAGCGGGTACGGGATGCGGTTCGGCGAGTAGGTGCGCGTCTTGTACGCCACCGAGAGCGGCGGCGGGTAGCTCTTCATGCCCGGCTCCAGCACGTGCCCGCGCGCCTCGATCTTCCACGCGTTCAGCTCCTCGGGCGTATAGAGCTGGTCGTAGTGCAGCGGGCGGATGCGCGCCACGCGCCCGTCCTTCACGTCGACCTCGGTGATGTTGGAACCCATGCCGAAGCCGCAGAAGCCAAGGCACTTGACGACCGATTTGTCGGTGGTCTTGTTTGACATGCTATTCCCTCCTTTTCCATAAACCGCAAGCGCGTCTCTTAGACGCGCGCTTGCGGCATCGCTGAACCCGCCTTAACGCAAATTGCGCTCGGCCGTGACCCGGTAGATCTTCGCCCAAGGCTGTATACGCTCGAATGCCGCGCTTGCCGCCAAGACATCCTCGTCAGCCCAGCGCCGCCCGATGATCTGCATGCCAACCGGGAAGCCGTCCTTCGAGAGGCCAGCTGGGATGGATGCTGCCGGGTGTCCGGTGAAGTTGCAAAAGTAGGTAAGGCACCATCCGATGAGCGGCTCGACCTTCTCGCCGCCGAGCTCGGTCGGGCCCGCCGTGATGCCGCCGGGAACGTTCGGAACCGGATGGCACGCCGTAACGGGCGAGATGACAAGGTCATAGGTTTGGAATGCCGTTTGCAGCGCATCGTATATCTCGGTGCGCACGACATCGTCAGCGTTGTAGTCGACGTAGCCTCGACGGTACGCGTCGTTGATCCAATACACGAATTCAGCCGGCACATCGTCAGCATGATCCCTCAATAGGTCGATACCCCCGCCTTTGAGTGCCTCGATCGATTCCAGTCCCGAGATGGATATGAGGCGGCACCATGCCTCGGCAAGCTCGAAATGCGAGCGTGAAATATCGAACTCTACCGGCTCCACGACTGCTCCGGCCTCCACGAACCGCTGCGCCGCAGCGGCAACCATATCCTTGATCTCGGGGTCTACCGGAAAGATGCCGAAGTCAGGCGTGAATCCGATCCTCCAGCCCTTGAGCGGCTTGTCGAGAGCCGCCGCGAAATCACGTTCGCCGCGGTCGAGGCTCACCGGATCGAACGGGTCGAACCGAGCCATAGCCTGCAACACGTAAGCGGAATCCTTAACCGTACGGCTCAGCGGCCCGTCCCATGTGTAGGGATGCGTGAGAGAGAAGGCGTTCGGCCTCACGGTTGCGGGGATGGTTCCAACTGATGCCTTGTAACCATAGCAACCGCACCATGCGGCGGGAATACGGATCGAGCCGCCTCCGTCGGTGCCTTCCGCCACAAGCAGGATGCCATCGCCCACCGCGGCTGCGGAACCGCCCGAGGAGCCGCCCGAGTTGTAGCCCACCTTGAACGGGGTGCTCGTTGCACCGAACATCTTGTTGTCGCAGGTTCCTCGGAAAGCGAACGACGGAGCGTTGGTTTTACCCACCAAAATGGCGCCTTCGTCAACCATCGCCTTGGTAAAACAGCCGTAACCAGGGTCTTTTTGGTGCGAGAGGGCTTTCACGCCCCCCGTGGTTCCCGGCCAACCCGGAACTCCGGGCAAAAAGTCCTTAGCTGCCGTGGGTATGCCGAAGAACGCACCATCGGCATCGCCCCGCATGAGAACCTTCTCCGCCTCGATCGCCTTCGCGCGCGCCTCGTCGAAAGCCGTATAGGTGAAGGCATTGATCGACGGGTTGCGCGCCTCGATAGCCGCAATGCAATCATCCATGACTTCAACTGGAGAAATACCCTTAGCTTTGATATCGGCCGCGAGATCAACGGCACTTAAATGCTCGTTTACTGCCATGTCCAAAACCCTTCCTTCTAGTTCGGCGCCCGCCCTTCCCAAAGGCATGGGCGAGCGCCTCAAAAGCCGTAAACAGCTTTTTTGTCTC
>NZ_PPTS01000015.1:0-8748 GCF_003340385.1 Gordonibacter pamelaeae | reverse complement strand
TCTTCGAGGGGCTCCTGCTCGAGGCGGGCGTGGACGGGAAGACCGCCTCGCGGGAGGCCTGCCGCATGGAGCACTGCCTGTCGGAGGGCTCCTTCGAGAAGCTCGCCGCCCTGCTGGGCGAGAGCGCGGCGGGAAGGACGTGAGGCACATCGACCTCATAGCCGCGAGGATGGAGGAGGCGCGCTGGCGCCGCGGCATCCTCGTCGCCGAGCTCGCCCGGCGTGTGGGCGTCGACGGGAAGCGCCTGTGGCGCGTCCTCAACGGGGAGCGCGCCATGCGCGCCGACGAGTTCGTGCGGCTGTGCGCCGAGCTCGAGGTGGGGCTCGGCAGGTTCCTTCCCGCCCTCCCATCACAGGTCCCTTCTCGCCCTCCCGACCTTGAGCGAGCAGTGGACGCACAGGCTGCCGACATCAGGGCGTAACGCTGAAACACGTCTAACGTCACGTGTCCGCCTTATCGATGGGCGAGCTCGCTGCGGTACTCGCTCGGAAGCATACCCGTTTCTCGCTGGAATACCTTCGAGAACCGACCTGCACAGGTGTAGCCGACCGCCCGGGCGACCTGCGCGATCGTGAGGTCGGGCTGTCGCAGAAGCGACTCCGCCATGCTCGCGCGTCGGCGCTGAACGTACGCGGTGAGAGTCAGCCCGGTTTCGATTCGGAAGCTCTCCTTGAACTTGGTGGGGCTCATGCATGCCGCGCGGGCGAGGTCGGACACGAGCAGATTGCGCGCGGCATGATCGTCGATGTAGGCGACGACGGAGCGGATCCTCCGAGCGTCCTCTTCGGAAAGCCCCGCGCGAGGCTTCTGGCGGGAGATACGGGTACGTTCCGCGAGCAATCCGAGCGCCTCGAGCACCTTTCCTTCGTAGAACAGCTGGGACTTGCCCTCGTCGCCCGGGTGGGGATAGAGGCTTGCAAGCAGGGCTCTCATCTCCGGGGACGCATGCATGTCGTTCACAGAGAGAAACGCGTCGCGCACGTTTTCGAACTGCCCCTCGTATTCGGCTTCCAGGTATTCCGTCGACATACGGGGCGTGACCTCAATCCCGATGGCGCGGACGGGCACTCCCCCGTGAACGAGCCCTCGCCAGCCACCCTGGTCGCTGCAAAATCCCCAGAGTGCCTTGGCGCGCAGCTTGCGGTACGGCGTGAGCTCTTCCCCCGAAATCGATTCGTACCAGGTGATCGAAAGGTATTCCGGCAGCTTGAATTCGAGCAGTGCGTCCTTTTCGAGCGTGAAGTCGTGGATGGCGATGCTCCACCGGTCGCTCGGCGCGCAGAGGTGGTAGTACCCGCGTGCGAATCCGCTGTGGGATGCGTACGACTTCCACAGCGGCCCGAACCCCGCGGGGCGGGTCACTTCGGCGAATCCCGATTGCTCTAGTGTCGCGTCGTGTATGCCGACGAATCCCATGGGTCTGCCCTTTCCTCTAGTAAGTCATAGTTAACAATCATGGTACCAGCCATTCGCCGGATGAGGGAGCGGGTGGCGCGACCGACGATGCGACGATCGGACGCGAACGTGCGACGATCGGACATCGCGGTCAGTGCTCCTCGTCCACCGCCCTTCGCTTGCATAGAGTTAACGATAGCTTACATCTTCGTTCGTTAGGAGGAAACCTATGCAAAGCGGCGTTCAGGAAGCGAAACGGGGGCTCGGGGCAAAAGACCTCGTGACCACAGGTGTGTGCATCGCGCTCTATTTCGTGTTCATGATGGTGGGAAGCATGCTGTTCGCGCCGAACCCGGTTCTGACGTTCCTCATGCCGGCGGGCGCGGCGCTGCTCACGGGGCCGGCCTACCTGCTCCTCATCGCGCGCGTGCCGAAGCACGGCCCCCTCATCATCCTCGGCATCGTCGAGGCGGTCGTCATGTTCGTGACGGGCATGTACTGGCTGTGGTCGGTGTTCCTCGTCGTGCTCGGCATCGTGGGCGACCTGATCGCGGGCGCGGGCGGATTTCGGAGCAAGCCGCTCAACATCGCGAGCTTCCTTGCGTTCTCGCTCAACCCCCTGGGCTCCTACCTCATGCTCTGGCTCGACCCGGCGGGGTATTCGACGTATTTGGTCGAGAAGGGAACCGAGCAGGCGTACATGGACACGATGGTCGCGACCGGCGCCGACTGGGTGTTGCCTGCGATGATCGTGCTCACGCTCGTCTGCGCGCTCGTGAGCGCGCTCGCGGGGATGCGGATGCTGCGCAAGCAGTTCGAGAAGGCGGGAATGACGGCGTGAGCGCGCGAAAGGCGATGCGCCTCGACCCGCGAACGAAGCTCGCCTTGCTGTTCGTCTGGGCGCTCGCGGTGTTCTTTTCCCCGGGCCTGCCGTTCGAAGCGGGGATGATGGTGCTTGCCGTCGTCTTCGGGGCGCTGTGCGGCAAGGCGCGATTGTCGGTCGCGATGTTCGCCGTCTACTGTGCGACCATGGGGATCGCCATCGCGCTCGCCCAGGTGAACCTCGGCATCTTCAGCACGCTGTTCAACTCGTTCTTCCTACTCGTCCGCAAGGTGTTCCCTTGCGGGCTGCTCGCGGCGATCATCGTTTCGACCACCCAGGTCAACGAGTTCATGAGCGCGTTTTCGAAGATGCGCTGCCCGCGCGAGGTGACGATCCCGCTCGCGGTGATGATGCGCTACGTTCCCGCCATCCGCGAGGACTGGGGCTACATCAAAGACGCGATGCGCATGCGCGGGGTGAGCCCGACGCTCGGCGGCTTTCTGCGCAGGCCGGGCCTGACGGTCGAATGCCTCTACGTGCCGCTCATGATGAGCGCACTCAACGTCGCGGACGAGCTGTCGTGCGCGAGCGTGGCGCGCGGGATCGAAAACCCCGCGCCGCGAACCTGCTACCTGCATATCGAGTTCGGGACGGCGGACGCGGCGGCCGCCGTCGTCGCCGTCGCCGTCCTCGCAGCGGCAATCGTTCTAAGGAGCGTGGCGTGATCGAATTTTCAGACGTGACGTTTGCCTACGCGCGGACCGTGCCGGAGCGGGCCGCCGGCGTGTCGCATATCGACCTTGCGGTACCGCAGGGCTCGTGCGTGCTTGTGTGCGGCCCTTCGGGATGCGGCAAGACGACGCTGACGCGGCTCGCCAACGGACTTGCGCCGACGTTCTTTCCCGGAGCGCTTTCCGGCCGCGTGGTGATCGACGGGTGCGACTGCGCGCAGATGCACAGCTGGGAGGTCGCACTCTCTGTCGGGAGCGTGTTCCAGAACCCGCGGACGCAGTTCTTCAACGTGGATTCGACGGGCGAGGTCGCCTTCGCGTTGGAAAGCTGCTCGACGCCGGAAGGCGAGATCCGTGAGCGTGTGGCGGAAACCATGGACGATCTGGGCATTCGCCATCTCGCCGACCGGAACATCTTCTCGCTTTCAGGAGGCGAGAAGCAGCGGATCGCGTTCGCGAGCGTCTGGGCAGCTCGGCCAACGAATCTCGTGCTCGACGAGCCGACGAGCAACCTCGACATGGCGGCGATCATGGATCTGCGCTCGTACGTGGCGAGGGCGAAGGCGTCGGGAACGTCCGTGCTCGTCGCTGAGCACCGGCTCTGGTGGCTGGCGGGCATCGCCGACGAGGTCGTGGTCATGGACGGCGGCCGGATCGTGCGACGGTTCTCCCCACAGGAGTTCGCGTCGCTTTCTGCGCAGGAGGTCGGCGCGCTCGGACTGCGCGCGCAAAGTCTGGCAGAAGTCGAGGCGGCGGCTCCGGTTTGTGGGCAGGGTAGCTCTCGGGCACGTGAGGCGGCGAAGCCGCGGCCAGGTGAACCGTCGCAATCGGAGGCGGAGCCGCGAGCGAGCGAAGGCTATCGGGCGGAAGCGGGCCTCGAAGTGCACGGCGTGCGGGCGGGGTACCGGAAGCGAGAGGTGCTGCGAGGAGTGGATCTTTCGGCTTCCGCGGGCGAGGTCATCGCCCTCGTGGGGCGAAACGGCGCCGGCAAGTCGACCCTTTCACGCGCGATCTGCGGTCTGGCGAAAAGCTCGGGAGATTATCGGCTCTTCGGCGAGGAGGCAGGCGAGCGGGAGCGTCTCGCGCGGTCGTCGATGGTGTTCCAGGATGTGAACTACCAGCTGTTTGCCGACAGCACTGCGGCCGAGGTCGTCTTCGGCATGGGCAGGGACCGGGCACGGACGGTCGACGCGGAGGGCATCCTTTCGTCGCTCGGCCTCTCCGACGTCGCCGATCGCCATCCGGCGACGCTTTCGGGCGGCCAGAAGCAGCGGCTCGCGGTCGCGTCGTGCGTCGCCGCGGGAAAGGACGTGCTCGCGTTCGACGAGCCGACGAGCGGGCTCGATCTCGCAAGCATGCGGCGGGTGGCCGGCCTCATCCGGCGGCTTGCCGCGGAAGGGCGGGTCGTTCTCGTGGTGACGCACGACCTCGAATTCATCGCCTGCGCGTGCGATCGCGCCGTCGAGCTTTCTGGAGGCGCGGTTACGGGGACCTACGACGTCGCGGGCGGCTTGGACGACATCAGACGCGCCCTCTTCGCCGGAACGCAGTTCGAAGGGCTTGGGGGCTAGGGCTGGGGCAATGCCGATGCGTCCGCTCCGGACGTCTTAGCCCATGCCTCGCCTCCTGCGTTTTTGCCCTCATCGATGGAAGCCGCGGCATCTTCTTCGACCCCGCCCTCATCTGTGCCGACGCGGGTAGGCCAAGGCGACCGGGAAGAGGGACGGTAGGTTCCGAGTGCTTTCGTCATGATGCGACGATCGGACGAGCTTATGCGCCAAGGGGACGTATGGGCGCTGCATAAACGCTGATTCAAAGCTTAGAAAGCTATCCTTGCTTCAAAAACAAGCGGTAGGGTCGTCCGTTCGTCGCATGCTCCCCACCGCGGAAACGGAGGCGGCATGGCGAAGGAGAAGAAAGCGGGCGGGGCGTTCTCGCTCGTGCTCGCATGGGCGGGCGCCAATCGGAAGTTCCTGGTCGCGTCGATGGTCGCCGCGACCGTGTCGGGCCTTATGACCATGGTACCGTATTGGGGCGTTTACCGGATCATGCAGGCGGCGTATGCGGGAACCCTGACCGAAGGGCTGCTCGCTCAGTGCGCCGCCGTCGTGGCGGTCGGGTTCGTCGTGCAGTACGCGTGCTTCGCCGCCTCTAGCCTGCTGTCGCACAAGGGGGCCTACCGCACGCTTTTCGACGTGAGGTGCCGCATCGTCGACCATCTGGCGCATGCGCCCCTCGGATCGCTGAGCGAGCGATCGATCGGGCAGGTAAAAACGGTGCTGCTCGACGACGTCGAGCGCCTCGAGCTGTTTTTGGCCCACAACATCCCCGAAGCGTTCATGTACCTCGCAGGACCGGTCGCGGCGTTCGCCTTCCTGTGCTCGACGAACGCGCCCCTCGCGCTCGCGACGCTCGTCCCGTTCGCTGCCGCCGTGGCGCTCATGGGGGCGTGCTTCAAAGTGATGGGCGAGGTCATGCCCCGAGCCGCCGCAGCGCTTTCGCGCATGAACTCGGTCATGGTCGAGTACGTTTCGGGGATGCGGGTCATCAAGGCGCTCAACATGGGGTCGGCCTCCTTCAAACGCTTCCGAGACAGCGTCGACGGCGAGTTCGACGTGTGGTGCGAGATCTCCCGCAAGACCGCGCCCGCCTATGCGGCGTACCTGGTCGTGATCGAATGCGGACTGCTCATCATGATCCCCCTCGGCGGGCTCATGTTCACGACGGGCGCCGTTTCGGGAAGCACCTACCTGCTGTTCGCGTTCGTCGGATCGCTCTACCTCGTGGAGATCCGCTTGCTGCAGGAGATGGGGTCCAAGCTCGCCGAGGTGGCAAGCGGCGCGGCGCGCGCCCAGGAGCTGCTTGACATGCCGGTGTTCGGGGGCGGGGATCCGTTCCCCAGGCGTTGCGACATCGAGCTGCGCGACGTGAGGTTCTCCTACGACGCCGGCCGCGAGGTGGTGCGCGGGGTGTCGCTGCGCATCGCCCAAGGGGAGCGGATCGCGATCGTCGGCCCGTCCGGCGCGGGGAAGACGACGCTGGTCGAGCTCGTCAGCCGCTTCTACGATCCCGATTCCGGCCAGGTGCTCATCGGCGGGAAGGACGTGCGGTCTATCGACTACGACGACCTCTTGGCCCATGTCGCCGTCGTCTTCCAGAAGACCTTCCTCACGAGCGGCAGCATCCTCGAGAACATCCGGATGGGGCTCGACGCATCGATCGAGGACGTGCGCCGTGCGGCACGGCTTGCCTGCATCGACGACTTCATCATGACGCTGCCTGACGGCTACGACACCGAGATGGGCAGCCTCGGCGACCGGGTGTCGGGCGGTCAGCGCCAGCGCATCGCCATCGCGCGCGCCATCCTGAAGGACGCGCCCGTTCTCATCCTCGACGAGGCGACGAGCGCCGCCGACCCGGAGAACCAGCTCCAGATCGACACGGCGATCGGAAACCTGTGCGCGGGAAAGACGGTAATCGTCGTCGCGCACCGCCTCGGCGTGGTCCGCAGGTGCGACCGGGTCGCCGTCGTCGAAGACGGGCGCGTGACGGCGGTCGGCGCGCACGAGCAGGTCCTTGCGGCATGCCCCTACTACGCGCAGGCGTGGCGGGACTACGACGAAGCTCGCAGCGTCAGCTTCGGGTGGGCGGGCGTTGCGGAGAGCGACGGCTCGCCTGGCAGCGATGGTGCGAAGAGCGCAGGAGCAGGACGGAGCGTCGCGGAGGCAAGCGCGATGACGAGAACGGGGCAAGGCGAAGCCGATTCGGAGAAGGGAGCACGGCGATGACGGGATCGAACACGGCAGCGCGGCGGGACCCCACGCGCATCTTCGCGAAGAACCGCCGCTTCTCAGTCCATATTGCCTGCATGGTGGTGGACGGGGTGCTCGACGGGTGCAACTTCGCTCTCATCTACCTCGTGATACGGGGCGTTTTCGAGGGGTCGTTCACGATGTCGTCGGCGCTCGCCATGACGGCGGCGGTCGCGGCGGTGTTCGTGGTGCGCCTACTCGTGTACGGGTACGGCTATCTTCAAGGACAGATCGGCGGTGCCCAGATCAGCCGCAACATCAGGGTCTTTCTCGGCGAGAAGATCAAGCGGATCCCGCTCTCGCGCTTCACCGAGCGCAGCTCGGGCGACTACCTCAACGCGCTCACGGTGAACGTGAACGATTACGAGCAGATCCTCACGCACAAGACCGGCAGCATCGTGAAGAACGTCGCCTTGGCGGTCATGCTCATCACGTTCGTGACGTGGCTTTTCGCGCCTGCGGGAGCCATTGTGGCCGCGATGTTCCTGCTGATCGTGCCGGGCCTTGCCTACTCGTGGCACCAGGTGAGGCGTTTCGGCGCGCGCAAAAGCGCCATCCAGGCTTCGAACGCGAGCGCGATCGTGGAGCACGTGACGGGCATGCAGACGCTGCGCGCCTACGGGATCGGCGGGACGGCGAACGAGCGCATCGTCGAGAGCATGCGCGCATTCTCCGACATCAGCTACCGGTACGAGGCGGCCGTGACGCCGCCGGGAGCCGTGGTGTTCGCCCTTGTCGGAATGGGCGCGCCCGCGCTGTTCCTCGTCTGCTGCAACGCGGTGCTTGCCGGAACGCTCGATGCGGTTTCCGCCGTGCTCATCATCATGCTGCCCCTGTTCATCATCAAGCTGACGGCGGCGCTCTTCGTCGACCTCACCGCCTACCGCAATCTGTCCATCGCGAAGGGCCGCATCGCGGACGTCGCTGCCGAAGTGGAGGAGCAGGGCGTTGACGAGGAGTTTTCCGTCGGAGACGCGGGAATTGAGCTTTCCGGCGTCGATTTCGCGTACGAGCCGGGCAACCCCGTGTTCCGCGGCCTCGAACTTGCGTGCGCTCCCGGCAGTCTCACGGCACTCGTGGGGGATTCCGGCTGCGGAAAGTCGACTGCGCTTTCGCTCGTCGCCCAGTACTACCGGCCCGATGCGGGGTCGGTCCTCATCGGCGGTTCCGACTCGGCGGCGTACGCCCCCGAGCGCGTGCTCGAGCACGTGTCGATCGTCGACCAGGATGTCTTTCTGTTCGACGACTCGGTGGCAGAGAACGTGCGCTACGCCAAGCCCGATGCGAGCGACGAGGAGATCAGGAAGGCGTGTCGGCTTGCCAACGCCGACGGCTTCATCGGGCAGATGCCCGAGGGCTACGCCAGCCGCATCGGCGAGAACGGGTCGCGCCTTTCGGGCGGTGAAAGGCAGCGACTTTCCATCGCGCGCGCCATCCTGCGGGATTCCCCCATCGTGCTGCTCGACGAGGCGACGGCGTCGCTCGACATCGAAAACGAGCTGGCGGTCAAGCGGGCAATCCGTAACCTGCTTGCGCGCCGTAAGACGGTGATCATGATCGCGCACACGCTGCCCATCGTGCGAACCGCCGACAGCATCGCTGTCATCGGCGACGGGCGGGTGATCGAGCAGGGGACGCATGAGGAGCTTGTCGCGCGAGGCGGCAAATACGCCGCAATGTGGGCGGCCGACCGTCAGCTCGCCTAGCATTTCGGCAAGCGCGTACCTGCGGTGCGCCAACGAAGGATCTAATGGGACATCAAGGCAAAGGCGCAGAATCGTCCCAACATGCCGCAAATGATCGACCATGGGGGCTGGAGATATGCGAACCACGGAATCATCGGAGGACTACCTGGAGGCTATCCTGCGCATCCGCTCCGAGCGCGGCTCCTGCCGCAACGTGGACATAGCGTGCCTGCTGGGCTACTCCAAGGCGAGCGTCACCAAGGCGCTGGCGGGCCTGTCCGCCGCCGGGCTCGCCGAGGTGG
>NZ_PPTS01000014.1:0-10027 GCF_003340385.1 Gordonibacter pamelaeae | reverse complement strand
GTCGATCTGGCCCTCGGGGGTCGAGGCGCCGGCGGTGACGCCGACGGCGCCGCAGCCGGCGAGCCAGGCGGGGTCGATCTCGTCGGGCGACTCTATGTGGCGGGTGCGGGGGCAGGCGGCGGCGCAGATGTCGGCAAGGCGCGAGGTGTTCGACGAGTTGCGGCCGCCGATGACCACGATGGCGTCCACCTCGTCGGCGAGGGCGGCGGCGGCCTCCTGGCGCTGGCGCGTAGCGAAGCAGATGGTGTTCTTCACGAGCAGCTGCACGCCGCGCTGCTCGAGCGCGGCCACGACGGCGTCCAGGACCTCGCGCGTCTGGGTTGTCTGCACGACGACGCCCACGGGGCCGTCGAGCGTATCCGGCAGGTCGTCCGGGCCGGCCACCACGCTCACCGACGCACCGGCCTCGCGCGCACACGCCACGAGCCCTTCCACCTCGGGATGGCCCGCCTCCCCCACCACCACCACATGGCGGCCCTGCTCGGCAAGGTCGGCCGCCGCACGCTGGGCGCGCGCCACGTGCGGGCACGTGGCATCCACGAGCGGCAGGCCGCACGCCGCCACCGACCGCTTCACCGCGGGCGTCACGCCATGGCTGCGGATGACCACCGTGCCGGCGCCCGCCACGTCCTCCACGCCGTCGACGGCCCGCACGCCGCGTTCCGCCAGCTGCGCCACCACCTGCGGGTTGTGGATGAGCGGGCCCAGCGTGTAGACCCTCCCCCCGTCCTCGACGGCCTTGAGCGCCAGGTCGAGCGCGCGCTGCACGCCGTAGCAGGCGCCGGCGTACGCGGCGCGCACCACCCTCACGAGCGCTCCCCGGCCGGCACGGCGGAAACCTCCGCCTTGGCGGCGCGCTTCGCGCGGATGCCCGCCACGACCTCGGCCGTGGTGTGCTCGGGCACGGGATGCTCCTCGAACACAGCCGTGAAGTCGCGTCCACCGGGGAACAGCGCGGGCATGTCCACCTGCTCGCGCGGCACGCGCAGCGACAGCGCGAAGCACTCGCGCATGGCATACCACGTGCAGCCCTCCAGGCGGTCCTCCTTCGGCAGGAAGTCGAAGTCCTCCACGAGCAGGGGGTTGCCGTACTCGATGGTGATCTTGGGGAAGCGCAGGCGCTCGCCCTTCCTCTTCACGTTCTCGGCGTTGCGCACGGTCATGGGCAGGAGGGGGGCCTTCCCCATCTTCGCGACGAACGCGGCGCCGGAATGGATCTCGGGGGTCTTCGTGCCTTTGCCGCGGCGCGTGCCCTCGGGCAGGATGCCCACGATCTCGTCGTTTTTCAGCATGCGCGTCGCGCGCTTGATGGCGGTGCGGTCGGCGGAGTCGCGCTTGACGGGGAACGCGCCCACGCGCGAGAGGATCTGCCCCACTAGGCCGTGGGCGTTGTCGAACAGGCTCTCGCGGCCCATGAAGCGCAGCCATTGCTGCGGGCGCGTGGCCAGGTACATGAACGCCACGTCCAGAAACGAGGTGTGGTTCGCCACCACCACCACGCCGCTCTCCTTGTCGAAACCGCGGATGCTCTCGCGGTTGTCCACGCGGTAGCGGAAGCAGATCTTGAACACGAACACGAGGAATCCCCAGATGAGATTGCCTGCCCAGTGGGGGGCCTGCTTCTCGTCGGACGTGCCGCCGAGCGGCATGTCCCATATCTTCTCGTACGGGAGGATCAGGCTCATCGCGCGGCCCTCTCGCGCGCGAGCTCCACGATCTCGTCGATGACGTCCTCTATGTAGCGGCCCGTGGAGTCGAGGCGCACGGCATCGTCGGCGGGCTTGAGGGGCGAGGTGGCGCGCGAGGAGTCATGCTCGTCGCGGCGCCGCAGGTCGGCGAGGACCTCGTCGAAGTCGATGGAGCCGATGGAGCGGTCGGCGTTCTGCCGCACGCGGCGGTGCGCGCGCTCCTCGTCCGATGCGGTGAGAAACACCTTCACCTCTGCCTCGGGGAACACCACCGTGCCGATGTCGCGGCCCTCCACCACGTAGTCGCCCGCGCGCCCTATGCGACGCTGCTGCCCCACGAGCGCCTCGCGCACGGAGGGCGCGGCCGACACGGGGCTCACGGCGCGGTCGATCTCGGCCGTGCGGATGGCGCGCGTGACGTCCTCGCCGCCGATGGACACGCTTTTGGGGGCCGGGTCGCCCGGCTCGTGCCCGAACGCGATGTCGTGCATACGGGCCAGCTGCCCGAGCGCCGCGTCGTCGTCGAACGGCACGCCGTCCTGCAGGGCGCGCCACGCCACGGCACGGTACATGGCGCCCGTGTCGAGGCAGGAGAAGCCGAGCTTCTTCGCCACGGCCTTCGCGACCGTGGACTTTCCGGCCCCGCTGGGGCCGTCAATGGCGATGATCATCGAGCCAACCTTTCGATATCGTCCAGGAACCGGGGATAGCTGATCTTGACGGAGTCGAAGTTCTTCACTTCTACGGGAACCCCGCCCGTGAGGCCCACGAGCGCCCACGTCATGGCAAGGCGGTGGTCGCCGTGGGAGTCGAACACGAGGCCCGCAGGGGCGCGCAGGCCGGGCTGGCCCTCCACGTAGAGGTCGTTGCCGTCGATGTAGGCCTCCACGCCCAGCTGGCCGAGGCCCTCCACGACGGCCGCCAGGCGGTCCGTCTCCTTCACGCGCAGCTCGCCCACCTCGCGGAACACCGTCACGCCGCGGGCGTGCGCCGCCACGAGCGCGAGCACCGGAACCTCGTCGACGATGCCCGCGATCTTCTCGGCCGGCACCTCGCAGCCATGGAGGCTCGGGGTGTGGCACGCCGCTATCATCCCGTAGGGCTCCTTGCCCGCCGCGCCCGCATGGCGCACCGACACGTCGGCGCCCATGCGCTCGAGCGTGCGGGTGAAGCCGATGCGCGCCGTGTTCAGGCTCACGTTCTCCACCTGGAGAGAGCTGCCGGGCTTGAGCACCGCGGCGCACACGAGGAACGCGGCCGAGGACGGGTCGCCCGGAACGCGCACCTCGGCGGCCTGGAGCACGCGGGGGCCGGTCACGCTGGCCGTGCGGTCGGCTGCTGTGGTGGGCACGCCGAACTCGGGCAGCATGAGCTCGGTGTGGTTGCGCGACGGGGCGGGCTCGTTCAAGGTGGTCGTGCCGCGCGCGTAGACGCCCGCCAGCAGCACGGCTGTTTTGAGCTGGGCCGACGCCATGGGAGCATCATAGGTGATAGCGCGCAGGTCGCGCGTGCCCACCTCGGTTATGGGCAGCGTCTCGCGGCCGCCGGGCTCGAAGCGCGCGCCCATCTTCATGAGCGGCGCGGTGATGCGGCGCATGGGGCGGCGCTGGAGCGACTCGTCGCCCGTGATCTCCACGGGTACGTCCCACGGCGCGAGCACGCCCATGAGCAGGCGCGCCGTGGTTCCCGAGTTGCCGCAGTCGATGGGGGCGTCGGGCTTGCGCGGGCCGGAGGCGCCCCAGCCCGTGATGCCGCCGGCCAGGCTGCCGTCGGGCTGCCGCTCCAGCGAGACCCGGGCGCCGAGCTGGCTCACCGCCTTGATGGACGAGCGCACGTCCTCCGAGTCCAGCACGCCGGACACGCGCGACGTGCCCTCGGCCATGGCCGCGAACAGCACGGCGCGGTGCGAGATGGACTTGTCGCCCGGCACGGTGGCGGCGCCGCGCAACGGCGCGGGCAAAGGCTCGACGACCGTGCGGCCGGCCTCGGGCTGCGGGGACGGTGCAAATGCGGCTGATGCGACGGGCTCATGCGACATGGGTATGCTCCTTGGCCGAAAGCGGACTGAACGACACCGAGAAACCGGCGTTGATGAGCTGGGCGGACAGCTGGCCGACGTCGCCCTCGTCGGTGAGCACGAGGCTCAACACCGCGCTGTCGGCCGTGATATGGTCGATCTCGATAGACTGGATGTTGCAGCCCACGGAGCTGGCGATGGTGGTGACCTCGGCCACGACGCCGGTGCGGTCCTCCATGGGGATGCGCACCTCGAGCAGCTTCTCGGTCGAGGGCACCCACGCCGCCGGCAGCGCCCGGCGTGCCTCGGCGGCCTCGGCGAGCAGCGCGGTCATGCGGGCGCGGTCGCCGGCGGCGAGCGCCTCGGCGAACGAGCCGATGATGCCCTGCACCTCCGCAAGGCCCTCCCCGAGCGCCGCGGCGTTGTCGAAGGCGATGCCGCACCACAGCTCCGGCGAGCCGGCGGCGATGCGGGTGGAGTCCTTGAAGCCGCCGGCCGCCAGGCGCATGAGCGCCTGCTGGTCGTCGGCGTGGCGGCAGGCCAGCTGCACGAGCGACGAGGCCATGATGTGCGGCACATGGCTCACCACGGCCACCGCCTCGTCGTGGTCCTCGCGCGGCAGGGCGATCACGCGGGCGCCGAGCGACGTGACCAGCTCGTGCAGGCGCGGGAAGTGCTCGGCCGGCGTGGCCGCGTCGGGGCAGAGTATCCAGTGCGCGCCTTGGAACAGGTCGGCGCGAGCGCCGTCGATGCCGTTTTTCTCGGAACCGGCCATGGGGTGGCCCGGCACGTAGTTCTCGGGATGCGGCAGCGTGCGCGCGGCAACTGCCGCGATGCGCGACTTCGTGGAGGCGGTGTCCGTGACGATGCCGCCGAAATCCCAGGCCGCCAGATGCTCGAAGTACTGCTCCACCACGTCCACGGGAGCGGCGAGCACCACGAGGTCGCACCCCCCGCGCACGCAGTGCTCGAACGCCGGGTCGTCCGGGGCCCAGGCGGCGTCGGTCCAACCGCGCTCGAGCGCGACGGCGCGCGTGCGGCCGTCCACATCCACGCCGGAAAGCCGGATGTCAGGCTGCGCGGCGCGCACCGCAGCGGCGAACGAGGCGCCCACCAGGCCGAGGCCCACGATGACGATGTGCCTGAACGCAGCTTGGCCGGTTTGTTCGGTATGAGGTTCGATCATGGGACGATGCTGCCCTTCCTACAGTCGTGAGACCAGGGCACGGCACGTCGCCGCTCCCCCGGCCTGACCATTCTAACATTATTATAGACCGATCGACGGCCGCCCGTCACCGGCCCACGGCGCGCTCGAGCGCCCGCACCTCGGCAGGTTCCAGCACGCGCCACGCGCCACGCGGCAGGCCGCCCAGCCCCACGGGGCCGAACGTGTCGCGGTGCAGCGCGAGCACCGGGTGCCCGATGGCGGCCAGCATGCGCCTCACCTGGCGCTTGCGGCCCTCGTGCAGGCCTATGCGCACGATCGAGCGGTCGCGCGCCCGCGCGGAGCACGCACGGGCGTACTGGCGCGACGCCCCTTCCGGCGCGGCAGGCGGCACGTCGAGGACCGCCAGCGCCGCTGCGGCCGCCTCGTCCTCCACGAGCGCTACCCGCGCCGGCAGCGTGGGGCCGTCGTCCAGCTCGATGCCCTCGCGCAGATGCGCGAGCTGGGCCGCGCTCGGCCGGCCCTCGACGAGCGCCGTATACACCTTTTCCACATGGCCGCGCGGGCGCAGGAGCGCGTGCCCCATCTCGCCGTCCGTGGAGAACAGCAGCAGGCCCGTGGTGTCGCGGTCGAGCCGCCCGATGGGGAACAGCCCCGGATGCTCGGCCGCGGGCACGAGCTCCGCCACGGTGGGGCGGCCCTGCGGATCGGACATGGTGGTGACGTAGCCGGCCGGCTTGTGCAACATGAGCGTGACGGGGCCGTCTGCCAGGCGCACGACGCGACCGTCCACCGCCACCTCGTCTACGAGCGGGTCCACCTTGCTGCCCAGCTCGGTGACCACCTCGCCGTTCACCGTGACGCGCCCGGCCGTCATAAGGTTCTCCGAGCCGCGGCGGCTGGCCGCCCCGGCGCGCGCGAGGAACTTCTGCAGGCGCATGGGAACGATGCGGGGGTTGTCGTTTTCTTCGCTCACATATCCTCCAAAGCCCGCAGCGTCGCCCCGTTCCGCCGTTCGGCAGAACGGCGGAGCCACTTACTCGTCATCGGTCTCGAACGTCAGGCTGTCGAAATCCACCTTCTCCACGAGGCCGAAACTCGAGCCCATGGCCTCGGCGAGCAGGCTCTGCGCCGCCTCGCCCGCGGCGTCATCGGCGGCCTCGTCCATGCGGGCGAAGAGCGCCTGCTCGGCGACGTCGCCGCCTGCGCCGCCCAGCTGCTCGCCCAGCGTCACCGCGGCCTCGCCCTCGCCGTCGAAGTCGAACTCCACGCCATCGAAGCCGTCGCCGGAGGCACCCTCCGCCGCGCCGTCAAGGCGGGCCTCGTCGGACACCCGCACAGGTTCGCGCGTGGCGGAGAGGCGCTCGCGGATGAACGTGCGCGTGTCGTCGTCGGGTGCGAACTGGTCCAGGTCGGGCAGGTCGGCCACGCTGCGCAGGCCGAACTTCTCGAGGAAGGCGCGCGTCGTGGCGTAGAGTGTGGGGTTGCCCGGCGCATCGGCCGTTCCCGCCTCGCGCACGAGGCCCTTCTCCACCAGCGAGTTCAGCGAGCTGTCCGAGTTCACGCCGCGCACGCTGGCCACGCCGGCGCGCGTGACGGGCTGCGAGTACGCCACGATGGCAAGCGTCTCCATGGCGGCCTGCGAGAGCTTCCGCGTGTCCCACGACAGCACGTACTTCTCCACCAGCTCGTGGTACACCGGATGCGTGTACAGGCGCCACCCGCCGGCCACCTCGCGCAGCTGCACGCCGCGCTCCTCCGTCTCGAAGCGCGCGCGCAAGCCCACGAGCGCCTGCTCCACGTCGGCCGGCTCCACCTCCAGCATGTCGGCGAGCGCGATGGTGCCCACCGGCTCGTCGGTCACGAACAAGAGCGCCTCGAGGGCGCCCGCCAGCTGGCTTTCCTGCAATCCCTGGAACACGGACCCAACCTTTCCCTACTCTTCCCCTACCGAGGTCAGCGCGTCGTCGCCGGTGAGCACGAGCTCGCCCGAGCCCTCGATGTAGCGGATGTCGATGTCGCCGAACTGCTCCTGCTGCTCGATCTTCACCATGGCGCGCTTGTACAGCTCCAGCACCGCCAAAAACGTCACCACCACCACGGGCAGCGGCGTGCGCTCGTCCACGAGCTCCGAGAACCGCAGGCGCTTCCGGTTCACGATGCGCTGGTGGATGGCCCGCACGTGCACCTCCACCGGGATGGGCTTCGCAGCGATGTGCTCGGATTCCAGCAGGAACACCTCGCGGCGCGCGTAGGCCTGGGCAGCCAGGAGCGCCAGGCCGTCCAGCGTCACGCCCTTCAGGTAGTCGGGCATGAGGTTCAGGAAGCACGCGTCCGGCCCGAACGGGCGCGCGTGCATGCGGCCCTCGGCCATGAAGCGCGCAAGCAGCGTGGAGGCCGCGTTCTTGAACTGCTTGTACGCGAGCAGCCGGTCCACCAGCATATCGCGCGCCTCGCTGGGCGCGAGCTCGGCAATGTCGTCGTCCACGGCGTCGCGGTCGCGCGGGATGAGGCTCTCGGCCTTGATCTCCAGCAGCGTGGACGCCACCAGCAGAAAGTCGCTCGCCACGTCGAGGTCGAGGTTGTCCATGCGGCCCACCTCGGCCAGGTACTGGTCGGCGATCTGCGTGATGGAGATGGCCCCGATGTCCACCTTCTGGCGGCTGACCAGGTAGAGCAAGAGGTCGAACGGCCCCTCGAAGCTGTCTATGCGAACCTTGTACGACACGCCCGCCCCGCTATCCGGCGAACGAGAACAGCAGGTCGAACACGTTGCCCGCCGTGACGTCCAGGTAGATGCCGATGGGGTTGAAGTGCAGCACGTACGGCACGAGGAGCACCACGACGAGGAACACCGGCATCGCGTAGCGCTGCACCTTGTAATACTGGGGCAGGTACTTCTTCGGCAGGAAGAACGCGAAGATGGACGAGCCGTCAAGCGGCGGGATGGGCAGCAGGTTGAAGAACATGAGATACAGGTTGATGAGCGAGAACATAGGAAGGAACATCGTATAGAAGTAGTAGAACACGTCGCTCTGCGCCAGCTGGGCCACCGGGAGCAGCAGCGACATCGCCGTGAAGACGAGGGCCCCCAGGACGGCCAGCGCGAGGTTGGCCGCCGGGCCCGCCAGCCCCACGATGAGGTCGCCCTTGCGCGCGTCCTTGAAGTAGGCCGGGTTGTAGGGCACGGGCTTCGCGTAGCCGAAAACGGGCATGTTCATGGCCATGAGCAGAAGCGGCATGATGACCGTGCCGAAGGGATCGATGTGCTTGAGCGGGTTCAGCGACAGGCGCCCGGCACGCTGGGCCGTGGGGTCGCCCAGCTTGTAGGCGGCGAAGCCGTGGCACGCCTCGTGGCACACGATGGCCGGCACGAAGCTGAGTATTGAGCAGATGAGGTAAGGTATCGAAATCATGATGCGACCAGTCTAGCGCAAAGGGCCGCACCCGCCGTCCCAGCCGGGGAAACTTCACAAACTCCCGCAGAGGGAGAGCTGCGGGCCCGCACGGAAGCGAGGCCCCTGCCCTTGCGCCGCCGGCGTCGGTTCTTGCACCGTTCGCGTCGAAAAGCCTCCGCAGGGACGTCCAGGGCGCCTTCCGCCACACGCGGGGATGGAGGGCGACAGGGTGCGTGGTACGCTTCGCGTGCGGTTTCGGAACCGCGGCGGGGGCGGGAGCGCGCTTCGCGGCATCCCGCCGCCGTAGGCCAGCAGCGCAGAAACGATAAGGAGCCTCCAGCATGCAAGACACCCTTTCCAGTCCCATCCTCGCAGGCCAGACCGCCGTTGTAACCGGGGGCGCGTCCGGCATCGGCAAGAGCATCGTCCAGCGCTTCCTGGAGGCGGGCGCGAACTGCCTGGCCGCCGACCTCAACGAGGAGGCCCTCGCCGCGCTCAAGGAGGAGTTTGCCGCGTACGGCGACAAGCTCGACATCGCCCGGGTGGACGTGTCGGACCGCGACGCCGTGGAGGGCATGGTCGACCGCGCAGTGGACATGTTCGGCCAGATGGACATCATCGTGAACAACGCCGGCATCATGGACAACCTGCTGCCCATCGCCGAGATGGACGACGACGTATGGGAGCGCCTCATGAAGGTGAACCTCAACAGCGTCATGTACGGCACCCGCAAGGCCGTGCGCTACTTCCTCGACCGCGGCGAAGGCGGCGTCATCATCAACACCGCGTCGCTGTCGGGCCTGTGCGCCGGGCGCGGCGGCTGCGCCTACACGGCCTCGAAGTTCGCCGTCGTGGGCCTGACGAAGAACGTGGCGTTCATGTACGCCGACACGGGCATCCGCTGCAACGCCATCTGCCCCGGCAACACGCAGACGAACATCGGCGTGGGGATGCGCCAGCCCAGCGAGCGCGGCATGGCGAAGGCCACGACGGGCTACGCCGGCGCCACCCGTTCCGGCACCCCCGAGGAGATCTCGGCGGCGGCGCTGTTCTTGGCTTCCGACCAGGCCGGCTTCATCAACGGAGAGACGCTCACCATCGACGGCGGCTGGAGCGCGTACTAGGCTCCTCGCGCGGGCGCGCGGTACGGCACGCCAAGGCCAAAGCTAAGGCCCAAATCAACTCGCCCGTCAAGGCTCCCCCGGTCCGGCGCGTAGAACGCCCGCCGGACCGGGGTCGGACGGACGGACCGCCGCCGACGAAACCCCCTCGCGCGGGCGCGCGGTACGGTTCCCGAGGCGAACCTGCTCGGCGTGCACCGGCGGCGAAGATGCTCGCAGCACCGCATCGGCAGGCCCCTCGCTCGCACAGGCGCATGTCGCGGCGCAGGCAAGGCGATGGTCAAGCGCGGCCCTTCCACGTTGGCGCGCCATAGTGCGCGCGGCGTTTGCAGCCAAAGGTAAGGCGCACTTTGAGGACCATTGACGCGAAATAAGGGCCCGAGTGTCAAAAACGGGTCGGTTTGGCAATCCATACAGGAAAGATAGGTTTAAGAGAAAGAAATCCGACCTGGGCAAACACTCTCCTTGCAGGCTGCTGGGCCCCGAAAAGACCAAAACATCCCCGACGAGGTTGCCAAACCGGGAGCGCGGCGGTTTCTTGGACCGTGGGGGCATGCCACCACGGCGAACATAAGTTCTTATCCAAGGAAGGAGCCGAGATGTACTCGAAAGAGGACAGGGAGAGGATCCTGGCCGAC
>NZ_PPTS01000013.1:0-27935 GCF_003340385.1 Gordonibacter pamelaeae | reverse complement strand
TCCTCTCTGCCATGATCCTTGCCCCTACGCGGCCGCCCCCTTCGGGCCCGCCCTCGGACAAGGATTCTCGGACTCAACCGTACGCGTTCGGCTAACTTCAAGAGGAAAGGCAAAGTGTTCGGATCAAGTTGCTAATCAACTTGATTGTGGTTTTGACGCCTATTGGCTGATTGAAAAACTTGGGACTTCAAGAACGATAGAGTTAGAGTTAACATGATCTTGCACCGTGGAATTAGCCACGGTGGGGGAACACTGTCGTAAACATCCATCGATGGATGCTCACGAAATCTCCATCAGCTAGGCTAATGGTGCTGACAAACAGCGCGGCGAGGCTCATGGATGCGTTCCTTTCGTCTAAGGCGATTGTGCCGCAGATGAAGATTGCTTTACGGGCTTGACCCGAAAGGCGGCTACCGTTTCGCGATGAAGCGGTAAGGGCTGCGGGATGGCCGCAGCATTTATGTAAGCGAGCCGACCCTGAAATGGACGCCGCCCCTTGATAGGGCCGGCTTGCCGGGCAGACGAGATATGACGGATAGCATTCCTCCTTACATTAAGAAGCCGCATACGATAAAGTCGTACGTTCATTTTGATTTCAGGACTTCGTTCGCCGCCAAGGCCAACCTTGTCATGGATCCTGGTTTTGTAAAAAGCTATGCATTTTATCCCCTCATTCAGAGGGACTTGCGCCGCATGAAGCCCGATGGGCATGGCAAGTTTTTTAACGATCCACGTCCTATAAAATACGCCGCACACCTCGATAGATGCATTTATCAGTACTATTCGGGCTTGCTTAATGAACGATACAACGATGTTGCGACCGAAATCGGCATTGGCGATTGCGCTATCGCGTATCGCGCCCATCTCAAGGGGCAGTCAAACTGCGACTTCGCGTTGCGCGCTTTTTCGAAGATGAGAGATCTTGAAGCTTGTTTCGCTTATGCGGGGGATTTCGAGGACTTTTTCGAAACGCTTGATCATGCTTATCTGAAAAAGCAGGTTAGGCGATTGTTCCCTGGCGGTGCGATCCCGGACGATTATTACCATGTGCTGAAGAATGCAACCAGGCATTCGGTTTGGGATATAGAAAAGCTTCTCGACCACTACGGGCTTCCTTATACGAAGAGCGGCGTCAAACGACTCAACAACAGGGGCAGAGTGCTGAGCTCTGATGAGTTCAAAAACATGGTGGGCGCTTCGGTTGAGCGTCCATGGAGGGAAAACGGAGAAAAGGGTGTACCCCAGGGGCTTCCCATTAGTGGCACGCTAGCGAACATATACATGCTGGAATTTGATGCGGCAGTCAAAGCTGTAGCCGAAAGGCACGACGGTTTATATATGCGCTATTCGGATGATTTCATCTTCGTTGTGCCTACCGAGGAAGGGTTTGAAGAGGGGCGGGATGAGTTTTCACGTTTGGCCGGAACGATGCCGTCGTTGAAGATTCATCCACGTAAGACGCATTCGTTTAGGATGGTTGACGGAGGGGTTTACCTGCTCGACTCGGAAGACGAGCCGAAATGCGCTATCGACTATTTGGGGTTCTCCTTTGACGGTACGTCGGTGAGACTGCGGCAAAGAACTATCGGTCGTTTCTACAAGCGCATGTACAGGAGAGTAGGCCGGTTGTACAAATGGAAGTTCAGGCCAGCAAAAAAACGAGTCGATTCACTTTATCTGGAGTACAGTGATTGGGGCCGCAAGCCTAAGAGAAATGCCAAAGTGCGCGAGCGAGTTGGGAAGAGCGGAGGTCGAGGGAATTTTCTAACTTACGCCGAAAGGGCTCAGAATGCTTTTCCGAATGACCCCATTTTGGTCGACGTGAAAAACCATAAGCGCAAGATTCGGAGACGCGCTAAAAAAGTCCGCGAAAGTGGTCGCCGCCATCGATCGGCATTAAGGTCGACATGAAAAGCTCGACGCACCTCCCCGCTGCGAAAAAAGCGCCGCAAGGGGTTATTGCTCTTTTACGCTTTGTGAAAGGATCCTGATCGCTGGGTCGTTGTTGGTATACTTGGGCTTGCGAACCATATCCGACCGGCGGCGCGTTACTGTTGATATATGCCACGGGAACCTCCTTAAGAATTACGGGCTCGCCTTACTTCGTCGACAAGACGGGGGATATATCTGCATCACGCGTCCGCGTCGGTTAGGCAAGACGGTCAACGCGCAAATGCTGGCGAGCTTCCTCACGCGCGGCTTGGACGCGGCCCCGCTGTTCGAGGGGCTCGAAGTGTCCTGCGACCCTGCGGCCATGGCGCACCTCGGAGCCCACGACGTCATCTACATCGACTTCAGCGTGCTGCCTGACGAATGCGAGAGCTACCGAGATTACATCGACGCCATCCGCGCGGGCATCGTCGACGACCTCCGCGCGTTTGCTCCCGAGGCGGGCGTCGAGCCGCGGATCGGCCTGTTCGCAGCGCACGAATGCGTCTACGATGTCACGAAAGCGCAATTCTGCTTCATCATGGACGAATGGGACTCCCTGTTCTTCAACCCCCTGTTCACCGAGGACGGCCAGCGCTCGTTCCTCATGCTCCTGAAGCAGCTGCTCAAAACCAAGCCCTACGTCGAGCTCTCCCACATGGCGGGCATCCTCTCCATCGCCAAGCACTCCACGGGCTCCGAGCTGAACATGTTCGTCGAGTACGGCGCCGTGGAGGATCTGCGTTACGACCGCTTCTTCGGGTTCACCCAGGACGAGGTGTGCGAGCTCTGCGCTCGGCACCTCGCATGCACACCGGACGCGCGGGTAGGCTACGAGGGGCTCGAGCACTGGTACGACGGCTACCTCACCGAGGACGGCGAGCGCCGCTTCAACCCGCGGTCGGTGGTGCTGGCGCTCATCGACGACAGCCTGCGCAGCTGCTGGACCGAGTCGGGCCCCTACGACGAGATCCACTGCTACGTGCGCAACAACATCGCCGCCGTGCGCGACGACCTGGTGCGCATGGCAGCCGGCGAGCCGGAGCGCGCGGAGATGGAGAACTACGCGGCCTCGTCCATGAGCCTGTCCACGAAAGACGAGATATTCTCGGCCATGGTGGTGTACGGTTTCCTCACGTACTACGACGGGTGCGTGTCCATCCCCAACCACGTGCTCATGCTGAAGTCCAGAAGCTGCTGGCCAAGGAGGGCATGGGCTACGTCGCGCGCCTGACCCGGCGCAGCGAGGACATGCTGGACGCCACGCTTCGCGGCGACGTGGCGACGATGGCCGAGGTCATCGAGGCGGCCCACGACCAGGAGGTGCCGCTCCTGCGCTACGCGAATGAAGCCGACCTGGCGGCGCTCGTGAACCTCGTCTACCTCGCAGCCCGCGACCGCTACGCCGTGCGTCGCGAGGAGCCGGCCGGCAAGGGCGTGGCCGACGTGACGTTCATTCCCCGCAATCTCGCCGAGGCGCGCTGGCGTCCCTTCATCGTGGAGCTGAAGACGGGCGGCACCGCCGCAGAGGCTGTCGCGCAGATCCGCAAACGTGACTACGCCGCGCTCTTCGCCGACGGCCTGCTGGGGAAACGCGGGTCGGCTCGCTCCCTGGCCGTCGGCATCGCCTGGGACCCGAAGACCAAGACCCACGACTGCCTCGTCGAAGAGCTGCAAGTGGTTCCGCTGCTTCCCGGGCGCATAGTGCGCGTATTCCGGCCATATTCCGGCCATATTCCGGCCAATCGTGTAAAATGGCCAGAAAAGAACCGAGGGTAAGGAGGGCGCATGGAGGGTTCGAAGCTCGATGGCTATCTTTCCCGGGGTGAAGGATTGTCGTTGGAGTTCAAGCGCTGCGGCAATCAGCCGGGAGCGGATACGTTCGAGACGATCTGCTCGTTCGCGAACAGGCAAGGGGGCAGTATCCTGCTCGGCGTGTTGGACGATGGAGCCGTTGAGGGGATCGACGCAAGGGCCGTCAGCGCCATCGAGCGCAATATTGTGAACGTGGTGAACAATCCCGATCTATTCAACGTCCCGCCGGCGATAGAGTTCGAGCGCATAACCTTCGGGGGGGGGGGGGGGCTTATCGTTCTTCGCATTTGGGTCCCTATGGGCCCCATGGTGTTTCGTTTCAGGGGGACGGTGTATGATCGTGCTGCCGACGCCGACATCCGCGTGAAGAGCGATGCTCAGATCAACGCGCTTTACCTGCGCAAGCAGAACTATTACACCGAGCGTCGCGTGTATCCTTGGGTGACCGAGCAGGATCTGCGTTTGGACTTGATACCTCGGGTCAAAAGCATGATCTTGGTGAACAGGATGAACCACCCATGGCTCTCCTTGGAGGTCGACGAGCTGTTCCGCAGCTCCCGCCTCTATTCGCGCGACCCTGAAACGGGCAAAGAAGGGTTCACGGTGGCAGCTATCATGCTGTTCGGCAAAGACGACCTCATACTCGACGTTTCTCCCGCTTACCGCACCGATGCCGTATTGAGGAGAGAGAGCGTCGATCGCTACGATGACCGTCTCGTTGTGAAAACCAATCTATTGGAGGCTTACGATCTGCTCGTTGGTTTCTGTGAGAAATGGCTTCCGGACTCGTTTGCCCTCGAGGGCATGCAGCGGGTAAGCGCAAGGGACGTCATCGTTCGAGAACTCGTTTCGAACGCGCTTATTCACCGCAAGTTCATCAGCCCCTATATCGCCAAGCTTGTTATCGATGAAGAGGGCATTCGAACGAAAAACGCAAGCCGCTCCCTGTACTCCGGGCCGCTGACTCCCGACAATCTCGATCCGACGCCGAAAAACCCCATTATCGCTAATTTCTTCTCCCAGATCGGACGTGCAGAGGAATTGGGGAGTGGGACTCGAAACATCTTCAAATACTCCCGACTCTATTCGGGTCAGGATCCCGAACTTGAGGACGGCGATTTCTTCAAAGCGTTCGTTCCGGTTCCCGGTGCTTCGGGGCGGCCTCGCAATGCTGCCGGCTACGAAAGCGGCACCGAATCGGTTGTGATGGCGATGCTTGCCGAGCGCGATAGCGTGACTGCGTCCGAGGTTGCGAGGTTCACGAATGCAAGCGCGAGGACTGTGAGGCGTCGCTTGGGGGCCATGGTCGAGAAGGGGGTCTTGGTCACGACGGCAGGCGGTCGATCGACCTCCTACAGGTTGCCGTAGCTCGCCAACCATGCTAGTAGGTCCAATCAGCCTGTTGGCGAGGGGTCTCCCCTCTCCACCAGGCTGTCAGCGTCGCCTGGGATTCATGGTCAAGGCGCATGACTGCATCTTCGAGGTGGCCCGCGCTCCAATTCGCGCACAGGCCCTGATTCCGAGCGGCGGCGGGTGCCGCCCTCCTTGCGATCGATCCGCATGCGGCGGTCGATCGGCGGCCGCAATCAACCGCTGCACCGCCACCGGTTTCATATTGTGGACGTGCGGTTTTCATTACCGCGGCGTAATTTGCAAATGGTTGAGCATCGTGTACAATAACCCCACGTGAACTGTACCCACGTTGGGAAAACGCAGCATAAAGAAACGCAGCAGGTGTGGAGGATACAATGCCAAACAAAATGGGTTCCGAGCATTTGGCGGTCATCAAGGTCGTCGGCGTCGGCGGCGGCGGCACGAATGCCGTGAACCGTATGGTCGAGGCGGGGGTGAAGGGCGTCGAGTTCATCGCCGTCAACACCGATCGCCAGGCGCTGCTCATGTCGGATGCCGACAAGACGATCCACATCGGCGAGGAGCTGACGCGCGGCCTTGGCGCCGGCGCGAATCCCGAGGTGGGCTGCCAGGCGGCCGAGGAGAGCCGCGCGGAGATCCGCGAGGCGCTGGCCGAGGCGGACATGGTGTTCGTCACCGCCGGCGAAGGCGGCGGCACGGGCACGGGCGCCGCGCCCATCATCGCCGAGATCGCGCGCGAGGAGATCGGCGCGCTGACGGTCGGCGTGGTCACGAAGCCGTTCTCGTTCGAGGGGCGCACCCGCCGCAACCAGGCGGAGCAGGGCGTCGACCTGCTGTCCCAGAAAGTCGACACGCTCATCGTCATCCCGAACGACCGCCTGCTCGAGATCGTGGACAAGAAGACGAGCATGCTCGACGCGTTCCGCATCGCCGACGACACGCTGCGCCAGGGCATCCAGGGCGTCACGGACCTCATCACCATCCCCGGCCTCATCAACCTCGACTTCGCCGACATCCGCACCGTCATGAAGGATGCGGGCACGGCCATGATGGGCATCGGCCTGGCTTCCGGCGAGAACCGCGCGCTCGACGCCGCACAGCAGGCCACGAACTCGAACCTGCTCGAGACGTCCATCGCGGGCGCCTCGCGCGTGCTGTTCTCCATCGCCGGCGGCCCGGACCTCACGCTCACCGAGGTCGACGCGGCGGCCCGCACCGTCGAGGCCTGCGCCGACGACAACGCCAACATCATCTACGGCCAGATCGTGGACGAGGGCATGGGCGACCAGGTGCGCATCACCGTCATCGCCACCGGCTTCAAGGCAAGCGCGCAGCAGCAGTCCTCCATGGACTTCTCGCGCAAGGACCTGTTCGCGTCCACGACGCCCGAGCCTGCCGCGCCGTCCATCCCGCAGCAGTCCATGCCGCCGGTGTCGTTCTCCACGTCGTCGAACAACGGCCGCTTCGCGGACGAGGACTACATTCCCGACTTCCTGAAGCGCCAGCGCTAGGGGCCGCCTGCATGGCATCGGCCGCAACCCTTCCCGTACCGCATCTCGACGCGCGCCTCTTCGGCGCGCGTCGCTTATCGGCGCTCACCGACGAGGCCCTGTTCGAGCGCACCGGCGTGCGCATCGCGTTCACCTGCCGCGCGGGCGGCGTGAGCGAGGGGCCGTACGCCGCGCTCAACCTGGGCGGGCACGTGGGCGACGACCCTGCGGCCGTGGCGCGCAACCGGGAGCTCTTGCTGGAGGCGCTCGGCGCGGGGGAGGCGGCCCTCGTGGTGCCGAGCCAGGTGCACGGCGACGAGATCGTGGAGGTGGCCTCGGCCGAGCCGGGCGCCGTCGAGGCCGCGCGCGCCCGCGCGCTCGAGGGGGCCGACGGCCTGCTCGTGGACGTGCCGCAGGTTGCGGCGCTGCTGTGCTTCGCCGACTGCGTGCCGGTGGTGCTCGCCTCTCCCACGGGGCGCTTCGCCGTCGTCCACGCCGGCTGGCGCGGGGCGGTAGCCGGCATCGCCGGGAAGGCCGTGCGGCTCCTGGCCGCGCGCGACGCCGCCGAGCTGGGCATAGCGCCGTCCTCTGCGGCCGCAGCGCTCAACGCCTACCTGGGTCCGCACATCCACGCGGAATGCTTCGAGACGGGCGCCGAGGTGCGCGCCCGGTTCGTGGACCGCTATGGCGCGGACGTCGCCCCTGACGGGCGGCATGTCGACCTCGCGCGCGCCCTCGCGTGCGATCTGGGCGGGGCCGGCCTCGCCGCCGAGCGCATCGCGGATGCCGGCGCGTGCACGGCCTGCCGGCTGGACGACTACTTCTCCTACCGCGCGTCGGGCGGCACCTGCGGCCGCCATGGCGCCATCGCCGTGCTGCAGAAAGGATAGGGCCATGGGCATCGAGCAACGATATGCGAACGTGGCGGCCGAGGTGGCCGCCGTCTGCCGCGAGGCCGGGCGCGACCCGGCTGAGGTCACGGTCGTGGCCGTGTCGAAGACCGTGGGCCCGGACGCCGTCGCGCGCGCCCTGGCAGCCGGCGCGCGCGACTTCGGCGAGAACCGCCCCGACGGGCTGGCCGAGAAGGCGGCGGCGTTCCCGCAGGCAACCTGGCACTTCATCGGCAACATCCAGTCGCGCCGCATCCCCGACATCGTGCGGTCGGCCGCGCTCGTCCACTCGCTTTTCGAGGAGCGCCACGCCCGCAAGATCGACGAGGCCGCCGCGGTGGCGGGCAAGGTGCAGGACGTGCTCTTGGAGGTGAACGTGTCGGGGGAGGAGAGCAAGGGCGGCCTGGCTCCCGGCGACGTGCGCGCGCTGCTCGACGTATGCGCGCGCCTTCCGCACGTGCGGGTGCGCGGCCTCATGACCATGGCGCCGCAGGGCGACCCGGCCGCGGCGCGCGCCGTGTTCGAGGGCCTCGCGAACCTGTATGCCCAGCTGCGCGCCGGGCTCGATCCCGCGCAAGCGGCCCTGTTCGATGGGCTTTCTATGGGCATGAGCGAAGATTGGCGCGAGGCCGTGCGCGCGGGCGCTACCATAGTGCGCATCGGAAGGGCCGTGTTCGACGATGCCTTCGAGGCTTGAGGCCCGGGTGCCGGGGCACTGCGCACAGGGCCGATGGGCGCCGGCACGCCTCGAGCGGCGCGAAGCAAGGACAGACGGAAAAACGCAGCAGGGTGAACGCAGCGGCGGCTCGACCGCCGGAACCAAACGAAGCAGGTGGTGAACATGGAGCTGCCCAAAATCAAGCGATCCGAGCACGGCGGCGGGATGCTCGACGGCATCAAGTCGAAGCTGGGCTTTGCTGACGCGGCCGGCAACGGCGGCGGATACGACGACGCGTATCTCGATGACTACGGGGACGACTTCGGCGACTACGACGACGAGTTCGGCGAGTACGGCCCGGGCTACGACGACGGGGCGCCCGCCTCGCGCTACGATCCGTACGCGCCCGTGACCACGCGCCCGGCGCGCGGGGGGAGCCGCAGCGCACGCTCCTCGTCGGATTCCGACTTCCCCAAGCTCGTGTCCATCGACGACGTGCGCGCCCATACCCAGGTGCCCGACAGCCTGCGCCGCGACCCGCTGCCGCCGCGCCGCGTGTCGTCCACGTCGTCCAGCTACCGGGGCGAGCGCACGGTGGTGGACGCCACGATGCCCGCGCCCTCGTCGCCGGCCCACACGGCCGCGCGCCGCGAGCGCTCCGAGAGCCTGAACGCGCTGTTCGAGCCCAGCGCGGCCGAGGCGGAGCCCGCAACGGGCAAGGCGGCTTCTCCGGCTGCGGCGACCGTGGGGGCGGCTGCGGCCTCCGCCACCGTGGCCGTGGCCACCGCGACGGCCACGGCGCCCGCTTCCTCGCAGGCCACCGGCTCGTTCGACCCCTACGAGGCGTACGCCGGCTCGGGCACGCCCGCGCACAACCCGTCGCGCGCCATCTCGGTGCTCAAGCCCGCGAGCTACGGCGAGGTGGAACGCGTGGCCAAGATACTGAAAGCGGGCGACGTGGTGGTGCTTGCGCTGCGCAACACGCCCGACCAGCTGGCCAAGCGCATCCTGGACTTCTCGTTCGGCGTGTCGAGCGCGCTCGACGCCCGCGTGGAGGCCGTGGCCGACAAGGTGTTCGCCATCACGCGGGGCGCCGCGCTCACCGAGGCCGAGCGCCTGGCGCTGCGCAACCAGGGCGTGCTGTAGCGCGCCTTCCCGGGCGCCGACCGTCTACCAAGAGAAGGAGCTGGGCTCGTGCTGAGCTTGAAATACCTCATCGTATCGCTAGCCGACGTGTACAGCATGGTGCTGTTCGTGTACGTGCTCATGTCGTGGCTCCCCACGGACCGCGGCCTGCTCGCCGACATCTACCGGGTGCTCGGCCGCGTGTGCGATCCGTACCTCAACCTGTTCAAGAAACTGATTCCCCCGCTTGGAGGTATGGTGGACGTTACTCCCATCATCGCCCTGCTTGTACTACAATTCGGGGTACGTTTGATAGTAAACTTGTTTTAGCTGCGCTTGAACCGCGTCCGCGCGGACAGGACGAAGGGACCGACTATGGCAATCACCTCGGCTGATATCCACAACCAGAGCTTCTCGATCGACCGCAAGGGCTACGATGTCGACGAAGTGGACGTGTTCCTGGAGCACGTTGCCGACGAGATCGACGCGATGACCGCGCAGATAGACCAGCTGGAGCGCCAGTTGGACGACTCCTCGTTCGCCGGTTTCGACACGCCGGCGCGCATCGAGGACGTGCCCGCGCCCGTCGCCGCCGCGAGCGACGAGGAGCTGGCCGCGAAGGATGCGCGCATCGCCGACCTCGAGCGCCAGCTCGAGGCCAAGAAGGCCGACGACAACGCCATCGCCCAGGCGCTCATCATCGCGCAGCGCTCCGCCGACGAGATCATCTCGAACGCGAATGCCACGGCTGCCGGCACCATCAACGATGCCGAGGACGAGGCCAAGCGCATCGTGGACAAGGCCGAGGCCGAGAAGCAGAAGGTGCTCGACGCCATCAAGAAGCTCGAGGACGATCGCGAGGACGCCCGCGAGGACTACCAGGAGCTGCTCACCGACTTCATCGCCGACGCCACGCGCAAGCTGGCCGAGATCGGCGGCGAGATCCCGACTCCGTCCCTGCCCACGAGCGCGCACGCCCGCGTGGCGGAGACGACCGTGGAGGCCACGGGCCGCGTGATGACCTCGCCCGCCCAGGCCCCCATCAACGTCGACGGCACCGCCGCCTACGCCATGCCGCAGACCGGCGCCGTGTCCGTGGCGCCCGCCACCCCCACGCCCTCCCGCGTGGAGAAGGACCTCTCCGGCTTCGGCGATGCCGACGATGCCTTCGAGTTCGAGGAAATCGACTAGCGAGCTCCGCTGGCCTGTCGGCCGAGCGCAAGGGTCATGAAGCCTGCCATCATAGCCGTTCACGTCACGCCCCGCTCGGGGCGTGACGAGGTTTCGGGCGTGCGCGCGGATGCGGCGGGCGCCGACGAGGTGTGCGTGCGCGTGACGGCACCGCCCGACGGGGGCAAGGCGAACAAGGCGGTGTGCAAGCTGGTGGCCGAGGCGCTCGGCGTGCCGAAGTCGCGCGTGGGCGTGGCCTCGGGTCATACGGCGCGCCGCAAGCGCCTGTCCGTGGAGGCCGACCAGGCCCAGGTGGACGCGTGGCTGGCATCTCTTCCGCGCTGCTAGCCGGGCGGTGCGCTCGGCGGCGAGGGATTTCCCCTCGTTTTTGTTGTGAGTTTCTGAAAGACGGGGATTTGCCGTTGACGGCGACGTAGCGTCATCGCATATGCTCGGTTTCGGTCGGACGGGGGCGTTCGGCCGAGGACGAGGAGGCGGCCGCATCGAGCGGATGCGGAGCCTCATGAGGAGCAGCCGCATGACCGATCAACGATACCTGACCGTGGGAGAGCTGGCCCGGCGCGTCGGGGTGACGGTGCGCACGATCCAGTACTACGACCAGCAGGGCCTGCTCTCGCCGTCGGCGAAGGGTCCGCAGAACCAGCGCCTGTACACCGACGACAACGTGAAAGACCTGTATCGCATTCTGACCTTGAAGTACCTGGGGCTGTCGCTTGCCCAGGTCAAATCCGATGCAGATCTGTTCGACGAGGCGGCGGCGCTGCAGGAGCTCGCCGGCGAGCAAATGGACGCCATCGAGGAGCAGTTCCAAGCGCTGTTCAGGCGCATGTCCACCCTGCGCGCCCTGCACGACGAGGCCGGCGAGGGAATGCCGGACTGGGAGGCGCTCGCCTCCACCGTGGAGCGCTGCCAGGGCGAGAGCCAGTTCTTCTGGCGCCTCACCTGCATCCGCGACGACGCCCCCGCCGCCGAGACGGCCGCCAAGGATCGCATCGCCCGCGGCGAGTCCGTATCGCAATGGCACGAGCTCATCGCCGACACTATCCGCCTCATGCCGGCAGGCGAGGCCGTCGACAGCCCGTCCAACCGCGACCTGGCACGACGCTACCTGGCCCTCGACGCGTCGCAGGATGCCGCCGCGGCCGAGAGGAACTTCATCCTCATGGAGAACATCGCTCCCCATGGAGGCGACGACGGCTCGTTCGACGAGCTGCGCCAGGCGGTGTTCGACCATCTGGAGGCCGTGGTAGCCGCTTACCGCGGCCAGCCCGACCCGTCCGGCTAGCCTCATCCGGCGCCGGACGGGCGCGGCACCTCTTCCTTCGCTCTCTCCCCAGTGTTCTGTCCGTCCGGCGCAAACCCTTCATCTTGCCTGCTCATTCACCCGGTGCCCCGCGCACCCTCTGTCGGTGCGCCCGAACGAAAGGATACGCCCATGCTCGTGTCGTGGATGACGACGAACAAGTGCAACCTCAAGTGCGTCCATTGCTACCAGGATGCCGAGGAGGCCAGCGCCTTGGAGCTCTCGACCGACGAGGGAAGGAAGATGATCGACGAGATCGCCCGCGCGGGCTTCAAGGTGATGATCTTCTCGGGCGGCGAGCCGCTCATGCGCCCCGACATCTACGAGCTGGTGGCGCACGCGGCCTCGCGCGGACTGCGCCCTGTGTTCGGCTCGAACGGCACGCTCATCACGCCCGAGGCGGCGGCCAGGCTGAAGGAGGCCGGGGCCTGCGCCATGGGCATCTCGGTGGACAGCCTCGACGCGGCCAAGCACGACAAGTTCCGCGGGCTCGAGCACGCCTACGACCTCACCATGGCGGGCATCGAGGCCTGCAAGCAGGCCGGCCTGCCCTTCCAGCTGCACACCACCGTGGTGGACTGGAACCGCGACGAAGTGTGCGCCATCACCGACTTCGCCGTCGAGATCGGCGCGATGGCCCACTACGTGTTCTTCCTCATCCCCGTGGGTCGCGGCAAGTTCATCCAGGAGACGTCGCTCGAGGTGTTGGATAACGAGAAGCTGCTGAACGACATCATGACGAAGGCGTCGCAGGTGCCCATCGACGTGAAGCCCACGTGCGCGCCCCAGTTCACGCGCGTCGCGAAGCAACTGGGCGTCGACACCCGCTTCGAGCGCGGCTGCCTGGCGGCCCTCACGTACTGCGTCGTCGGCAGCGAGGGCATCGTGCGCCCCTGCGCCTACATGACCGAGGAAGCCGGCGACGTGCGGACGCAGCCCTTCGACGAGATCTGGCGCACGAGCCCCGTGTTCGAGAAGCTGCGCACCCAGGCGTACTCTGGCTCGTGCGGCACCTGCGACTACGCGCAAGGCTGCGGCGGTTGCCGTGCGCGCGCCGCCTACTACCACGACGGCGACATCCTCGCCCAGGACGATTACTGCGCACATGGGTTGCGCTGTTCTGACGAACAGCGCAACTAGTCGACGCTGCGGCTTCCCATGGCACCCGATCTCGCGGCGATGCCAATGACTCGCGTACCGAAGTACGCTTCGCCATCGGCCTCCCCACGATCTCGGGCACCATGGAAACCCTCGCTGACTTTGCTGGACCTAGGACATCTCATCGAAAGGATCTCCCATGAAGCTTGTTTCCCAACGCATCGTGCCCGCTGCCGTCGCCGCGTCCCTCGCCGCCTCGATGCTGCTCGCCGGCTGCTCGACCTCCCAGCCCGAGGCCGGCGCCGACGCGGGCGCCCCGCAGGCGGAGGCCGGGCAGGCCTCGCAGGCCGGCGCGGTCACGTTCACCGACGACACGGGGGCCGAGGTGACCGTGGACAACCCGCAGCGCGTGGTGGCGTGCATGGGCAGCTTCGCCAGCATGTGGGAGCTCGCGGGCGGCACGCTCGTGGGCGCTTCCGACGACGCGTTCACGCTGTCCGACTACGACTTGAAGTCCGACAACGTGCAGAAGGTGGGCGACTTCTCCAGCCCCAACCTCGAGGCCATCATCGCCCTCGAGCCCGACTTCGTCATCATGACGAGCGGCTCGGGCGGCCGCGGCGGCGACTCGAGCCAGGCCGACCTCAAGGCGGCGCTGGCCGCGTCGAACATTCCGGTGGCGTGCTTCCAGGTGACGACGTTCGCCGATTACGAGCGCATGCTGCGCACCTGCTGCGACATCACGGGACGCGACGACCTGTACGAGCAGAACGCCCAGGCCACGGCCGACCGCATCGCCGCGATCACGGCCAAGGTGCCCGCCGGGGAGGCGCCGACGGCCCTCGTGCTCACCACGTTCTCGGGCGGCACGCGCGTGCAGGCGTCCTCGACGATGACCGGCTCGATGCTGGCCGAGCTCGGCGCCAAGAACCTGGCCGACGAGAACCCGAGCCTGCTCAAGGACTTCAGCCTGGAGTCGATCATCGAGATGAACCCCGACTTCATCTTCGTGGTTCCCATGGGCAACGACGATGCTGCGGCCATGAAGGCTCTCGAGGACCAGACGGCGGCGAACCCTGCCTGGTCGACGCTCGACGCGGTGCAGAACGGCCGCTACGTCACGCTCGACCCGCACCTGTTCCAGTACAAGCCCAACGAGCGCTGGGACGAGAGCTACCAGGTGCTGTTCGACGCCCTGTACGCGTAAGACGAAGGGCATCAGGTGTCCCCGTTCAGCCGCGAGAAGGCGGCGCCGCTCGCCATCGTCGTCTCCGCCGCCGTCCTCGCGGGCGTGACGGCGGCGGCGTTCCTCGTGGGCTCGTCGTCGGTGAGCCTGGGCGACCTCGTCGCCTGGGCGACCGGCGGCGACGTGAGCGCATCGGCGAAGAGCATCCTCGTGAACGTCCGCCTGCCGCGCGTGCTGGCCGCGCTTCTGGCGGGCGGGGCGCTGGCCGTGGCGGGCGCCATCATCCAGGCGGTGCTCGACAACCCGCTGGCCAGCCCCAACATCATCGGCATCAACTCGGGCGCGGGCCTGTTCGTGCTCATCGCCGCAAGCGTGTTCCCCGGCGCGCTGTGGCTGCCGCCGCTCGCGGCCTTCGCGGGCGCGCTGGCCACCGCGCTCATCATCTTCGGCATCTCGCTGGGCGCGAGCACGTCGAGGCTCACCGTGGTGCTGGCCGGCATCGCCATCACGTCGGTGTTCGGAGCCGGCATGAACACCATCCTCATCGTGAACCCCGACGCCTACATCGGCTCGTCGGCGTTCCTCGTGGGCGGCCTGTCCGGCGTGCTCATGGACGACCTCGCGTGGCCGGCGGCCTACATCGTGGGAGGCCTGGCCGTGGCGCTGCTCGCAGCGGGAAAGCTCAACATCATGGCGCTGGGCGACGACACGGCGCACGCGCTCGGCATGAACGTGGGGGCGACGCGTCTCGCCATGCTCGGCCTCGCCGCCGTGCTGGCGGGGGCGGCCGTGAGCTTCGCGGGCCTGCTCGGGTTCGTGGGGCTCATCATCCCGCATCTCGTGCGGTTCTTCGTAGGCCACGACAACCGGTTGGTGCTGCCCCTGTCCGCCGTGTCGGGCGCGGCGTTCGTCGTCGTGTGCGACCTGCTCGCGCGCGTGCTGTTCGCGCCCTACGAGGTGCCCGTGGGCATCCTCATGGCGTTTCTGGGAGGCCCCTTCTTCATCTACCTCATCTTGAAGAACAGGAGGGGTTCCCTTGACTGACCCTGTCATCCTGAGCGGAGGCCGCAGGCCGGAGCCGAAGGACCCCGTGCGGCGCCAGCCAACGTCCCTCCCTGCCATCGAGGTGCGCGATGTGTCGTTCTCCTACGGCAAGCTGCCCTTCATCGAGGGGCTCTCGGCCGTGTTCCCGCACGGAGCGGTGACGAGCGTCGTGGGGCCGAACGGCTGCGGGAAGTCCACGATGATCAAGCTCGTCGACGGGCTCTTGCGCCCGAGCGCGGGGGAGGTGCGCATCGACGGCGTGCCCACCCTGTCGCTCAAGGCGAAGGAGCGGGCGCGGCGCGTGGCCGTGCTCGCGCAGGCCAGCCGCCCGCCGGCGATGACGGTGGAGGCGCTCGTCGCCTGCGGGCGCTACCCCTACCAGGCGCGCCAGGGAAGGCTCTCGCGCGAGGATCGCGAGCAGGTGGAGCGCGCGCTCGAGCTGGCGAGCGTCGCGCGGTTCCGCGACTGCGAGCTGCGCCGGCTGTCGGGCGGCGAGCGCCAGCGCGCGTTCATCGCCATGACGCTGGCGCAGGACACCGACCTCATCGTGCTCGACGAGCCCACCACCTACCTGGACATCCGCGCCTGCCATGAGACGATGGAGCTCGTGCGCCGCCTGAACGTCGAGGCGGGCAAGACCGTCGTCATGGTCATCCACGACCTCGATTTGGCGCTGCGCTACTCCGACCGTTTGCTCGTCATGGAGTGCGGGCGAGCCTCCGCGGCCGGCACGGTGGAAGAGGTGCTGGAAACCGGCGCCATCGAGCGGGCCTTCGGCGTGAGCATCCGCCCGCACGCCGCCGCAGAGGGCATCGCGTACACGCTGTTCCCCGCGTAGCCGCTGCTGACCGCCCGCTCTCGGCAGTTGGGAATTCTCGAAAAGGTTGCTGTATGAAAGGGAAGGCGCGAGCGGGCCGATAAGCCGGGTTCTGTCGTTGGACGACCATTTATCTCGAACGCCTGTCGCCAGACGCCTCAAGCACGCAACCCGAACGTACGGCGGGCCACCGTGTCGCGTTCCTATTTGCGCTTGCTCCGGATGGGGTTTTCCAAGCCGCGCCGTTGCCGGCGCGCTGGTGCGCTCTTACCGCACCGTTTCAGCTTTTCTCCCGTTGCCGCGCGCCGAAGCGCGTGTTCGCGGGGGAGTTTCCTTTTCTGTGGCACTAATCCGTCGGGTCGCCCCGCCCAGCCGTTAGCTGGCATCCTGCCCTGTGGAGCCCGGACTTTCCTCACACCGAGGTGCGCGATCGTCTGGCCCGCTCGCATATGGTATTCTAGCAAACCGAAAGCAGCGCGCGCCCGCGAAAAGCGAAGCAGCGCGAAAAACCGATCCGGCCGCGTGCGGCCGGCGGGCGGGCCGTGTGCCCGCGGAGGCAAGGAGCACCATGAACGAGGAACTCACCATACGCTTCGCCGTGCGCGAGGACGCGCCGGCACTGCTCAGGCTGACCCAGGGGCTCGCCGCCTCGATGGGCCGCGAAGGCGCGGTGGCCGCCACGCCTGCGGATATCGTGCGGGGCATGTTCGACGAGGGGGCGGGCGAGGCGCTGGTCGCCGAGCATCCGGAAGACGGCGTGGTGGGGTGCGCGATCTTCTGTCGCGCGTTCTCCGTGTGGACGGGAGCCTGCGGCGTGTACCTGGAGGACCTGTTCATGGACGAGGCGTACCGAGGCGCCGGTGCGGGCCGGGCGCTCATGGCGCGCCTGGCGGCGCTCTGCGAGGAGCGGGGCTACCGGCGCCTCTCGTGGCACTGCCGCGACACGAACGAGGCGGGGCTGGCGTTCTACGAGCGCTTGGATGCCGAACGGGTCGACGCGCTCGTGCTGCACCGGTTGGAGGGCGAGCGGCTTGCCGCGCTCGCGGCCCAGGCTCCGGCAGCCGGACGTGCGGAAGGGGCGAGGTAGATGGCGACGTGCGCGATCGTGGGGGCGTCCCCCGAGTTCAATGCCGAGGACTTCAGGGCCCGCCACGAGGCGGGCATGTTCGAGTTCGTGATTGCCGTGGACGCCGGTTTCGCCTACCTGGAGGAGCTGGGCGTGAAGCCCGACATGGCGGTGGGCGACTTCGACTCGCTCGGCTACATCCCCAAGTGCCGCCGCGTGTCGCGCTTTCCGGTGAAGAAGGACAAAAGCGACATGGAGCTGGCGCTTGAGAAGGCCGTGGCCTGGGACTACGACGACCTCGTGGTGTACGCGGCCCTGGGCGGGCGGCTCGACCACACCATCGCGAACCTGCAGCTGTTCGCGAAGTTCTCCGAGCGGGAGTTCTACGTGACCGCCGTGGGCGCCGACAGCGCCCTGCGCGCGCTCACCGGCCCCGACGTGATGGACCTGCCCCTGATGGAGTCCGGCACGGTGTCCGTGTTCTCCGCGAACGACTGCGCGCGCGGCGTCATCGAGACGGGCATGCTGTACTCGCTGGACGACGAGGACCTTTCGAACCGCACGTCCCGCGGCGTGTCCAACGAGCTCGTGGGCAAGCCCGCGCGCATCGCCGTGGAGGAAGGGACGCTGTACGTGTTCTACCCGCTGCCCTGACGCGGCCGGCAGGCGACGCGCCCCGTTGCGGCGCGAGTCACCGCCAGACGCGCTTCGCTTCCGGATGCTCCTCCAGGCATAGCTCCAGCAGGGCCTGGAGCTCTTCGGCATGGTCCTCGCGGGCATCGTCGTATTCCAGCTCCTCAATGAGGGCGAACGTGAATCCCCCGTGGCCGTGCTCGCTCCACAGCGCTTGCAGGCGCTTGTTGGGATGGTTGCCGCCGTCGAAGCGGGCGACGAGGCCGTTCTCGGTTGCCCGCGGGTCGCGCGAGGCGATGAGGAACCGCTCGCCCGTGGCGAGGCAGCGCATCTCCAGGACGCCCATGGCGGGCTCGCGCTCGCCGTAGGCCTGCTTGAGCTGCCTTTTCCGTTCGTCGTCCATGGATTTTCCTCGCTGCCCCGCGTTTTCCCTCCATTGTGGGGCATCTTCGGCCTGCGTGCAATTCGACGGTTCGTAGGGCTCGCCGGCGGATTCGGCGCGCGAAACGCAGGGCGGGGCGGTATAATCGCCCGAGCGGCACCGCCTGGCGCCGCGCCGCCGCGAGGCGGCCTTGACATACCGGGGAGCTTGCAAGCCGCATGAGCGGCCGGGCAGGCTGAGAGGAAGCGCCGAAGCACGCTTCGACCCGAGGAACCTGACATGGGTAATGCCAACGAAGGGAGCTCTATGACGCAGATCAGCGCCGCAGCGCGCGGCAATCCTGCACCCGTCACGCAAATCGACCACGCCCGCGCGGGCGCCGTCACGGCGGCCATGCGCATCGTGGCCGAGAAGGAGGGGCGCGACCCCGAGTTCATCCGGGAGGGCGTGGCGGCCGGGCGCATCGCCATCCCCGCGAACATCCGCCATGCGAGCCTGTCGCCCGAGGGCGTGGGCGGCGGCCTGCGCACGAAGGTGAACGTGAACTTAGGGATCTCGGGCGACCTCGCCTGCGAGGCCGAGGAGTGGAAGAAGGTCGACGTGGCGCTCGAGCTCGGCGCCGAGGCCATCATGGACCTGTCGAACAGCGGCAAGACGGCCGCGTTCCGCCGCGCCCTCATCGAGAAGTCGCCGGCCATGATCGGCACCGTGCCCCTGTACGACGCGATCGGCTACCTGGAGAAGCCGCTCGTCGGCATCACGGCCGCGGACTTCCTCGACGTGGTGCGCGCGCACGCCGAGGACGGCGTGGACTTCGTCACCATCCACGCCGGCATGAACCGGTGCACCATCGAGAGCTTCCGCGAGACGGGCCGCCTCACGAACATCGTGAGCCGCGGCGGTTCGCTCATCTTCGCCTGGATGGAGGCTACCGGCAACGAGAACCCCTTCTACGAGTTCTACGACGAGGTGCTGGCCATCCTGCACGAGCACGACGTGACCATCAGCCTGGGCGACGCCATGCGCCCCGGGTCCACCTACGACGCCACCGACGCGGGGCAGATCGCCGAGCTCATCGAGATCGGCAAGCTCACGCGCCGCGCGTGGGACGCGGGCGTGCAGGTGATGGTGGAGGGCCCGGGCCACATGGCGCTCGACGAGATCGCCGCCAACATGAAGCTGGAGAAGCGCCTGTGCCACGACGCGCCCTTCTACGTGCTCGGGCCGCTCGTCTGCGACATCGCGCCGGGCTACGACCACATCACGGCCGCCATCGGCGGGGCCGTGGCCGCCTCGTCGGGCGCGGACTTCCTGTGCTACGTCACCCCGGCCGAGCACCTGCGCCTGCCCGACGCCGCCGACGTGCGCGAGGGCCTCGTGGCCACGAAGATCGCCGCGCATGCGGCCGACATCGCGAAGGGCGTGCCCGGCGCGCGCGATGCCGACAACCGCATGAGCGACGCGCGCCGCCGCGTGGACTGGGAGGGCATGTTCGCCGAGGCGCTCGATCCCGTGCGTGCGCGGGAGTACTTCGAGAGCGCCCCGCCTTCGACGGAGGGCACCTGCACCATGTGCGGCCAGATGTGCGCCATGCGCACCGTAAATCAGATCATGGACGGCCTGACGGTCGATCTTGGGAAGGAGTAACCTATGGAGGCATTCGCTTTGAAGAAGGCCCTGGACAACGTGCGGGCGGGCTCGCCGCTCGTGCACAACATCACGAACTACGTGACGGTGAACGACTGCGCGAACGCGCTTTTGGCCATCGGCGCGAGCCCTATCATGAGCGACGAGCCCGCCGACGTGGAGGACATCGCGTCCATCTGCGGCGGGCTCACGCTCAACATCGGCACGCTCAACGAGCGCTCCATCGAGGGCATGTTCGCAGCCGGCGCCCGCGCGAGCGAGCTCGGCCATCCCATCGTGCTCGACCCGGTGGGCGCGGGCGCGTCGGCCCTGCGCACGCGCGTGGCGGGCGATTTGCTCGACAAGCTGGCCGTGTCCGTCATCCGCGGCAACATGTCGGAGGTGAAGGCGCTCGCCGGCGGCGCGGCGGCCACGCGTGGGGTTGACGTGTGTCCCGACGATGCGGTCACCGAGGACAACCTGGCGGCCGGCGCGGCGTTCGCGCGCGATTTCGCGGCGAAGACGGGCGCGGTCGTGGCCATCACGGGCGCCATCGACATCGTAGCCGACGCCGAGCGCGCCTACGCCGTCCGCAACGGCAGCCCTCTCATGGGCCGCATCACGGGCGCCGGCTGCATGCTGTCGTGCCTGTGCACGGCCTACGCGGTGGCGAACCCGGGCGCGCTCCTGGAGTCGCAGGCGGCGGCGGTCTCCGGCATGGGCCTTGCGGGCCAGCAGGCGCAAGCCCGCATGGGCGGCCTCGACGGCAACGGGTCGTTCCGCACCTACCTCTTGGACGCGCTGTACAACCTCGACGGCAACGCGCTCGAGGCAGGCGCGAAAGTCGAAGAGCTGGCGTAGCCGGCGGAAGCGAGAGGAGGGCCGATGTACCCACGGGAGGATCTGCGCCGCGCGTTGGCGCTGTACGCGGTCACCGACCGCGCGTGGCTGGGGGAGCGCACGCTCGCCGCATGCGTCGAGGAGGCGCTGGCGGGCGGCGCGACCTTCGTGCAGCTGCGCGAGAAAGAAGCGCCCCGGGCCGAGGTGGTGCTGCGCGCCCGCGCGCTCGCGCCGCTGTGCCGTGCGGCGGGCGTTCCGTTCGTCGTCAACGACGACGTGGCGGCGGCGCGGCTTGCCGGCGCCGACGGCGTGCACGTGGGACAGGACGACGCCGCGTGCGCCGACGCGCGCGCGGAGCTCGGGCCGGACGCCATCGTGGGCGTGTCGGTGCAGACGGTGGAGCAGGCGCTTGCCGCCCAGGCCGACGGGGCCGACTACCTGGGCGTGGGCGCCGTGTTCGGCACGCCGACGAAGCCCGACGCCGCCGACGTGGGCGCAGACGGCCTCGCCGCCATCTGCGCGGCCGTCGACATCCCCGTCGTGGCCATCGGCGGCCTGAACGAGCGGACCGTGCCCGCGCTCGCCGGCACGGGCGCCGACGGGGCGGCCGTGGTCTCGGCCATCTTCGCCGCCGACGACATCGAAGCCGCCGCGCGCCGCTTGCGCGCGGCGGTGCAGGCGGCGCTCGGCGCGTAACCGCGCCGTCGCCCGAGGAAAGGACAACGACATGGAAGCAGTGCTCAGCATCGCGGGGTCGGATTCCAGCGGCGGCGCGGGCATCCAAGCCGACATCAAGACCATCGCCGCGCATCGCCTGTTCGCCGAGACGGCCGTCACGGCGCTCACGGCGCAGAACACCCTCGGCGTGACCGACGTGCTCGACGTCGACCCGGCCTTCGTATCCCAGCAGATCGACGCCGTGTTCGAGGACATCCGCCCCGCCGCCGTGAAGGTGGGCATGGTGTCGTCGGCCGCCATCATCGAGGCCGTCGCCGACGCGCTCGAGCGCCACGGGGCGGCCAACATCGTGGTCGACCCCGTCATGGTGGCCACGAGCGGCGCGCGCCTCATCAGCGAGGACGCCGTCGAGGCCCTGAGGGCGCGCCTGCTGCCCCTCGCGGACGTGGTCACGCCGAACATGCCGGAGGCGGAGGTGCTGTGCAGGTTCGCGGTGGACGATGACGCGTCCATGGAACGTGCCGCCCGCGAGCTGGCCGGGCGGGTGCGGGGCGCCGCGCTCGTGAAGGGCGGTCACAGCTTCGCGCGCGCCGACGACGTGCTCGTGGCGCATGCGGACGCACCGGCGCTCTGGTTGCGAGCGGAGCGCATCGAAACCGAGAACACCCACGGCACCGGCTGCACGCTCTCGTCGGCCATCGCCTGCGGCCTCGCGAAGGGCCTTCCGATGGAGGAAGCGGTGCGCGCCGCTAAGGCCTACGTGCACGGCGCCCTCGCCTCGGGCCTCGACCTGGGGAAGGGCAGCGGCCCGCTCGATCATATGTGGGAATGAGGCGAGGAGACGGGGGCAACGTCCCCTTCCCCCGAACCTACCGCTCGAACACGCAGCGGCCGCCCATGAACGTGGCCAGCACCTTCGTCTTCTGGATATCCTCCGGATCGCAAGCCAGCAGGTTGCGGTCGAGCACGGCGATATCGGCCAGCTTGCCCGTCTCGAGGGTGCCCAGCTCGCGCCGGCGCCCCGCCGCCGCGGCGCTGCCCTGCGTGTAGGCGCGCAGGGCCTCCGCCCTGCCGATGCGCTCGTCGGGCAGCCAGCCGCCGGCGGGCTCGTGCGTGCCCGGGTCCTGGCGCGTCACGGCGCTGTACAGCACGTCCATCGAGTTCACGTCCACCACGGGCGAGTCCGTCCCGAACGCGAGCACCGTGGAGCGGTCGAGCAGCGTGCGCAGCGGCCACATGTAGGGCACGCGCCCGGGCCCCAGGTCGCGCTCGGGGCCGCCCGGGTCGAGCGTCATATGCGGCGGCTGCACCGCGGCCACCACCTGCAGCTCGGCCAGACGGCCGAGATCCTCGGGCAGGAAGTTCTCCAGGTGCTCGAGGCAGTTGCGGCGCCCTTCCGGCAGCGGCCCGTACGTCGCCCGCGCCTCCTCGAAGATGTCGAGTGCGGCGTGGATGGCCGCGTCGCCGATGGTGTGGATGCGCACGGGGTAGCCCCGCTCGGCGGCAGCCAGCACCAAGGAGCGCATCACGGCGGCGTCCACCGTGGGTCGGCCGCAGTCGCCTTCGGCGCGCGCGTTCGCGTAGGGCTCGGTCACCCAGGCCGTGTGCTGGCTCGACACGCCGTCGAAGAACTGCTTGAAGCCGGTGGCCTGCAAACACGGCCCCGTGTAGAGCGCGCGCATCGTCTCGAAGCGGCCCATGTCGCCCGTCAGCGTGGGGAAGAGGTGCACGCGCGCGGTCAGCTCGCCGCGCTCGAGCAGGGCCGCGTGCACGTCGTCGCGGATGAAGTCGAGCCCCGGATGCGCCATGAGCGACATATCGCAGACGCTCGTCACGCCGAACGCGCCAAGCCGCGCGAAGAACCCGCGGTAGGCGCTCGCCACCTCCTCGTCGGTGAACGATCCCATGATCTGCGGCATCAGCTCCATGGCGGCCGCCTCGCGCACGATGCCGGTCAGCTCGCCCGCCTCGTCGCGATCGTAGGAGCCGCCCGCCGGGGGAACGCTGTCGCGCGTGAGCCCCAGCTCGGCCAGCGCCGCCGAGTTGAGCCACAGCGTGTGGGCGTCGCCCGAGTACAGCGCCACGGGGCGGGCGGGGAAGGCCTCGTCGAGCGAGCGCTTCGAGGGAAGCACGGGCGGGTCCCACCGGTACTCGCGCCATCCCTGCGCCAGCAGCCAGCCGTTCGGGCGCTCGGCGGCGAACGCCCGCATGCGCTCGACGCAGTCGGCCTCGTTCTCGCCGAGGAACATGGTCGCCAAGGGCGAGGCGTACACGGCCGAATGGAAGAAGTGCAGGTGCGAATCGTGGAATCCGGGCACCACGAGCGCGTCGCCGAAGTCGCGCACCTCGGGCGCGGGGCCCTCGTTGCGCGCGCGGGCGAAGGCGTGCACGTCCGCTCGCGGGCCCACGGCCACGATGCGGTCGCCGGAGATGGCGACGGCGGCGGGCCTCGTCGCGGCGTCGGTCCCGGTGAACACGTTCTCGCTTTCGATGATCAGGTCGATGTGCATGGGATGCTCCTTGTCTCGCAGCGCCGTATGCCGTATCGCGCCCCGTCGGCTACGGCAGCTCGAAGCGGTACTCGTCGCCGCAGATCGTCTGCTTCAGCTTGCCTTCGCAAACCAGGTACACCAAGTGCGCCATCGTCTCGCCCATCGAGAAGAACTTCTGGTCGAGCGGCCAGGAGCGCCAGTTGTCGTAGCGCCACTTCGCGTGCGACGAGATGGATACGACGTCCCCGTGCCCCTCGGCCACCAGGTCGTATATCTCCTGAAGGCGTTCCTCGTGGTGGCTGATGAGGTGCAGGGCGCGCCCGCGCAGATCGCCGAACACGGCGCCGTGGCCCGGCAGCACCCGCTCGACGTCCAGGTTGCTTACCTTCCCCAAGCTCGCCAGGAACTCCTCCAGGGCGTTGTAGGCCGGGAACCACGAGGCTATCGAGGGCGTGATGCGCTCGAGCACGTGATCGCCTGCCAACAGTATCCTGCGCGACGGCTCGTAGAGGCAGAGGTGCCACGGGTCGTGCCCGGGCGTCTCCAGCACCTCGAACGCATAGGGCCCCGCACGGAGCACGTCGCCCTCGTGCAGGAACGTCACGGCCGGCTGGTTCTTCAGAGGCAGCAGCTCGGCCGATACGTGCAGCGTAGGCTTGCCCTTTCCGAAGCCCAAGCCGCTCTGGTGCGGCGTGGCCGCCTTCAGCAGCAGGGGGCCGAACACGCGGGCCTCCATGTCCTGCAGGTTCTCCACCTCTTGGAACGAGTGGAGGTTCGCGAAGACCGGCATGCCGTCGCGGTAGATGCGGTCGAGGTTTCCCGTGTGGTCGGGATGCGAATGGGTCAGCACGATCTCCACGCCGTCCCAGGTGCGCCCCAGGGCGGCGAGCGCCTGGCCGAGCGCCTCCTCGCAGGCGGGGTGGTTGAAGCCCACATCGACGATGGTCGTGCGGTCCTTCGACAAGATCAGGTAGGAGTTGAGCGCGCGCAGGGGGTTGTGCGGCAGCGGCACGCGCACCAGGTACAGGTTCGGCAGCAGCTCTACCGGCATGCCGAAGGGCGCTGCCAGGCAGGCATCGGCCGGGTCTGGCACGGCCATGCTCGATGGGGTTGCCGTGCCCGTGTTCGCTCGATCCATGCGGCCTCCCTTTCCTCGGGGCGAAATAGCAAAAAGGCCGGGGCTGATGCCCCGGCCTGCAAGTTGCTTGGTAGCTCCGACCGGATTCGAACCGGCGACCTCCGCCTTGAGAGGGCGGCGTCCTAAACCGCTAGACGACGGAGCCACATAGTGCGCTGTGCAGTATACCGCAAAAATGGCTGGGGTGGAAGGAGTCGAACCCTCACATACGGTACCAGAAACCGCTGTCCTGCCATTAGACGACACCCCATCGGCTAACCGATGTGCTTCCGTTGCTTGTTGCAACAGTCGCAAGCGCGAGTGCATATATTACGGGGAGCCATGGACTTCGTCAAGGCCCCAGCCCAACTTTTTTTGAAAATTTCGAACTTGCCCGCCAGCGGGCCGGGAGGCGCGCTCGTTGCCGGGCTGCGACAGGGCGCTTGCGGGCGCTCCGCGCTTCCGTGCGGCGCTCCGTCAGTCCAAGCCGTCCGAGAACCCGATGCTCACGTGCATGGCATCGCAGAACGGCTTGTTGCGCGACGCCCCGCAGCGGCAGAGCGCATAGCGGTTGCGCAGCTCGTAGGTGCTGCCGTCGGAGCTGATCAGGGGGATTCCCCCGCGCACGTACAGCGGGCCGCTCACGCCCTCCTCGGGGTCCTCCAGAAGCGAGATCGCGGGATCCAGCTCGGGCTCGTAGGGGGTGCCGTCGGCGGTGTCGTAGTGCACGAGCCGCCCGGCGGGGCAGTCCGACGAGGCCTTTATCGCCTCTTCCTTCAAGCGCTCGTCGCCCGAGAGCTCGGTGAGCGTCCACACGTCGCCGTCCTCGCGGTGGCAGAAGCGCGCGAAGGCGCAGCGGTTGTCGTCGAGCAGGTACGCGCCTGGGCCGGGGTAGACGTCGGCGCGCTCCTCGAAGGGCTCGCGGCTGGCCGTCTCGGTGCCGTCGAAGCCGGCCGTGACGTGCGAGCCGTCGCAGAACGGCGGCGTCTTCGTGCGCCCGCAGCGGCAGAGCGCATAGGTTTGCGTGGCGGGGAACGTGCGGCGCACGCGGTACTCGCGATGGCCGCCCACCGGCGTGATGACCTCCTCGAGCAGCGGCACGGAGCCGTTGACCACGTACGGGCCGTTCTCCACGATGGTGATGCTCATGGGGGTGGGCGTCTCGCCCTGGGTCTGGGGCGCGTCCCCCGGCTGGGCCTGCCGGGTCGTCTCGCGCTCGGTGCGCTCCTGCGTCATCGTTGCCATGGCGCCTCGCTTCCTATCGGGGTCTCGGTATCCCGTCAGTATAGGAGCGCCCGCTGCGGCCCCGGCTCCGTCCGGCGGCGCCGTTGCAGGCAGGTGGGCCAACCGTTAGGCGCCTGCCACGTCGCCGGCGCCGCTCCCTGCGCCCGCAGCCCGCTTTTCGTCCGCGGCGCGTTCCGGGCCCTTCGTGCCCTCTGCCGCATCCCGGCCGTCCTGCTCGGCGAGCCAGGCGGCTGCGAAGGCCAGCAGGGCCGCGCGCTCGTTCGGCATGCGCTCGTCGATCACGGCGTCGAGCGCCGCAGCGAGCACGGCGCCCACGGCCGGCCCCTGCCGCACGCCGGCCGCCATCACGTCGCGGCCGTCCACGGCGAGCTTCCTCAACGTGAAGGCCTCGTTCGCCTCCAGTATCCCGCCCAGCACCTCTTCGAGCTCGTCGGCCAGCTCCACGCGCCCCGCGCACCGCGGTGCCTGGGCGAGCGCGTCGCCGCGCTTCAGGTCGCAGAGCGCGCGGAACAGCCCCACGTCGCCGCCCAGGCGGGCGAGGGCCCGCTTCACGGCTTTCGGCGTGGGCTCTATCACGTCGTCGTGATGCTTCACCAACGTCAGCACGCGCCCGACGAAGGCCGGCGAGAGTGCGAGCCGCCCCATGGCCGCCCGCGCCAGCTCCACGCTGATCTTCGCATGGCCGTAGAAGTGCCCCGTGCCGTCCGCATCCTGGAAGAACGCCGCCGGCTTCCCCATATCGTGGAAGAGCGCCGCCCAGCGCACGAGGGGGGAGGGCGGGGTGTTCTGCACGACGAACGCCGTGTGCTCGAGCACGTCGTATACATGGTAGGGCGTGCGCTGCTCGAAGCCCTTGCACGCCACCAGCTCGGGCAGTACCGCGGCCAGCACGTCCACCGTGCCCATGAGGGCGTCGTGCACGTGCGCGCCCAAGAGCAGGCATTCCAGCTCGTGCGTCACCCGTTCGGCCGATATGCGCAGAAGCTGGCCCTTGTTCGCCATCATGCCGGCGTAGGTGGCAGGCTCGATGGAGAACCCCAGCTGCGAGGCGAACCGACATGCCCGCAGGATGCGCAGCGCGTCCTCGGAGAAGCGGCGAGCGGGGTCGCCCACGGCGCGTATCGTGCGTGCTTCGAGGTCCGCCACGCCCCCGTACGGGTCGAGGATGCCGCGTTTTGGATGGTAGGCCAGCGCGTTCATAGTGAAGTCGCGGCGGGCCAGGTCCTCCTCGATGGTGCGGACGAAGGAAACGGCCTCGGGGTGCCGCGCGTCCGCGTAGACGCCGTCGTCCCGGTAGGTCGTGATCTCCAGCGCCTCTTGCTCCACTACTACGGTGAGCGTGCCGTGCGCCGTGCCCGTCTCGTGCGTGCGGCAGCCGGCCGCCTCGAACACGCGCTGCACCTCCTGCCAGGGCGCGTCGGTGGCCACGTCGACGTCGGCGCACGCCCGCCCGAGCAGCGCATCGCGCACGAAGCCGCCCACGCACCATGCCTCGAAGCCGGCTTCCTCGAGCGCGGCGAGGGCGAAGGCGGCCTGCGGGGGCAGGGGGATCGTGACGGGGCAAGGGCCTCCGGGGGCAGCACTGCGAGCCTGCCCCCGCTCTGCCAGCCCGTCGCCAAGTTGTCCGGGTTCCTCCATGCCGATCTCCTATCCCGCCTATGCTCCCTGAGGGGGAGCGCCCTTGCCCGCCTTGCTTTTCCCTGCGTCGTCCTTTGTTGCCCCTACTAGTATAGGTGAATCCGTGGGGCCTTGTTTCCCGCGCTCTCTTGAAGTAGTCCCACCGTTGCATTATCGAAGGCCGAAGCCCGCCTGCGCCGCCGCCTGCCCCCGCACCCGCCACATAGAGTCGCCCGACGAGATCGACCCCGCCTGGCTCGCCGGCTGCGGCGCCGTCGGCGTCACCGCCGGCGCCTCGACCCCCGAGGGCCAGATCGAC
>NZ_PPTS01000012.1:0-33407 GCF_003340385.1 Gordonibacter pamelaeae | reverse complement strand
CATCTCGCAATATCCGGTTTTCAAGGTTCTCGCCTCCCCTTCCGGGGGGCCTCGCCGCCTCCCTTCCGGGCGAGCGGCGCAAGGAGATACTTTACCTTCCCGTTGCCATCCTGTCAAGAACTTTTTTTCGAAAACTTTCGAAGATTTTCGAGATGCCGTTGAAACGGACTCGCGATCTTCGTGCTCCTAAAAGCTCTCTTCAGAAGGAACGACCCACGCTCTCCTCAAGCGCGGGTTTTGTATAATACCGGTAAGCTATTACCAACGCAATGGGAAAATGCAAGTTTTTGAAAACTTTTCGACACCTTTTGGTAAAACGCCTGATGAAGCACTATTAAGCTTCAAGCTTATCGTGGATGGCGCCACATATCCTTCAAACTTGCGCTTATTCGGCGTGGTGGCCCTTGCCCGAAGCGCCCTTTCCCTGGCCTGCCCCCTGCCCGTGGCCGTTGCCAGCGGGGCCGTCGTGACCGGATCCCCAGCCTGCGCCGCCTTGCTGGCCGCCCTCCCCCTCTGGCTCGCCGCCTTCGAGGGCGGCGATACGGCTGCGCAGCTCGTGCATGCTCATAGAGGCACAGTCTTCGAGCGTCAGGCTGCCGTCCAGCTCCAGCAGGCGGAGTGCCGCCTGATAGCGGCCTGCACCCATGCCGGCAGCCGAAGCAGCCGCGCGCGTCTCCGCGTCAACCGTATGACAGGAGCCCTCGCAAGGCAGGCTGCGCAGGCAGGCGTCGCTTTGCGTGCGCAGCGTGTCGGACTGGCCTGCGTCGTTGGAAGCCACGCTTATCGCAATGTAGGCGTCGCTTTCCAGGTAAGGCGCGAAGGCAGTGCTCGAGGTGAGCGTTGCCACGGCGCTGTCGTAGGGCTTTCCCGTAACCGATACGTCGCGAAGCAGAGCCTCGCCGTCCTCGTTGTAGGCCTTCGCCGAGACGACGATGTCAAAGCGGTTGATGCCAAGCTCGATAGACGGATTCACGTCGATGCCCACGAATGCCGTCTCCTCGAAGTACAGGCGGGAGCCTGCGAGGCCCACGGCCGCCAGCACCAAGCACGCTGCAAGGGCGATGGCGGCACGGCGCCACTTCACAATGCGCGGCGCAGGGGGCTTCGAAGGCGAAGCTTCCCTGGGCTGTACCAGATCGTCGATGGCGGCAAGCGTGCGCGCCCTCACTTCGGGAGGAAGCGACACCTCATCGAAGGCCTCGCGAACGCGTTGCTCCAAATCGTTCATGAGAGGGCCTCCTTCAGAAGCATCTTGCCACGTGCAATCCACGAGTACATGGTGTTGACGGGCGCGTCGACCATCGTCGCGATTTCCGGAGCGGTGTAGCCTTCATAGAGAGAAAGGTAGAGGGGCGTGCGCGGCGGGTCGGTCAGCCCACGCAGGGCGTCCACGACCTCGCTCGAAAACGATGCGGGCTGCATCGCCTCGTCGCAGGACACGAGCTTGTCGCCGCAGGCGCCTTCGTCAAGGGGAACGTTCGCGCGGCTGGATGCCTTGAGCATGTCCTTGCAGGTGTTGGCAGCCACGCGAATGAGCCAGGCCTTGCGATGCTCGTCATCGTTAAACGAGACGGTGTCGGCAAGGGCGTATTTGACCATGGTGTCCTGGAACGCATCCTGGGCATCGGCCGAAGCACGAAAGTAGAGGACGCACACGCGCCACACCGTGGAGCCGTGCGCGTCCATCGCCTGCTCTATGTCCTCGTGCGGCCTCATGCCCTGCCCGGCGCGACGACGGCGCTAGCAGCCGCGGCCGTGATGGCCGCGGCCCGCGCCGGCCCCCTGGCCGTGACCGTGGCCGGCGCCGTTGTCCGGGCAGGTGCCTGCCTCGTAGTTGTCGCACGTACCGTTGCCGTCCGCATCGACGTAGCCGGCACCCTGGCCACGGCCGTTGCCTTGACCAGCGCACGCGCCGCTGGCGTAGTTGTCGCAGACACCGATACCGTCGTTGTCGGCGTCGACATAGCCGCGATGGTGTCCGCCCTGCGCGCACGTGCCGGCTGCGTAGTTGTCGCAAACGCCATCGTTATCGGCGTCGACATAGCCCGGACACGCGGGCGCGGCGGTCGATGCCGCCTCGACGGCCTTCTGCGCCGCCGGCGCCGAATCGGCAATCCCCCGCGCGACGACAGGCTCCGTCGTCGTGGCGCCGCCCTGGGCGCTGGCGAAGGCGATGGTGGGCACGGCGGCAACTGCCAGCAACGCGACAAGGGCGATGGCGACGGTTCTCTTCTTCATGCTTCGGTCCTCCTGGTTGGTTCGGTTCGCTTCTTCCTTCACCGCTAACACGAGCGGGCGGGGCGAATCCTTGCAACGTTTTCCAAATTCTTTCCCTTGATGCGAAAAAGCCCGCCCCGCCAAGGGCGGAACGGGCCTTCGTCGGCAGATTTCCTAGACCAGGCGCACGAACTTGCGCTTGCCCACCTGGAGCGTGGCACCCGCCAGCATCGCCGGGTCCACGTTGTAGGACTTGGCGGGAACGGGCTCGCCGTTCACCTTCACGCCGCCGCCGTCGATGAGGCGCCGGGCCTCGCCGGCGCTGGCAGCCAGGCCCGCATCGGCGATAAGCTTGGCCAGGTAGACGGTGCCCTCGTCGTTGGGGGCGAGATCGGCCGCGAACTCGGGGATGTCATCGGGCACGGCGTGCTGCTTGAACACGAGGTCGAACTGCTCCTCGGCCGCCTGCGCCGCCGCCTCGTCGTAGTAGGCCGCCACGATGTTCTGCGCCAGCGCGCGCTTCACCTTGTTGGGATGCAGCTCGTCGGCAGCCAAGCCGCGCTCGATCTCGTCGATCTCGTCGACCGGTAGCGCGGAGGCCAGGCGGTAGTACTTCACCATGAGCTCGTCGGGGATGGACATGACCTTGCCGAACATGTCGGCCGGCTCGTCGGTGAGGCCGATGTAGTTGCCGTAGCTCTTGGACATCTTCTGCACGCCGTCGGTGCCCTCGAGCAGCGGAAGCGTGAGGCACACCTGCGGCTCCATGCCCATCTTCTCCATGAGCTCGCGGCCGGCCAGCAGGTTGAACAGCTGATCGGTGCCGCCGAGCTCCACGTCGGCCTCGATGACGACCGAGTCGTAGGCCTGCATGAGCGGGTAGAGGAATTCGTGCAGGCTGATGGGCTGGCTGTTGGTGTAGCGGTTGTGGAAGTCGTCGCGCTCGAGGATGCGGGCCACCGTGAAGTTGCTGGCAAGCTTCAAAAGGCCCTCCATGTTGAGGGAGAGCAGCCATTCGGAGTTGTAGCGCAGGGTGGTCTTCTCGGGATCGAGGATCTTGAAGGCTTGGTCGACGTAGGTCTGGGCGTTCGCCTTGATCTGTTCGGAGGTGAGCTGCGGGCGCGTGGAGTTGCGGCCGGACGGGTCGCCGATGAGCGCGGTGCCGTCGCCGATGATGAGCGTGACGCCGTGGCCGAGGTCCTGGAACTGGCGGAGCTTGCGCAGCGGCACGGCATGCCCGAGGTGGATGTCGGGGGCCGTGGGGTCGACGCCCAGCTTGATATTGAGGGGCTTGCCGCGCTTGAGCTTCTCGAGCAGCGCGCTTTCCGGCACGATCTGCGCCGCGCCGGAGGCGATGGTGTGCAGTTGTTCTTCAGCGGATAGCATCGATCTCTCTCCTTACTATATATAGTGTTGGAGATTCTAGCACATCGGTGGTCGACAAGGGGCGTTTCACATGCCCGGGATTGCGAGGGCGGCGAGGGCGGGGCGGGGCCGGCTTGCGGGGGTGACATTATCCCCGTCCCTCTGTCACCCCCTGATCGTGGCGCTTCCCCCTTACGAGACCCCTCGGTAGAGGTGGCCGCTGGTGGTGCCGGGAGTCTTGGCGAGCGCGTTGCCGTCGCGCTGGGCCACGTCGCGGGCGCGGACGGTGCGGGCCACGGCGGCGGCCGTCTCCTCGACGTTCATGAGCGTGGCATCCACCATGAGCGCCGAGAGGCCGGCTGCAATGAGGTCGGGAACCACCTGGGCCACGTCGAGCACCACGCCGTTGTACACGTGGCTGCGCCCCAGCGCGTCGGTGACGACGGGGAACTCGTAATCCTTGCGGTCCTTGAGGTAGTGCGGGCTCTTGCGGCGCGCGCACTCGTCGCACCGCTCGTTGCACGGTCCCTGGCTCATGAGCAGGCAGTGCTCGCACACCATGAGCTCCTGCGCCCCCATGATGGTCAGGCCGAGCGCGACGGGCGCGTTCTCGGCCAGGTCGGCCACCTGGCCGAGCGTGAGCTCGGGCGAGAGCCACACGCGCTCGACCCCCCAGTCGGCCATCGTTTCGAGCGAGAGGCGGTTCACAAGCGGCAGGTGCGGGCCCGCCTCCACGACGGCGCCCAGCTCGGCGGCGCGCTGCACGGCGCCCAGACTCTCGGCGAGCACGGGCTTCCCGGGCTTCACGTAGCGCCAGGGGTCGAAGCCGAGCAGATCCTCGCGGGTGCCGGCCACCGGGTCATGGTCGACCACGGGCAGCGCCGTGACGCACTGCTTCGGGTAGCCGGCCTGCTCTGCCGTGCCCGTGCGCTGGCCGGCGATGACCGCCTCGCCGCGCTTGTAGTTGAGGGCCGGAACGTAGACCGTATCGGCGCCGGCGCGCTTGGCGGCGCGCGCGCAGGCGGGGTTCGTCACCCATGCGGCAACCGTGCAGCCCCGGCGCTCGGCCGGAACCCGGCGGGGCCGCTCCTGCACGCGCGGCAGGGCGCGGTTGCGATAGGGGGCCAACAGACTCGCGCTTAGGTTGTCGAGCGCGTCGGCGCGCACGCGGTGCAGCTGGGAGAAGCCGATGCCCACGTTCTCGTCGAGGTCGATATCGAGCGCGTCGAGCTGGAACGGCGTCTGCCCGAGCCGGTCGATATGCGCCCGGACGTCCGTCGCGGCCACGGCCTTCGTACGCGCCGCCTCCACGACGTCGCCCTCCGCCACGCCGATGGCGTCGGCGGCATCGGCCTCCGCGCCGGCGAGCCGAAACTCGATGCGCAGCGGCTCGCCGATGCGCAGCCGCGCCGAACCGACCACGCGCACGCGCGGCGCTAACGGGTCGTCGGCGAAGCCGGTGGCGGCGTTGCGCACGCGGAACACGCGGTCGCCCTTGCCCACCGCCCGCTGCGGAGCCGTGCGCACGTTGCCCGCCTTGTCGGCCTCGAGAGGGCCGAGCGTGTGGGCGAAGTGACCCTTGTTCGTCCAGAATTCCAGCACGTCGCCCTCGTGCAGCTCCTCCTCGGCGGCGATAGCCGCCACCCCGTCGCGCGCGTAAGCCACGCGGCCCACGAAGACGCCGCGGTTGTTGGGGCGTCCGTAGCTCATGATGTCGTTGCCGCGTTGGCCCGTGAGGTACGCCGTGGTGAATCCACGCGAGAACGCCTCCTCGAGCGCGCGGCGCTCGTCGCCGGTGGCGCGCACGGGGTCACTCTCCGCCGCCTCGCCCGTCGCACGCGCGGCCAGCACGCGGTCGAGCACCGCCCGGTAGGCGGACGTCACCGCAAACACGTAGTCGGCGGACTTCATGCGCCCCTCTATCTTGAGCGAGGCGGCACCGGCTGCCACCAGCTCGGGCATGAGGTCGATGACGCAGAGATCCTGCGGCGAGAGCAGGTGCTCGCCCGGCGACGGCAGCTCCTTGCGCTGTGCGCGGTTGCGCAGCTCGTAGGGAAGCCGGCACGCCTGGGCGCACAGGCCCCGGTTCGCCGAGCGGCCGCCGATCATCGAGGACATGAAGCACTGGCCCGAATAGCACACGCACAGGGCACCGTGGGCGAACGCCTCGACTTCCAGGCCGAGGTCGGACGCAATGCCGGCCAGGTGCTCAACTTCTGCCAGGGACAGCTCGCGCGCGAGCGTCACGCGGCGCGCACCCAGCTTGGCGGCTGCCTCGATGCCGGCTGCGTTGTGGGTGTTCATCTGCGTGGAGATATGCAGGCGCGCCTGGGGAAGCGAGCGGGCGAGCTCGGCGGCCACGCCCACGTCCTGCACGATGAAGGCATCGGCGCCGGCCCGGTACGCCTGCCGCGCGCACTCGAGAGCGCGGTCGACCTCCGAGGGCAGGATGGCGGTGTTCAGCGTCACGTACACGCGCACGCCGCGCAGATGCGCGTAGTCGCAGGCCTCGCCAAGGGTCTCAAGCGTGAAGTTGTCGGCGTTGCGCCGTGCGTTGAACGCGTCCAATCCCAGGTAGACGGCATCCGCCCCACCTGCCACCGCCGCGTGCAGCGCCTCTGCGCCCCCCGCCGGGGCAAGCAGTTCCACGGACGGCAGCGCCGTGCCTTGCTGGTTCGACATAGTTGCTTCCTAACTGCGTATCTCATGCGACCGCACGTGCATTATGCGTGCGAGCAGCCGCTTTATGCTCTTTTCTGTGCGCCGGCCCGCGTTGTAACGGTTCGGCAACGGCAGTATGGTAGTATAGTCGAACCATGAAAATACGGCGAAAACAGCGCGAAACGCGCACCCATGCCGCGAAATGGCTCCTGCTTGTCGCAGCAGCGGCTTTCTGCTTCGTGGCGTATCAAGGCGTCCAGGGCGTGCTTCACGTCATAGACGATTGGACGAGCGACCTCCCCAGCCTGTCGAGCACCGACGCGTTCAACTACGCGCAGGAGTCGACGATGTACGCGGGCGACCAGAGCACGCTTTTGGCCGAGTTCCAGCTTGAGAAGCGGGACCCGCTCGCCTCGGCCGACCAGGTGAGCCCCTACGTGCTCAAGGGCACGGTGGACACCGAGGATGTGCGCTTCTACGAGCATACCGGCGTGGACCTTCCCGGCATCGCACGCGCCGTGCTCGTCAACCTGGGCGGCGGGGCGCTCGAGGGCGCCTCCACCATCACGCAGCAGCTCGTGCGCAACACCGTGCTGTCCGAGGAGGCCAACGACATCTCGTTCGAGCGCAAGATCCGCGAAGCGCAGCTGGCGGTGGACATGGAGAAGATGTACTCCAAAGACGAGATACTCCTCATGTACCTGAACACCATCAACTACGGCGACGGCTGCTACGGCATAGAGGCGGCGGCACAGAACTACTTCCAGGTGTCGGCGCTCAACTTGACGCTGTCGCAGGCTGCCGCCCTTGTGGGCATCCCCCAGTCGCCGACGTACCTCAACCCGAAGGAGAACCCGGAGGCCTGCCAGGAGCGCCGCAACGTGGTGCTCGACCGCATGCTCACGGCCGGCGACATCACGCAGGAGGAGCACGATGCAGCCCAAGCGGTGCCGCTGGAGGAGGATCTGAACCTGGCCGGCGATCCGCCCAGCCAGGGAATCTACGCCTATCCTTACTTTACCAGCTATGTCCGCGACCTTCTGACGGCCGAGAACAACCCCTTCGGCCTCTCCTATGCCGACCTGTTCGAGGGTGGCTACACCATCTACACGTCGCTCGACCCGGCCATGCAGGAGAAGGCTGAAGCGGCCTGCGCCGCCCAAAACGAGGTCATTGCCGATAATCTCGAGTCCTCCATCGTGGCCGTCGAGCCAAGTACGGGCTATATAAAAGCCCTCGTGGGCGGCAAGGACTATTTCTCTAACCAATGGAACGTCGCCACGCAGGGAGGCCAGCCTACAGGATCGTCGTTCAAGCCGTTCACCTTGGCGGCAGCCATCGAGCAGGGCATCAATCCCGCAACGATGATCGACTGCACGAACCCGATGACCATAACGGGCGGCAAAGAGCTTTGGAACTTCGGCAATACCAACTACGGGATACGCAGCATCGCAAGCGCCACCACCGTGTCGTCGAACACTGGCTACTACCGACTTGCCGAAAAAGTGACCCCTGCCGCCATGAACGAGATGGCGCAACGCCTCGGGGCGAACTTCGAAACGCAGAACCTGCCTATTGCCACGCTGGGCACGGAGAACGTCACGCCCCTCGATATGGCGAAAGCCTACGCCACCTTTGCTACCGGTGGGATGCGACACGAGGCGGTAGCCGTGACGAAGATCGTGGACAAGAACGGCAACGTGGTCTACGAGGCACCGACCAGCGACGAGGGAGAGCGTGTGATCTCCGAAGAGGTGGCGGGTGCCGTGACCAAGGTGCTTCGCACGGTTTTCGAATCTTCTGATGGCACCGCCTACGGCATGATGCCGACGAACGGGCAACCGGTGGCGGGCAAGACGGGCACCGTGCAGGAATTTCGCGGACACTGGCTCGTAGGATACTCGCCGCAACTCTCGTGCGCCGCTTGGATCGGCAGCCGCAATTACGAACAGACCGACGAGGACCTCACTGCCAACTATCTGTGGAGGGACTTCATGTCGCGAGCCCTCGCGGGTACGGAGATCGTGCAATTCCCCGAGACGAAGGATCCCGAGTACAAGAACCCCTTCAACACGGAGCAGAAGGAGAAGTACGCGAAGCAAACGCAGGAAGAGAAGGACAAGGAGCTCGCCGCGAAGGCGGCGGGTGCCGTGGGGCTTTCCCTAAGCGATGCCGCCTCCCTGCTGAACGGGTACGACGTCTCCTATACCGAGGAGTATTCGAGCAGCGTCGCAGCGGGCATCGTCATCAGCCAGAGCGTGCAGAACGGCAAGATCGTGCTCGTGGTGTCGAAGGGGCCGAAGCCGGTTGACCCGACCCCCACGCCGACACCTACCCCGACGCCCGACCCGGATCCACCTCCCGACCCGGACCCAACCCCCGACCCTCCGCCTGACGGCACGGGATGATTCGACGTTTTGCCCTTGCATCGAAACGCTCCCCTTCCACGAACTTGAGGAAGGGGAGCGTTTTGGTTGGAAGAACAGGCTGTTGCTAGTTCTTCTCGGAGGCCTTGTTGTCGCCCGACTGGAGCTTGCCGATACCCTCGTCGTACTGGCTCTTGATATCGGCTATACGCTGGTCGTACGTCGAATAGTCGAAAGGCTGTGCCTCGGTGGCGCTGTCGATTTCCGTGTAGAGCTCGATGTAGGCGTTCAGGGCGTCCTTCAGCTTGTTCGTGCCGTCGACGTACTCCTGCTGGATGTCCTTGAGATCGTCGGGGACGTTCAGCTTGCCCAGCTCGTCGAGCGCCTTGTAGGCGTTGTCGGCCTGTGTCCGCATGCCCACCAGGTCGCCGCGCGACACGGCGTCGGTGAAACCGTCGAGCCGGCTCTGCAGATCTTCCATCGTCTGGTTGACCTGCGTCATGTACTGTCGGTTCTCGGACTGCTGCTTCGTCGCGGCGCTTTCCTGCGACGTGCAGCCGGCGAGCGCGGCAACCGCCACGAAGGCCGCGCACATGACGCCGACGGCTTTGATGAGCATGGAACGTTTCATGTACAACCTACTTCCCTTTCGAGTAAAGCGCCGCTTGGATGCGGCGCGTGAAAACAACCTGCAAACAGTGTACCTGTTATGCGGCGAGCATTTGAAGTGTGCGCGACCAAATCGTTGGCAGAGAGAAACTTGCCGCAGACGGGGTCTTGGCCGGATCGGGCTTCGGGGTGGGCTCGGGATCGGGGGTCGGCTCCGGTTCCGGATCGGGCGTGGGCTCGGGGTCCGGCGTGGGCTCGGGGTCCGGGGTTGGAGCCGGATCGGGCTTGTCGGTCCCACCGCCGGATGGCCCTCCCGGCGTGTTGGATCCGTTAGTGCCGCCCGAGTTCGAGCCGTTGTTGGTCCCGTTCGCGCTGTTGGAATCGGTGTCTTTGTCCTTCTTGTCCGAGTCTTTCGACTCATCCTCACCTGAAGAGCCGGCGGTGCCCCCGATGCCGTACTTCGCATCGGTATAGGTCTTATACGGCGGATTGGCGGCATTGGCGAAATCGACCGCAGGCTGCCCTTCGAGCACCACGTTCATGAAGCTGGCAAAGGCGCTTGCCACCGTGACCGACGGCGGGATCGATTCGCAGGAGTTGCCTCCAAAGTAATCGCGACGGTCGCCAAGCCAGAAAGCCACCGACATCTGGGGCGTCACGCCGCAGAACCAACTGTCCTTGTAATCGTCCGAGGTGCCCGTCTTACCTGCGACAACCTGCCCGTTCGCCAAGGCGGCATCGGTGCCGGTGCCCTCGGAGCTCTGCACGACGCCCTCCATAACCTTGAGGGCCGCATGGGCGACCTCGGGCTCGAGCACCCGCTCTCCCTCGGTGGTGGTGTTATCCACGACCAGCTCGTCATCGCGATTGTAAACTTGCAGGACGGGAGTGGTGTTGTGGTGGACGCCCCCGCTGGCAAGCGTAGCGTAGGCCTCGGCCATCTCAAGGGGCGTCACCGCGTCGACGCCTAACGTAATAGAGCCGGTGCTCGACAGATTGGAATGGATGCCCATCTCCTTGGCAGTCGAAGCCACGGCGTCGGGCCCGAGCGACAGGCAGAGGCGCGCGAAACCGGTGTTCGAAGACACGGCGAAGGCACGCGCGATGCTGCGGGTTCCATACTCCGTCTTGTTGATGTTCTCGACGGACCACCCGGGGAACTTCGCCGTGGCCGAGCAGTTGATGAGGGTCTGCGGATCGATTCCCGCCTTGATAGCCGCCACCAGGGTGAACGTCTTGAACGAGGATCCCGACTGACGGCCGGCCCCGCCGGTGCCCGTTGCGAGGTTCACCTGGCTCTCAGAGTAATCCCTGCCCCCGACGAGCGCCTTGATGTGGCCCGTCTCGGGGTCGACGGCCGCCATGGCAGACTCGAACACGTTGTCAAGGCCGGCAGTCCCGTTTGCCTGGGCGGCCTTGTCCCTCGCTGCCTGCTCCGCCGCCTCCTGGGCGGTGACGTCGAGCGTCGTGACGATGGTGAACCCGCCCTTGAGTATCTCCGCCTCCGACATTCCCAGCTCTTCCTTGAGCTCTTGGCGCATGTAGCTGGTGAAGTACGGGTAGGCGAGGATGCCGTCGTTCGTGGGGATGGTCTCGTTGACCTCGAGGGGAGCCTGCTGCGCCGCGTCGTGCTCCTCCTGGGTGATATAGCCATTCGACAGCATCCGGTCGAGCACGAGATTGCGTCGCTCTATGCAGTTCTTGCCGCCGTCGACAAGCGGGTTGTTGTAAGACGGCGACTGGGGAATGCCCACGAGGGCGGCAGCCTCGGCCAGCGTCAGGTCGGTCGCGTCCTTCGAGAAGTAGCGCTGCGAGGCGGCCTGGATGCCGTACGTGGCGTTGCCGTAGTTGATGGTGTTGAGGTACATGCGCAGTATCTCGTCTTTCGAGTACACTTCCTCGAGCTTGACGGAAAGGTACATCTCGCGCACCTTGCGCTTGATGGATATCTCATCCATCTCGTCGGAGAGGATGGTGTTGCGCACGAACTGCTGCGTGATGGTCGAGGCGCCCTCGCGACCCGATCCGGTGATGTTCACCACGAGCGCACGCGCGATGCCGGCCAGGTCGAAGCCGCCGTGCTCGTAGAAGCGCTCGTCCTCGGTTGCCACCGTTCCATCGAGCACATACTGGCTGATCTGGTTCAACTCAACCGGCTCGCGGTTGTCCAGCTGGAATTTGGCAAGCTGGACGGTCTTGGTGCTGTCCCACGCCTCGCTTGGGAGCGAGGTATTGAGATTGTCCGTATTCGAGACGTCGTACTCCGTCAGATCGCCGATCCAGGACATGCCGAGGGCGTAGACGCCCACGCCGCCGGCGACGATTACGGCCGCCAGGACGCTGACGACGACGAGCAGCCCGATCTTGGGATGCTTCTTCTTGGCACTGGGCCGGTTCTTCATTGAACGTGAAGCCACGTGAACACCTCCAAAAAACTTTCGCCATTGTATCATCGGGGGGCTGCCCCTCTTGAATCAACACAAGTTTGTTGGAAAATGGTCACAAGGCAAAAGGGCCGATGGGAGGCCTAAAAATGCCGCCGGATGACCCGGCGGCATGAACGCGAGGTTGAAGGTGCGTGACAGGGGGACGGGGATAATGTCACGCCCACGGGGCTCTCACAACCTTCAAGCAGATGCGGGGCGTGACATTATCCCCGTCCCCCTGTCACGCCCTTGCTGGCTAGAGCGCGGCCTCGTCGGCGGCGAGAACCTGCTTCGCGAGCGCCAGCTGCTCGGCCACGGCGGCGTGGCCCGTGCCGCCCTCGGTGGTGCGGGCGGCCACGATGGCGTCGAGGTCGAGTGCGGAGGTGATGTCGGCCTCGAAGAGGTCGCTCTCGGCCTGGAAGTCCGCGAGCGCAAGGTCATCCAGATCGCAGCCGCGCTGCTCGCACAAAAGCACGAGGTGCCCCACCACCTCGTGGGCGCGACGGAACGGCATGCCCTTCTTCGCCAGGTAGTCGGCCACGTCGGTGGCGGCGAGGTAGCCCTTCTTCGCCTGGGCGCGCATGCTCTCGGGCTTCACCGCCATCGTCTCGATCATGCCGGCGGCGCACACGAGGCAGTCCTCGAGCGTCTTGGCGGCGTCGATGGCCCCTTCCTTGTCCTCCTGCAGGTCCTTGTTGTACGCGAGCGGCAGCGCCTTCATGGTGACGAGCAGCGCCACGAGGTCGCCCACCACGCGCCCGGTCTTCCCGCGGATGAGCTCAGCGAAGTCGGGGTTCTTCTTCTGCGGCATGATGGACGAGCCCGTGGAGAACGCGTCGGAGAGCTCGATGAAGTCGAACTCGGCCGTGGACCACAGCACGATCTCCTCGCACAGGCGCGACAGGTGCATGCACGACACGCTGCACGCGTAGGACAAATCGAGCAGGAAGTCGCGGTCGGACACGGCATCGAGCGAGTTGGGGATCACGCGCGAGAAGCCGAGGCTCGCCGCCGTCATCTGACGGTCGAGCGGGTACGTGGTGCCGGCGAGGGCCGCCGCGCCCAGCGGGCTGGCATCGGCGGCGCGGCGGGCGGCGGCCAGGCGCTCGAAGTCGCGTGCGAGCATCCACACGTAGGCGAGCATATGGTGAGCGAACAGCACGGGCTGGGCGTGCTGCAGGTGCGTGTAGCCCGGCATGATGACGTCCGGATGCTCCTCGGCCTGTTTGACGAGCGCCTGGCGCAGCGCGACGTTGGCCGCCATGAGGTCCTCGCAGCGCTGCTTCGCGAACAGGCGCGTGTCGGTGGCCACCTGGTCGTTGCGGCTGCGGCCCGTGTGCAGGCGTGCGCCCGCATCGCCGACGTCCGCGATGAGCGCGCGCTCAACGGACATATGGATGTCCTCGTCGTTGATGTCGAAGGCGAACTTCCCCGCCTCGATGCGCTCCTGCACGCGCTCGAGCCCGCCCACGATGGCATCGGCGTCGGCCTGCGCGATGACGCCCGCCGATCCCAGCATGGCCGCGTGCGCCTTCGAGCCGGCGATATCCTGCGCATAGAGCGCCTTGTCAACCGGCAGCGAGGCGCCGAAGCGCTGCGTGAACTCGCTCACGTTCTCCGTGAACCTGCCTGACCAGAGTGCCATGGGTTTCCTTTCGCTTACGCCAAGACGGCTTCTGCCTCGGCAACAACCTGCTTGCCGAGAGGCGTCACGTCCTCGTACTTGCCCTTCTTGAGGGGGCCCTGCTGCTTCTCGGCATCGAAGAGCTCGGCCGGGGCGCCCTCCTGCCGACGGTTCGAGGCCCACGTCTTGCCGGAGAGCGTCTGCAGCTTGATGAAGCCCTTGGCGGCCGTGTGGTCGAACGCGTCGTCCTTGTCGTAGGTGGCCAGCGCGTAGTCGTAGAGCGAGTAGGCGCTCTTCCGGCCGACCACCGTGCAGGAGCCCTTGTAGAACTTGAGCCTCACCGTGCCGGACAGGCAGCGCTGGGTGGACGCCATGAACGCGTCGATGGCCTCCTTGAGCGGCGAGAACCACTGGCCGTTGTACACGGCGGTGGCCCAGGCCTGCTCCATGCCCAGCTTGTAATGCAGCACTTCCCGCTCGAGCACGAGGTCCTCGAGCGCCTTGTGCGCCTGGATGAGCGCGAGGCCCGCCGGCACCTCGTAGCACTCGCGGCTCTTCACGCCCACGAGCCGGTTCTCGATCATGTCGATGCGGCCGTAGCCGTGCTTGCCGGCGATCTCGTTCAGCGCGTAGATGATGCCGAGGAAGCTCTTCTGGTCGCCGTTGATCATGTAGGGCAGGCCGCGCGCGAACGTGAGCTCAACGTATTCGGGCTGGTCGGGAGCCTGCATCGGATCGCTCGTCATGGTGTAGATGTCCGCCGGCGGCTCGGTCCACGGGTCCTCCAGCACGCCGCACTCGATGGCCCGGCCCCACAGGTTGTCGTCGATGGAGTACGGCGACTTCTTGGTGGTGGGCACCTCGATGCCGTGAGCCTGCGCCCACTCCATCTCCTCGGGCCGGGTCTTGAGCTCCCACTCGCGCACCGGGGCGAGGATCTCGATGTCGGGGTCCAGCATCGTGATGCTCGACTCGAAGCGCACCTGGTCGTTGCCCTTGCCCGTGCAGCCGTGCGCGATGTACTTCGCGCCGAACTTGTGGGCGGCGTCCACGAGGTGCTTGGAGATGAGCGGCCGCGACAGCGCCGAGACCAGCGGGTACTTGTTCTCGTACATGGCGTTGGCAGCGAGAGCCTTGGCCAGGTACTCCTTGGCGAACGTCTCCCGCATGTCCACTACCAGGCAGTCGAGCGCGCCGGATTTGAGCGCCTTCTGCTTGATCTTCTCGAGGCCCTCGTGCTCCTGCCCCACGTCACCCACGACGGCGATGACGTCGACGCCCTTGTTCTCCTGGAGCCACTTGATGCAGCACGACGTGTCGAGGCCGCCCGAGTATGCCAGTACCGCTTTTTCCTTCTGATCTGCCATGATGAATCCCTTTCCTGCGTTTGCTTTTTCTTTTGGCTTAAATGGTTCGTTGCCCGGTTCTCCGATGCAGATACGGGTTGGCCTTGGCTCCGCCCTGCCGTTCTCGGCGTGCGGATACACGGGGTCCCGTGTGCATCGCGGCTTTTCGCGGTGGCGTGAGCGCCGGGCGGCTCTCACGACTTCATGCTGCTGGGCAGCCTTGGGGGAAAGGAGGGAGAAAAGCGTCCCTCGCGCTAAAGTAGACGACTAACGTCGTCGCAGTCGGTCGATGGCACGCTCAACTTCAAGAGCGGCCTCGGGGCTCTCGGCAGCGATCATGATCGTGTTGTCACCGGCAACGGTGCCGAGCGCGCCGCGCAAGCTCGCTTTATCGAGCGCAGCGGAGACGCCGGCGGCTCCGCCGGAGAACGTCTTGACCACGATGAGATTGCCTGCCACGTGTACCTCTTCAACCAGTTCGGAAACCATGCGCTGGAGGCGCATTTCCTCCGGCAGCACGTAATAGCCTTCGCGGGACTTCACCAGGCCCATGTCCATGATGTCCCGAGAGATGGTGGCCTGGGTGCAATCGTAGCCTGCGGCTTGCAGCTGATCGGCGAGATCGCGCTGCGTCTTGACATTATGCTCGCGAATGATATCGCGGATGATGTCATGCCGTTGCTGACGTTTCCTCATGCCCTCGACTCTCTGTCCTTGCGGAGCACTATCACATACAGTTTCACAGCCATTCGCACGGTTATGCAGAAAATCGCAAGACCGGCAAAATTTATGCAGTAAATAGTACCTCATGACACTGCGTTTGCGAAGTAGGAATTTCCAAAAGTACGAAAAATTCGGTAAAGCGGGCGCCTCGAACGCCCAAGGCGGCGGGCGTTCGAGGCAATAGCAGGCGGCCCTACACGCCCAGCAGGCAGGACAGGCGCTCGACGAGCTGATCCACGTGCTGCTCCTCGCAGACGAGCGGAGGCAGGAAGCGCAGCGTATGCGGGCCGGTGGCGTTGATGACGAGGCCCTTGCCCAGCGCGCGCAGGACGACGTCGTTCGCATCGACGTCCTCGGCCAGGTCGGCAGCCACCATGAGCCCCAGCCCGCGCACCTCCACCACGTGAGGCAATTCGGCCAGGCGCTCGCGCAGGTAGGCGCCCACGCGCTCGACGCGCGCGCCGAAGCCCTCGTCCGCAAGCGTGCGCAACGTGGCCTGCGCGGCGGCGACGGCCAGGTTGCTGCCGCCGAACGTGGAGCCGTGGTCGCCGGGTGCGAACGAGGCGGCCACGTTGGCACGGGCCGCGCACATGCCCGTGGGCATGCCCGAGGCCACGCCCTTGGCGATGGTCACGACGTCGGGCACGATGCCGAAGCGCTGGAACGCGAACGGCGTGCCGCAGCGGAAGACGCCCGTCTGCACCTCGTCGCAGATGAGCAGCGCGTCGTGCTCCTCGGTAAGGCGGCGTGCAGCTTGCAGGAACTCCGGCGTGCACGGATGCACGCCGCCCTCGCCCTGCACGCATTCCACCATGACGGCGCATATCTCGCTGCCGCGTTCGGCGAACAGGGCCTCGAGTGCGGCCACGTCGTTGGGCGCCGTATGGGCGAAGCCGTCGGGCAGGGGCTGGAACGCCTCCTGCTTGGCGGGCTGGGCCGTGGCGGCCAGCGTGGCCATGGTGCGCCCGTGGAAGCTGCGGTCGAGCGTGACGACGACGCGCGGCGCGGCGGACGCTGCGGCGCGGGCCTGCGCCTCCGCCCGCTTGCGGGCGTGCAGGCGCGCCAGCTTGATGGCGCACTCGTTGGCCTCGGCGCCCGAGTTCGCGAAGAAGCTCTGCCACGGCTCCGCGTCCTCGGGGGCGCCGTGGTTGAGCAGGTCGGAGAGGCGGCGAGCCACTTCCCCACGGCCTTCAATATAGTAGTAGTTGCTCACGTGGATGAGCTTCTCCGCCTGCTGCCGGAGCGCATCGACGACGGCCGGATGGCAGTGCCCCAGGCTGATGACGCCGATACCGGCGATGAAGTCCAGGTACGCACGGCCCTTGTCGTCCTCGAGCACCATGCCGGCGCCGCGCACGAACTCGACGGGCTTGCGCCCGAACGTGTGCATGACGTAGCGTTCTTCCAGTTCCTGCTGCCTCTCAAGGCTCATGGCGATCCTTCCGTTCGGTTGTTGCAGAGCTGCCTTTCGCGCGATGCGGGAAGGGGCACGCGGCCCCTTCGCCGGTCAGCGGGTATCGGCGATCAGCCCACGAAGCGCTCGGCGGCAGCGGCTTGCGCGGCCGCCTGCTCGCGGTTCTCCAGCAGCTTGGAGGCGAAGTTGCCCAGCGGATGGGCGTCGAACTTGCACGCCTCTTCCGTGGAGTGCATGGTGGTGCCTACGCCGGTACTGGTCAGAAGCTCAAGGAGCAGCGAATGCGGCGTGGTTCCGTTCAGGATGTGCGCGCGGAACACGCCGGCGTCGAGCGCGGTGACGCACGACTTCAGCTTGGGGATCATGCCGGTGGACACCACGTCGTTCTCGATGAGGTACTGGGCCTCGAAGAGCGTGAGGTTCGAGATGAGCGTGGACTTGTCCTCGAAGTTCTCGTAGAGGCCATCCACGTCGGTGAGGAACACCACCTTGTGCGCGCCGATGGCGGCGGCGATGTGGCCCGCCACCATGTCGGCGTTCACGTTGTAGAAGCCGCCGTCCTCGCCGAGCGCGACCGATGCGACCACGGGAATGTAGTCGGCGTTCACGAGGTCGTCGAGCAGCGGACGGTTGATGCGCGTGATGCGGCCCACACGGCCCAGGTCGGGGCTGGCCTGCTCGGCCACGATGACGCCTGCGTCGGCGCCGGACACGCCCACGGCGAAGTTGCCGTGCTCGTTCAGGGCCTCCACGAGCTCCTGGTTCACCTTTCCCATGAGCACGGTGCGCACGAGATCCATGGCCTCGGGCGTGGTGACGCGCTGACCGTCCTTGAACTCCACGGGCAGGTTCACGAATTCCATGGCCTCGGTGATGGCCTTGCCGCCGCCGTGCACGATGACGGGATTCACGCCGACGATCTTCAGCAGCACGATGTCGTTCATGACGTCGGCGCGCAGCTGCTCGTCGACCATGGCCGAGCCGCCGTACTTGATGACGACGGTCTTACCGGTGATGTTCTTGATCCAGGGAAGGGCCTCGACGAGCACTTCCGCGGCCTTGTGCGATACGCCTTTCGGGCGCGTGTCCTTTGCGTACTTCATGAGCGGTAATCTCCGTTGATCGTGACGTAATCGTGGCTGAAATCGCAGGTCCAAACCGTGGTGGCGGCGTCGCCGGCGCCGAGGTCGACGTCGATTGCGATTTCGGGGTTCTCGAAGCGCCGGAGCGCCTCGTCCTCGTCGAAGGGGACGGTGAGCCCGCCGCGGCACACGGGCAGGCCCATGATGTCGATGGCGGCGTCTTCTTGGCGGAAGGCGGCGCCCGACTTGCCGATGGCCATGGCCACGCGGCCCCAGTTGGCGTCGTGGCCGTAGACAGCCGTCTTGACGAGCGGGGAGTTCGCGACGGCTCGCGCGGCGGCATCGGCGTCGGCCGGCGTGGCGGCGCCCGTCACGTTCACGGTGACGAGGCGCGTGGCGCCCTCGCCGTCGGCGGCCATCTGGCGCGCGAGGTTCTGGCACACGGCTTCGAGCGCCTGCTCGAAGCGGGCGAGCGCCGGAGAGCCCGGATGGAAGGGAACGGTGCTCGGCGTGGCGCCGCCATTGGAGAACAGGAAGCACGAGTCGTTCGTGGACGTATCGGAATCGACCGTGACCTTGTTGAAGCTGCGGCCCGCCGCGCGGGAGAGGGCGGCGTGCAGCGCGTCGGGGCGCACCGGCGCATCGGTGGTGAGCACGGCTATCATGGTGGCCATGTTCGGCATGATCATGCCCGAGCCCTTCGCCATGCCGCCCACCGTGAACGTGCAGCCGTCGTAGCCGATGCCGTCGCCCGAGAACGTGACCGCCGCCTCCTTCGGGCGCGTGTCGGTGGTCATGATGGCGCGCGCCGCGTTGGCGCCGCCGCTTGCTACCGAGAGCTCGAGGGCGGCGAGGGGGATGCCCGTGGCGAACGGCTCGAGCGGCAGGTGTTCGCCGATCACGCCGGTGGAGGCCACCAGCACCTCGGTGGGCGCGCAGCCGAGGACGTCGCTTGCGATGGCGGCGGTTTCGCGGGCGGCCGCGAGCCCGCGCTCCCCCGTGGCGGCGTTGGCGTTGCCGGAGTTTACGACCACGGCCTGCGCGATGCCGTAGCCGCAGTCCTCCAAATGCTCGCGGGACACCGTGACGGGCGCCGCGCAGAACACGTTCTGGGTGAACACGGCCGCGCATGCGCACGGCTTGTCGGCGGCCACGAGCGCAAGGTCGAAGCGGTTGGGGTCTTTGCGGAAGCCCGCATGGACGCCGGCCGCGCGGAATCCGCGCGCCGAGGTGACGCCGCCGCCCTCGACAACCGCGAGGGTGTCGGGGAGCTGCGCGGCGGTTTCCGCACGCAGCGGCGCTACGCTGCTGGTGGATGACGGGGCGGATGCGGCATGCGTGTCGGTCATGGCGGCTTCTTTCTGGTTGCGTTGCTTGGGCTGTTCGCTAGCGGGTTCCTTCGATCAGACGGGCACGGCGACGGCGTCGAAGCCTCGTCGCTCGGGCAGGCCGCAGACGATGTTCGCGCATTGCACGGCCTGGGCGGCCGCGCCCTTGCCCAGGTTGTCGATGGCGCACACGGCGACCAACATGCGCGCGGGCGCGTTCACGGCAAGGCCGATATGGGCGTTGTTCGTGCCGGCGACCGAGGAGGTCTTCGGCAGGGAGCCGGCGTCGAGCACGTGCACGAAGGGGCTCTCGCGGTAGAAGGCGCGGTACTGATCGATGTAGAAGGCCGCGTCATCGGGCGCGTCGGGCGCGAGCGGTATGTTCGCCGTGGAGAGCAGCCCGCGGTTCAACGGGGCGAGGTGCGGCGTGAACACGAGGCGCCCCTGGCCCGCGATACCGAGGATCTGCTCGATCTCGGGCGTGTGGCGGTGCGTGCCCACGCCATAGGCCTCCAGGTTCTCGTCCGCGAAGCAGAAATGCGTGCGCGCCGTGGCCTTCTTGCCCGCGCCCGTGACGCCCGAGATGGCATCGACGACAACGGTGCCGCTTGGAGCCGCGAAGCCCACGCGGATTGCGGGCGCCGCTGCAAGCGAGGTTGCTGTGGGATAGCAGCCGGCGCAGGCGACGAGCGCGGGCTCGCCGTTGGCGCGAGCGCGGGCTGCGCGTGCCAGATCGTCGGGAAAGAGCTCGGGCAGGCCGAACGCCGCGCGGGCCAGCAGGTCGCATGCCGTGTGGGGGGTGTTGTACCACTGCTCGTAGACGGCAGGGTCCTTGAGGCGGAAGTCGGCCGAGAGGTCGATGACCGTCGCGCCGCCCGCCACGAGACGCGGCGCCATGGCGAGCGCCGCCGTGTGCGGCACGGCCAGGAACACGAGCTCGCACGCGGCGAGCGCCGGGTCGTCGTGCGTGGCGAAGGCGAGGTCGGTGGCGCCGGCGAAGCCGGGGTACTCCGCGTCGACGCGCGTGCCCGCCAGCTCGTTGGACGTGGCAACCGCGAGCTCGAGGTCGGGATGGCGCAGCACGAGGCGCACCAGCTCGATGCCCGCAAACCCCGCCGCACCCACGATACCCGTCTTGATGGCCATGTCGATCCCTCGCTTGCTTGTTGCGCCGGACGTGTTGTCCAACCTGCCGGGCGCGAAGCTACTTTCGTGCATCTGCACAAAAGTGCGCCGCGACATCATTACGGATCATCGTAAGAAAGAACCGCACGTTTGGCAAGGCGGGAAATGAAATAGTTACATGAAGACCGGGAGCGTGGTTGTGAGAGTTGATTGCTTGAAGCCGACCCCGACCTCAACGCCCATGAGCTCATGCACCTGTTCCGCGGCTGGTCGGACATGCCGTGGTGCGCAGACAAGCGCGACTCGCTCGCCAATTGGATAAGCCTCGCCCAAAGAAGCGGCGTCTTCGAGATGAAGCGGCAGCCAAGACCCTGAAGCGCAACCGCGAAGGTGTGCTGAACGGTTATAAGCTCAACAAAACCAACGCCACCGCCGGGGGGGGGGCTCAACAGCCCCATCAAGGCGATGAAGCGGATGAGCCACGGATCAAGACCTTCAAACGCATGAGGAGGCGCTGCCTGCTCTCGCTTGGCTACATGCGCATCATCAAGCGCGGCATAAGGCTCAACGGGGTGAAGTTCGAGGATCTAAGACTCTAGCAAATCATCCTTGCAAACCAGGAGGTGAGGCTCTTGAGCAAAACTGCGCTTCTGCGCCAAGGGAAGCTGATGCGTATGGCCTAGACGCGCCCCGAAGGCACTGAAAATAATGCTTGCAAAAACTGCCTTGTCAAAGGCGTAAATCGTTGTGCCAGATTTGGATTTGAACAGGGGTTTTGGTTGTCAAAGAATCAATCAATTTCAAAAGTTTTGCCTGATGGCGAGTTGATTATCGTAGTTTGTTCAGAACCAACTCCCAGATCACGAATTTTTCTTGCAGGGATTCCCGCCCATATCTCGTTGTCCCCTGTTGAGCGGGTTAGCACGGCATTTGCGGCACTCACCGTGTTTTTTCCAACGACGAGTTCATCTTCGCTGCAAATAATCTTGCATCCAGCACACAAGATTGCTCCCATTTTAACCGTAAAGCGCAAGCGCGATTCAGCATGATAGTCGAGCCATATATTCCCTCTACCAATAGTCACGTTTTGATAGACCTTGACGTAGTCTTCGAGGGTTGTGCCTGGATGCAAAACGGTCCCCAAAGCGTTGTGCGGGAACGAAACCCTATGGCCGATTTTAACGCTGCGCGGAATATCGGCGCCTCTTCGCAATACCATTCGTTGAGCAAGATGCCCAATAATGGGATACCGATAAAGACGCACGAGGGCAGAAACTGAGAACATGCAAGCCTACTTTTTTATTAGTGATCCTATAATCGCTCTATGGCTCGTGCTATGCCTCGCTAATACAGCGAGGAGCGCTCCAAAAACTATCAGCCCAAAGATGATTTCAAGAACTAAAAGAAGCGGGGGACTCACCTTGCCAATCGACAGAACCCGAGCTAAGACCTTCACCGAGATGCACATCAAAACCCCAATCCCAAGGTACGGGAGAGAATCGGAAACATATTGTTTTATATCCAAATACTTTCTAGCTGAAGCAGTAAGCATTACGCAAACGAGCAATTCTGTTGCTATAGTCACCAATGCAGCGCCCCGCGCATTCCACCTCGGAATCGCCCATAGATTTAGCATGATGTTGAAGACCGCGCCCACCGCAACCGAGGAAATATACTGTTTGTCTAATCTTTTCGGAATTAAGTATTGTTCCCTGATCACTGAGGCCCAAGCAATCATCGGCACAGTCACGCTCATAACAACGAGCAGATATCCCGTCTCTGTATAATTGTCGCCAAAATAGACCACTGCAAATAGATCGCCTGTAGCAATCAGGCCGAACATGAGACAAATCGCGATAATCATCGAAAAGGACATAGTCGAACGGATGAACTTGACCCCCTTTCGTTCTTCGCCCGTCGATATTAAATACGACATCCTCGGAAGTACCACCGCCCCAAGCGCGGAAATCACGCCTAGAGGAACCATGATGATTTTGTCCGCGCAATCGAAAAAACCGAGTTGGGCGCTGCTTGAAAGCAAGCCGATGAGAATCTTGTCCAACACCCTATATACGCTTGTAGCAATCAGGGGAACGAACAAAATCACACTTGGTTTTAAATGCCGTATCAGCTTACAAAACTTTGGGATGTGGAAACTTGCGATATGCTTCTTCACATAGGGCCACAGCAACACCTGAGAAATAAAGTATCCGAGCGACATTATCGCAACATATAACCAAACATCGTCACGACCTTTAATGAATACAAAGATGCAGAAAGCGGTTAAGCACTTTATTACTGAATTGCGAACAACTGTAATCTTGAAATCCTCTTCGCCCCTGAATAGCCAAGTTACATCCAAAGCGGTTGACAAAATGTAAAGTATCCATATTGCACTAAGCGAATCACCAAATAGGAAAAGATAGACCAAATACAAGGCGAGTGCAAACCCAGCCGTAAGAAGCTGGGTAAAAAAAAGCTCCCAAAACAACTGATCTTTCGTAGCCTGCAGATCCCTGACTGAGGCAATACTCCTGGTCCCATAGCGCAGCATTCCCAGCGTCGCAAACATTCCAAAGTAATATGCGACATTATAAGAATATGAATAGGCCCCAATTCCGTCTGGACCCAGAATACGGGAAAGATAGGGTGCCGTGATTAGAGGAATTGCAAAAGCAAGCACTTCATACGCTAGGCTGAAGGCAAAGTTCTTTTTAATGCTTGGTGACAAGCAGTTTTCTTTCTTTTGCTTTTCGAAGAAACGTGAGGATGCCCGTTTTGCATGCCAACCCCTTGACGGCTTCGATGCAATAGTCCGAAAGCTTAATAGGCAGATAGCTCTGAACCACCGAAGAAAAAGAGTTTGAAAGAATTTGAGAGTAAAAGGAATCCGATCGCGGATGCTTCGGGGTGCAGCCCTCTATCATCTTGCCATTTAACTGCTCGCCCATCCCTCTATCAATTGCCGAAAAAACGACCTCTTCTTTTCCAAGCTCAAGTAACAGCTTCTCGCCCTTCTTCGTATTAACTAAAACACTTGTATGGCCAAGATCATCATCGTTGTCTCCAGTCAGCTCACAATACCGCCCGCAATCAAAGAGCGTTATGTCGGAATAGCGTCGCCTTCCCTTGAACTTACATTCGTTGCAAGATTTCCTGTGAGCGATGCCAGAAAAGAAAGCTCGCAAATACGGGTCGATTCTTCCGCTTTTGCTATAAACTCCGCTCTCATAGACAACTCTCATTGTGCTCATATGGTACCCGTAAGTCTTGTTGCGAAATCTTATTGACTCGATTCGCCCAAATTGCATATCTGACAAATATTGCCGCCAGGCCATAGGCGAAGCGACCCCGTGGCAAACCAAGTCAACAAGAAAAAGGCTCGCATTGTCGCCGAAGGCAGTTTTTACTGCGGCCGTCTGGCACGGCAAGCCGGTGAAGAGAACGGGGATATTTTGTTCCAAGTTTTTCTTAATACTGGCGAACACCTTGTTCGTCAAGCTGCTTTGAACATACTTAGATCCACGACACCTCATCACTTCCTCAGCAGTATGGCACTCGATATGTTCAACAACCCATTCGTCAGAAAAAGCAGCGCCGTACGAAACACCACCGAGCGCCATCATCGAATTCGCGAGATGGAGATGCATTCCGCCCCCGGTTGATGCGACCAAGTTTTCACTGACGCCCGATTGTGCAACAAGCCCAATATCGAGATAATCTGAAACCGGAGGGTTGATTGATGGACAATCAGCCAAACACTTGCCGCAAGCTATGCAATTATTTCCAACAGCCGGAAGAATAAAGCCTCTTTCGTTTTCTTTCATTTCAACGCAGCGCATCGGACAGACGAACGAGCACAACCCGCACCCCGAGCAACTTGATTCATCCATAATGGAAACGTTCGACCTACAGACCATCGACAGCTTCTTTCAAAAAATTCCAAGAATCGCAACGCCAATTGTCTAGACTCTCATCAACGGTTGCAAAATCAACCACCAAGCTTTCAAGACGCCCCGGATCCGCATGATCCATCAAGCAGCAGCGGAGATCTAGCTGAGAGAACAGACTGTCTATTCGTGTGTTTCTGCTATTACCCCCATCGATATCACGATAGAAGGTCGCAAACTTTTTATGATGAATAAGCGAAAACACTGTTCCATGAAAAGAGTCCGTCAGAACATAATTCGCATGCCGTATCAGATTTATAAAATCGTCAGGATTGGCCGAGTAAAAATCAAAGTCATTGATAAGATCGTCTTCGTCAAGATGATAACGCCAATCTTTCAGCATCACCACCGGAAGTCCCGTCCTCTTTTTGAGCTCAGCAGCCATACGCCTTGACTCAGGATTGATGCCCAAGAAATAGCACAGGATATAATCCCCTTCGACGATCCTTTTTTCGGGAACGATATTGAGCCATCCAGCCTGATCAAACAGCAAAGTGGGATCAACAACCAGTTTTGGCTTGACATCGCCGCCCGTAACGCTGGCCACTATTTCAATCCCACTTTTTTCCCGAACACTCAAATAATCGATTTTGGATATGAATCGCGCGGCCCTAGCGGCAGAAGACTTCGGCATTGAGGAAATGCCGAAGCTGGTCGCATATGAGATTCGCCTGACCCCCTCAGAAGCGAATTCAAGAGTGTAAAAACCAGAGCTATACCCAGAAGGCAACCACAGTTGATCGCTGCCAACCAAGACTGCATCATACTTCTTTGAGCCATCTTGCAAGGCAGAGTACCCTTCGTATACGGGGCTTAGTTTGGTGAATCTACGATCACAGTATTCTCCAAAGGATTCGGATCTCAGTTCTTGTTTCGCCTTCTGAGCGCTATGTTTGCTTAAATACGCTCTCCACTTAAGTTCTGCGGTTAAGCCCAGCCAAGCATCTGCAGTAATAACCTTACGAGCGATCTGGACAACTCTTAGGGGGGAAATTTTCTTTTTGTACCTGATGAGCTCGTACTCAACTTCCAGAGCATCAATGGCTTTGCATGTGGCAAGAGCCTGGAGCATACTCCCGAAATTATGGTTGCTATAGCATGCGCAAAGTCCAAGCTTAGGCACGTTCACAAGCCTCTCTATCTATATTGGCTTTCATAGCGGTCATAAAAGCAACGAGCAATGTGATCATCTGCATCGAAAAAATCGACCCAGAAGCAGTAGTCGAAATGAGAATCGCCGCGATCATCGTAAGCGATAGGACCAGCATCCCCGAGGCAATCCCTAAACGATAAAAGTCGACTACGAGCATGATTAGCAGAAGAAGCCAAATGATCAGTCCTAAAAAGCCAAACTGAGCCAACACGACAGGCCAAAATGTATCTGTTAAGTAGCTAGGATTATTTGGAGCCAATCCGTAGACGTTTTGCAAGCCGTATTGGTAGTAAAGTGGGGAATAAATTGTCTTCGTGACTCCCGACCCGAAAGAAGCGAAACCAGCACCCAAAGGGAAAAAGTTTTGAAACACTGAAAGAGCAGTTGTCATCAGGTGACCTCGCGCAGACTCGGAAGCGCTACCGTAATACACGGACATCTGCGCTTGCCCGACGAGGAAAGCAGAAACCGATCCTACGCCAATTACGACAAAGGGAGCGCGCGTAGACCCCTTTTTTACAAATATAATAATCAGAACGATCACCAATGCAAGCGCTACCCACCTGCTTCGTAGAGACATCGCCATCAGAACCAAAGCGATACCGATATATTTTTTCCACCCGTTACTGGCATCCGAATAAATAAACGCCATACAAGCAAGAGAGAGGGTGACCATATGAGTAGGATGAATAAATACAAATTGGAAAGCCTTCAAGCCGTAGCGCATCTCATATGTCATTCCAATGTCTACGAATTGATTAATCACCAAGCATGCAAGCATCAATACTAAAAGGACCTTGCTCTCTCTGGCCATATAGCTAACGAAATAAGAAGTGTTTCCGAGAATAGATTTCAGGGCAAAGTAAATGATAAAGAACTTTGAGCAAGCTAATATATCGACCAGAATAAAAAAAGTATCGGAAACTATGCCAGAAAGAAAGTTTCCAAAAAGCCCAATAACGACGATCGCAAATAACAGGCACAGCGCGATCTTCATTTCCCTCGTAAAACGAGATTTGCGCATCGCCATGGAAAAGAACAGAGAAAGGAGCGAGGATACCGCCAAAATCTCATCATAATAAGAAAAAGGAGGCAGAATTATCTCGATGATCGGCTGGAATAGCAGTAAGTTAAAGGCAATCAGAGCTAAAAGCTCAATGCAAGTCATGTCATGTTTAAACTTGTTAGGTATTCTGCTCAGCATCGTCATCCAGCAATCTCAAATACAAATTGGCTAACTGCGTATGGACAACCTTGTTGTCAAGTTTGCCTAAAACATACTCTTGGTTTGCATCCGCCATCTGATAAGCTCGATCTTGATCAACAAGCAGTTCCTCGAGGGCACAAGCCAAGGCGCTTACATCACCTGGCCCGATCAGCACACTACCCGCACGGCATACTTCTTCGGGTATACCCCCAACACAGGTACTGACCACGGCATTGCCAGCAGCCATCGCCTCAATGATCGAGACGGGAAAGCCTTCATCGTACGAGGGCAGAACCATGATGGAGGATGACGAGAGGATGTCCTGGACCTTTTCCTCGCCAAGCCATCCAGTGAATTGCGTACTTTGCGAAACACCAGCAATCTTGGCCGCTTCTTGCAGCTTTTCAATTTCTCCATCACCCGCAAACGTGCAGAAGAACCTCATCCCCTTACTCTGTAGCATGCCCAATGCCTTAATTAAGTCGTACGCGCCTTTGCGAACGCCAAGGCGTCCTACAAAAGCGATGCTTGCCGGAAATCCGTGCTTAAAGTTCGATTTCGCGCAGTCTATCGAGTTATTTATTACAACAACGTTTTTCAGATCGAGAGTGTTTTCAAAAAAACATTTCCATGAATTTGAAAGAACTATCACTGCGTCTGCTTGCGAAAAACTATGCCGAAGGCGTTTCTGCCCCCGTTCGCTTAATGACGCAAAAAACTTTTTGTATTCGGCACCATGTACATGATAAACAACTCGAGACCCCTTGAGTTTCGCGGCTTTCCCATACAAAAGTTTTCTCCAGGTACTCGAATATGATGCAATATGTATATGACATATGTCAGCCTTCAAAGGCTTAATGATAAAGCGCATATACTGCACCCCAGTGAAGAAAAGCCGAGATGCAAGACTTCCGTCCTTGCAAGAGGGAAACTCTAAAATTGTGAAGCGGGAAGCTAAGGTTTCGCTTTTACTCAATGACCGAATAACCGACGCCATTCCGCCGGACGCGCGGGAGCTATCTGGGCCTATCATTAAAATTTTATACATAAAGAGTCCGCGCTTGTTCTGGCAGTACCAAGCAATCGCCAAGATATCTATCTAATGGATCGCGAAGCTTATCTTCCTTGCTATGGAAAGGATCAAACCCCCCGCCTGTGTAAAAAGTGAGTTCACCAAAGAAAGGCTTTCCTTCAATGCAGTACCAATCGACACGAACGTGAGGGAAGCTTTCGGATAAACTTTGCGACAGCGTCAGCATTTCTTCAAAACCGTCCGGCTTAGCAAGCAGCTCGCCTTCTGGCACATGGCTGACATGCCAATCGCCGTAAGACTCCCAAGCAGGTGAAAAGAACTGCTCTTTGTGGTTTTCAAAACGATCGGCGTCGCACTGGATCATCTTACAGACACCATCAAAGCAATAAAACTTATAATCATTAGGCGTTGCTCGTTCTCGATCTCTCAGATACTCCTCGACAATGATGCGAGGCTTCACGCCCTTGTACGCCCATTCGCGTCCTTGCCAGTACCAATTGCGCTTGAGCGCCGTCTCTAATCCACGAGCCGCCGCCCCGAAATCGAAGGTCGCTTTGTCTATGCAGATGTGAGCGCTCTGGGAATCGTGTGTGCACTTGACGACAAATTCATTAGGCAAGTCGGCACCGAGGAATTCTTCAACAGTATTATAGACGCCAATAAGCGGTACCAAATACTGCGAACCGATCCGCTTTTCGACGAAGTCACGCACTTTGCACTTGTCCACAAGAGAAACCATGCGAGGATCGTGACAGTTGAGCTTCATCCACTGCAGTTTCTCATTGAACGTCGACGGCTCGTCGATGTTCGGAAAGCCGCCGAACTTTGCACAGTAGTAAATCTTGATGTACTGCCTGTCGGGAAGGAACCTGAGGCTGTTCTTCAAGGATAGCATGAAGCGTTTCTTGAGCCTCATACGCGCCTTCCTTCGAGCACGTCCGCTATCCGCGCGCTGGCATGACCATCTCCGTATGGGTTAGACGCATGGCTCATGGCCAAATAAACCCTCTCGTCGGAAAGCAGGCGATCGAATTCGCGGCAAATTGCGTCTTCTTGGGTACCTACAAGCTTCAAAGTCCCAGCCTCCACGCCCTCGGGACGCTCGGTGGTATCGCGCATGACGAGCACGGGCTTGCCGAGCGAGGGGGCCTCCTCCTGGATGCCGCCCGAGTCGGTCAGGACGAGATGGCAGCGCGCGAGCAGGTTGTGGAAATCGAGAACCTCCAAGGGCTCGATCATCCGCAGGCGGTCGAAGCCGTCGAGCTCCGCGTGGGCGGCCTCGTGCACAAGAGGGTTCATATGAACGGGATAGACCGCCTTGACGTCGGGACGCTCCTCCATCACGCGCCGGATGGCGCGGAACATGGAGCGCATGGGCGCACCCAGGTTCTCGCGGCGATGCGCCGTGATGAGCACGAGGCGAGACCCTGCGGCCCAGTCGAGAACCGAATGGGAGTAACCCTCCCTCACTGTGGTTCGCAGGGCGTCGATGCCGGTGTTGCCCGTAACCCAGATGCGGTCGGCGGGCTTGCCCTCCTCGAGGAGGTTGCGCCGCGAGGCCTCCGTGGGCGCGAAGTACCAGCGGGACACCACGTCGACCGCCTGGCGGTTGAACTCCTCAGGCCAGGGGCTGTAGAGGTCCCGGGTGCGAAGGCCCGCCTCGACGTGCCCCACGGGTATCCTCAGGTAGAAGCACGCGATCGCCGCCGCGAAGGACGTGGTGGTGTCGCCGTGAACGAGCACCGCGTCGGGCTCCTCCGACTCCAGAACCGCCCTCATCTTGAGCAGCACGTCGCAGGTGACATCGAAGAGCGTCTGGCCGGGCCTCATGACGTGGAGGTCGTGGTCAGGAACCACGCCGAATGCGTCGAGCACCTGGTCGAGCATCTCGCGGTGCTGGCCGGTGACGCACACGACGGCCTCGAAATCGTCGGAACGCGACTTGAGCTCGTTGACGAGCGGACACATCTTGATGGCCTCCGGTCGCGTGCCAAAGACGAGCATGACCTTCTTCATGATTAACATTCTCTTTTCAAGGAGTAGGCGAACCTTTTTGGAACGGTCAAAGCTTGTGCACGTTCTCGCCGGAGCCCATCACGTCGCGCGTGTCGAGCAGGACGCGGTCGCCGAACGCCTCGGGCCGGCCCTTGACCTCGGAGTGCCCCACCATCACGACCACCATCTCAAGGCCCTCGAGGAACTCCTCCATGGAGTGGACCTGGTTGGGGACGACGTCGCGCTCGACCCAGGGGTCGTACACCTTGCAAGGCGAGCCCGCGAGGTGTCTGCCCATGCTCTCGAGCATCTGCAGGGTCGGGGACTCGCGCACGTCGTCGACGTCCTCCTTGTAGGCGAGTCCGTAGATGCCGACCTTCGAGGAATCCGTTATCCCGCTCTCACGCATGACCTCGCTCGCGCGGGCGAGCACGAACTCGGGCATGGAGTCGTTCGTCTCGCGGGCGTTCCTGATGAGCCGGGCGAGCTCGGGATAGTCGCCCACGAGGAACCAGGGATCCACGCTGATGCAGTGGCCGCCGACCCCCGGCCCCGGCGAGAGGATGCCCACCCTCGGGTGCTTGTTGGCGATGCGGATGATCTCGCGCACGTCCATGCCGTCGGAGCGGCAGATCTTGGCGAGCTCGTTGGCGAAGGCGATGTTGACGTCGCGGAAGGTGTTCTCCACGACCTTGGTCATCTCGGCGGTGCGGATGTCGGTGACGGCGATCTCGCCCCGGCAGAACGAGGCGTAGAGCGACTTCACGAGCTCGCCCGTCTCCGGGTCGTCGGCGCCGACGGTGCGGTTGTTGCGCAGGAGCTCCCCCACCATGTCCCCTGGGATGATGCGCTCGGGGGCGTGGGCGAGCTTGACGTCCCCTCGGCCGCGCCCCGCGAGCGCCGGGCGCACGTAGCGGTCGATCGCGCCGGGAGAGACCGTCGACTCGATCACCACGACCGCGCCCTCCGGGGCCACGTCCAGGACCGACCCCACCGCATCGACGACGTAGGAGGGGTCTATCCTCTTGGTGGCCTTGTCGTAGGGGGTGGGCACGCTCACGATGTAGGTGCCGCACTCCTGGTACTCGGTCGAGAACCTGGCGCCGGCCGCGACGGCCCGCCCGAAGAGCTCGTCGAGCCCCTCCTCCTTGAACGTGGTCCTCCCGGCGTTCAAGGTGGCCACGAGCTCCGCGTCGCAGTCCGTGCCGACGACCTCCACCCCGTGCGCCGCGAACATGAGCGCCGTGGGGAGTCCTATATAGCCGAGGCCAATTACGTTGATCACTGCACAACTTCCTTCTTGCTTTTATTCTTGCATTTGCATACGTATCGGACGAACGAGACGTTCCCCACGACGTACCTGCGCCAAAGGCGGCCGGGCTCCTGGACGAAGCGGTAGAGCCATTCAAGGCCGCGATCCTGCATCCACTTCGGGGCGCGGGAGGTCACCCCAGCCACGACGTCGAAGCTCCCGCCAACGCCCATGACAAAGGGGACGCCCAGCGCCTCAAGGTGCTCGTGCGCCCAGTACTCCTTCTTCGGAGACGAAAAGCCCAGGAAAAGCATGTCCGCTCCCGAAGCCGCAATGTCGGCAACGATGCCGGGCACGTCCGGTTCGTCGAAGTAGCCGTTGCGGTAGCCCGCGATGCCGAGCCCCGGATACCTCCTCTTGAGCTCGTCCCGCACGCCGAGCACCGACTCCTCCTTCGCCCCCAAGAGATAGATTCCGTAGCCCTTCTCAGCCGCAACCTCGACGAGGCGCAGGAACAGGTCTATCCCCGCGACGCGCTCCTTCAAAGGGACATTCAGCTGCCGCGCAGCCCACACGATGGAGGCTCCGTCGGCGTTGACGAGGGGGCAGGCGTTCACGATCTCGGCTAGCCTCGGATCCTCGCGCATGAGGTTGATTTTGGAGGCGTTCAGCACAACGTGCTGGGTGGGGACCCCTGCGGCGACGATCTTCTCCACCTCCGAGACGGTCTCCTCGAGGGAGAGCGCGTTCACGAACGCGTTGAGGATCGGGTAGCGCTCCGGCGCCTCGTAGCGAGCTTTCATGGAGGGCATCTAGCACGCCCCCTTGCCAGTGAACATCACAACCACGGTGCGGGCGATCACCTTGAGGTCGGTCGCAACGTCGCACTCCTCGATGTACTTGAGGTCGAGATCGACCATATCGTCGAAGGTCGTGTCGCTGCGGCCGCTCACCTGCCAGTAGCCTGTGAGGCCGGGCTTGACGGACAGGCGGCGCGTGGCACGCTCGTCGTACTGGGCCACCTCGGAGGGCAAAGGCGGGCGCGGGCCCACGCAGGAGAGCTGCCCGAGCAGGCAGTTCAGGAACTGCGGGAGCTCGTCGATGGAGTGCCTGCGGATGAACCTGCCTATGCGCGTCACGCGGGGGTCGTCCTTGATCTTGAACAGCGGGCCGTCGGCCTCGTTCAGGTCCTCGAGGTCGGCCAGGCGCTCGTCGGCGTCCTTGTGCATGCTCCTGAACTTGTACATGTCGAACATCTCCACCTCGCCGCTTTTGCCGATGCGGCCCACGCGCTTCTGGGAGTAGATGGGGTTGCCGGGGCTCTCGATGCGAATGGCCAGACACAGCAGAAGCGACGGGACCAGCAGCACGATTATCACGCAGAGGGAGAACGCGATATCGAACGCCCGCTTCAGGAAGCGGTACGCGAGCCGGCCCTCCTCGCGCGGGGCGGCTAGCACGGGCCCCTCGGCCTCGACCACGAGCTCCGGCGCGAGGAACGCACGTCGGACGCCTCGAGGGCTCCTTCCCCGTCGACCGCCATCGCACTTTCTTCGATGGTCACGCGGCCGCCTTTGCTTGGCGGACTGTTTCGTGCATGCAAAGCACGGCTACTTCGTCTAGCTCGACAGGGGGAGCAACGACGAATCCCTGCCGCAATGCAACAGGGAAATGCTATTTCTTTTTAGGCCGGCGGCCGACAATCGCTAGTCCTATCTCTACGTTGATGGTTCTTCCGAACATGTCCACTTCGATGCGGGCGGTTCCTTTGCGGCGGTTGACCTCGGTGATCCAGCCTTCGCGGTTGATCATGGGGCCTTCGGTTACCACCACCTTGTCACCTTCGTACACGGCCTTCGACAGGCTGATGGTGCGGTGCTTCTCGGTGGTGAAGGCGTTGATGAACGCCTTCTCGGACCGATCGAGGGGGATGAATGATTTCTCGCTGCCGAGCATGCGGGTGAACGTTGGGATCCTGACCAGACGGTCGTTCAGCTCGTCCACACGATTGGTGACGGCTATCACATAGCCGGGGAACAGGTTGCGCGTGAGGGTGCGGTACTGGCCGTGGAACTTGCGCTCCACCTGGTAGCGCGGCACGAAGCACTCTTTGAGAACGGGTCTGCCGTCCTTCGAGCGCTGCCCCGCCGCATGCAGGTTGATGAGCTCGCACGCCTTGTCCTCCTGCCCGGAAAGAACCTGAATCACATACCACATGGAGGGCCTCCTCGCTCAGGCGGACATAGCTTCACCATTCGGGCCTACGGCCCGCGGCATCGAGAGTATTCATTCCCCTGGTTCCGCTTGGCCCGCCGATGGCACCGCCTGCGCTTGCTCAGGATATGTTCGCTGCGGTTTCCCGCTGGGAGCCCAACGCCTTGCGCCTTGGGCTCCCAGCGGGAAACCGGGGTCGTGCTAGTTCTTCACCGGGACGTTCAGGGCGGCCTGCAGCACGCAGTCGCCCTCGCCCCCTTCGTCGAAGCGGAGGTAGGCCATCCGCTTGTGGCGGTCGATCTTGCGCACGCGGCCCT
>NZ_PPTS01000011.1:0-77055 GCF_003340385.1 Gordonibacter pamelaeae | reverse complement strand
GGAGCCTGCCCGCGAACTCATCCGAGCACGCCGACAAGCCGGCATACCCCCTGGCCGTGAATCAAAACAGGGGGTATGCCGCATTGCAAAACGTCCGGCTAACTGCGCAAACGCCTATCTAGGAGAGGGCGTTCGGATGACATCGCAATTCAACCCGTATGAGGGGAGATTGGGTGAATGTGTAGTAATTTTGTCGAAACAGTCGTTTTAAAGCTTACGAACGCAGGATTGAGGGCCTTTGGGGCCGGTTATGGACACGGGCGTCACTTCCGCCCCTCCTCGCCGTCGCTGCGGGCGGCGCTGGCCAGCAGGGCGCGGTAGAGGGCCCGGCGCACCGCGGGGTCCTCCACGTGGTCGGCGCTCTGGTGCACGGCGGCCAGCTGCTCCTCCGTGAGCGCGCGGGCCGTGCGCGCCGGGCGCACGAAGGACGGTGCCGGGCCGCCGGGCCGCGCGGGCTCCTCGCGGAAAGGGTGGCGGTTCTTCATGTCGCGGGTCGAGGGCAGTATCCGCAGCGCCTCCACGTCCTCGCCCTGTTCCTTGAACTTCATCTTCAGCAGCTCCTGGCGGTTGTCCAGCTCGGAGCGCACCATGCTGTCATCGCAGTACACGGCCAGCACCTTGCCCTCCACGGGCCCCTGCGTCTCGCTGCGCGGGCGGTCGAAGCGCCGCAGGTTGCCGCCTTGCTCGCCCGACATCACGTACACGCTGTTCGTGTGGTCGAGCACGAGGGCCGCCGAATCGCCGCCGAACACGACAGCGACGGCGTTTTTCCAAAGGTCGTTCACCTCGGCGAAGCGCAGCGCTTCGGCGCCGCCGGGGTTCTTCTCCTCCAACAGCGCCTTCAACCGGTCGAGGTCCGCCTTGAGCTTCCTCATCGCGCGCCCTCCCCCGCCGCCCCGTTCCGCGGCAGCTCCACCACGCGGGCGCGGGCGAGCAGGCCCTCGTCGAAGTAGGCGAGGTTCGCGGTGGTGATGAACGTTTGGATGTCCCCCTCGATGAACGATACGAGCGCGTTGCGGCGCCCGGCGTCGAGCTCGCTCATGACGTCGTCCAGCAAAAGCACGGGCTTCTGCCCCAGTATCTCTTGGATGAGCGCGGCCTCGGCCAGCTTGAACGCCAGCACGATGGAGCGCTGCTGGCCCTGGCTTCCGTAGAGCGCCGCGTTGCGGCCGGCGACGAAGAACTCCACATAGTCGGCGTGGGGACCCACGAGCGCCCGCCGTCGGGCGCGCTCCTCGTCGCGGCGGCGGGCGATCTCGGCCTGGAGCCGGCCGCGCGCCTCGTCGCGCCCGAAGGCGAACGTGGCCGGGAGGTCCGGGTCGTGGGGTTCCCACGACGGCACGTAGCCCATCCGCAGCTCCTCGCGGCCGTCGGCGATGGCGGCGTAGTAGTCGGCCACGCGGGGCGCCAGCTTCTCCACGAGTGCGGAGCGGTAGCACGCCAGCTGGGCGCCGCACGTCACGAGCGTCTCGTTGACGCTCGCCACGAGCTCGGGCGGCGCGTCGTCCTTCAACAGGCGGTTTTTATAACGCACCACCTTCTCGTAGTCCTTCTTTATGACGTAGTGGTTCGCCGAGAGCTGCGAGCCCAACGCATCGAGGGCGGCGCGTTTCACCGCGGACGCCCCTTTCGCCAGCTCCAGGTCGTCGGGCGTGAACGTCACGGAGGGGACGAGCCCCTTGAGGTCGGCCGTGCGCTTCCCCTTCCCGTTCAGCAGGTAGCGTTTCTTCCCCTCGCTCACCTGGAGCGAAAGCGCGAGTTCCCGACTGCCGTCGGTCACGTCCGCATCGAGCCGCGCGAACCCGGCGCCTTGTCGCACCATCTGATCCAAAGAGGGGCGGCGGAACGACTGCAGCGCCGTGAGCAGCTGGACGCCTTCCACCACGTTCGTCTTCCCCACGGCGTTCGGGCCCACGAGCACGGTCAGCGGGCCCAGGCCCGCCAACTCGAAGGACTCGTAGTTCCTGAAGTTGCGAAACGCTATGCGTTCGATGCGCAGGTCCATGGGGCGAAGGGGCGCGGCGGCGCGCCTAGGCGATGCGCACCGGCATGACGAGGTACAGGAAGTTCTCCGGCTCGGCGGCCTTGAAGATGCCCGGCTTGAGCGACGACTGCACCTCCAGGAACACCTCGTCGGTGCCCACGGCGGCCAGGCCGTCCAGCAGGTAGGCGTAGTTGAAGGCTATCTCCACGTCCTCGCCCTCGCCGGCGCATGCGATGGTCTCCTGCGCCGAGCCCACGTCCTGGGCCACGGACGAGAGCTGCGTGGTCTGCGAGGCTATGTTGATGTCGAAGCGCACGGGCGACGAGGCCTGGCCGAGCAGCGACGCGCGCTTCACGCCGGCAACGAGGTGCTCGACCGGCATGCTCACGCGGGTGCTGTGGGAGTCGGGCAGCAGCTGGCGGTAGTTCGGGAAGTTGCCCTCGATGCGGCGGTTCACGAACACCGTATCCTGGTAGGTCACGACGATCTGGTTCTCGGCGAGCGCGAACGACACGGGCCCGTCGGTCTTCGGTAGGGCGGCGATGTCCTGCAGGAACGTGCCGGCGATGACGGCCTGGAACTCCTCGCCCGCGTACTCGGGCAGCTCCGCCTCGGTGATGGCCAGGCGGTACGAGTCAGTGGCCACCATCTTCAAGCGCCCGTCCTCGATGGTGATGAGCACGCCGGTGAGGATGGCGCGGCTCTCGTCCTTCGACACCACGCGCGCCACCCGGCGCACCATAGAGGCGAACTGGGCGAACGGGATGTCCACACGCTGGGTCACGTCCACGTGCGGGAAGGCGGGGAAATCGTCGGGGTTGAGCGCCTTGATGGAGAACGAGGCCGTGTCGCAGGTGATGACGGCGTTCTCCTCGTCGGCCTCCACGTGCACGGCGGCGTCGGGGAGGTTCTTCACGATGTCGGCGAACAGCTTGCCGGGCACGACCGCGCGGCCGGGCTGCTCCACGAGGGCGGCCACCGTATACTGGACGGACAGCTCGAGGTCCGTCGTCTGCAACGTGAGGGAGTCGTTGTCTGCCTCCAAGAGCACGCCGGAGAGGATGGGGAGCGTCGAGCGCGTGGCCACGCCCTTGAGCACCACGCTCAAGGCGTTCTGGAGTTCCGATTGGTTGATGCTGAATTTCAAGGCGTTCCCTTTCTCTCACCTATGCGCGTGCGCAGTTCCATCCAGTATGGCAAACATCATGTCCCGTTGCGCTGCCATTATAAATTCTCCCGCTTATTTTGCCGATCGGTTTCGGCCGCCTGCGGCGCACCCGCCGCGATTCTTCTCTTTAAAGGTCTTCCTTTAATTTATCTGAGTTTTTAATAATGATAATAATAAGGACGGTGGATTTGTGGATAACTCACATCGCCCCTCTTCAACATCCCTTTTTATTGCCATTTCTTACGTGGAGGGTACGTACCCTCCCTCAACATCTTTTATCGCTTTCATTATCTTTCCCAAGCGAACCGGTGGTTTTCATCAAGTTGCCAGTCATCTTTCAGTCATCTTTCCGCCGAACGATCGTTCGTGCTTTGCCCGCTCGCGGCTTCGGGGTTCCATGAAGACCTCCAAGCCCGAATGTTTCACATGAAACATTCACATTAATCCGGAGGGGACGTCCAGGCAGATTGCCTATGTTTCACGTGAAACATAGGCAATGATCAGGCAGGTGAATTCAGACGAACCGATTGTGTTGTGTGCGAACCGCGACTAACGTGCCAAGGTCAGCCGTGCCCACCATCACGATGTTTCACGTGAAACATTCAGCAGGGTCTCGCTTTCCCTCTGCTCCCCCTGCTTTCCCGCGGTCTATGGGAGCCTATATCTCGCGGATAAGCTGCTTCAGCGTTTCCAGTTCCTCGCGCAGCTCGCGGCTCTCTTTCATCTTCTCCTCCACGTTGGTCACCGAGTACATGACGGTGGAGTGGTCGCGGTTGAACTTCTTGCCGATGTCGTTGAACGGCAGGTCGAGCATCTGCCGCGACAGGTAGATGGCGATCTGCCGCGCGTAGATGATGTTGCGCGTGCGCTTCTTCCCCACCAGGTCGGCGTGGCTCACCTTGTAGAACGTCTCCACTTCCTTCTGGATGTCGGCGATGGTCAGCCGCTTCGACGGACCGCCCGAGAAGTGGTTCTCCAGCAGGCTGCGCACGTCGTCCAGGCTCAGGTCGGGCTGGTTGAAGAACGTCATCTGGTAGATCACCTTCGTCACGGCGCTCTTCAGCTCGCGGATGTTGGAACTGGAGCTCTCTGCGATATACATCTGTATGTCGTCGGGGATGGCGAAGCTGGCTTTTCCCTCGGTGGCCCGGTACTCGTCCACGAAGCTCTTCACGATACCGAGCTTCGTCTCTATCTCGGGCGGCTGGATATCGAACGTGCCGCCGGAGTTGAAGCGGCTCTTGTAGCGCTCGTCGATGTCGATGTTCTTCGGCGCGCGGTCGGCCGAGAGCACCACCTGGCGTCCTTGTCCGGTGAGCTTGTTGAATATCTGGAATACGATGTCGAGCGTCTGCTTCTTGCCCTGCAGGTACTGCACGTCGTCGATGAGCAGGACATCGGCTTCCTCGTAGCGCGTCTTGAAGTTCTTGTAGCTGGATTTCTCCTTGTCGTGCGCGGCGCTCGCCTCCATGTAGTCGGAGAGCAGCTCGGCCGAGTCCACGTAGATGGTGGAGAGGTTGGGCATGGTCTCGTGCACGTAGTTCTGGATGGCGCGGAGCAGGTGCGTCTTGCCGAGGCCCGACTTCCCGTAGATGAACAGGGGGTTCAGATGGGCCTTGCCCGGCATCTCGGCCACGGCCACGGCCATGGAGTACGCCATGCGGTTCGAATCGCCGATGACGAAGTTCTCGAACGTGAGCGTGGACGTGGGCCTGTCGGGCCCGTCCGTCTCGTCCTCGTCGTAGGGGTCGCCTTCCAGCTCCTCGCAGCCGCGTGCCTCGTAGGCGGCTGCAGCGTGGGCGGCGCGGGGCGCCTGCTCGGTTGCGGTCTGTTGGACGGCAGGTTGGACGACGGCGGGCTCACCCGCCGTCGCATGCCCGCCATCGCTTGCGGGCGTTCCCGTTGCCGCACCGGCCGACGTCGCCGGGGCGGCCGGTGCGCCTGCTGTCGAAGCGCCAGTCGCCGGAGCCGGGGCGGCAGGGTTGGCTCTGGCCGCTTCCGCCGCGATGTCCACCTCGATGAGCACCGTGAACGCCGTGCGGTACAAATCCATGAGCGCCTGCTTGATGAAGTCGACGTAGTGCCGCTCGATCCAGGTCTTGATGAAATCGTTGTCGGCCGTGAGCATGAGGAAATCCTCGCTCATCGCCTGGGGCTGCAGCCGCGAGAAGAAGGCGTTGATCTGCGAAGGGTCTATGTTGTTGTAGCTTTTGACCTGGTCGCACACTGCGCGCCAGACTTGCTCGAGCTTTTCGCTTTCCATGGCATTCCTCTCGTGAGGAGGTTTCACTTACGGTAGTTCGGACGGTCGGCCCGCTCGGCCGCCGCCCGACGCGGCGGGCATCCGTCCCTTCGTGGCGATTATAGCGAATTCGCCACGTGGAAGCCCAGATCGGTCAGAATGCGCTTCTGTCCGGCGGTCTTCTCTATGAGGCCGGCCTCCTCCAGCTTGGAGAGCGTCACGTACGTGCTCGACTGGGGCACGCCGGTGAGCCGCGCCAAGTCGGTGACGCCCAGGGCGCCCTCGCTCAAGAAGATGGGCAGGAAGTCGCGCTCGCGTTGCGAGAGCGGCGGCAGGGGCGGCATCGCCGGCTGCGGTGCGCGTCCCCCCTTGCCGCCCATGGCAGGTCGACGCAGGTCATAAGGTGATTCCTGCGCGGAGGCAGCTGCCGGCTCCTCGTTGCTTTTCAGGCTGATGGTGACCACCGCGCCGGTACCCAGGTTGTCCTCGATCGAGATGGTGCCGTGCGAGAAGTCCAGGTATTCCTTCACGATGGGAAGACCCGACCCGACACCGCGGATATAGTGCTTCATCGGCTCGATAGCCGACGTGAAGCCGGGCAGCTGCGCCTTGTCCTTCATCATGATCCCCGGCCCTTGGTCGGCGAACCTGATGGTGTTCCCCTCGTCAAGGATGGAGACGATGATCTCGGCGAACCGCGCATGTATGAAGTTCTCCGACACCTCGCGGATAACGGTGTAGGGAATCGTGCCGCCCGCCATCTTCGCTTGCTCGTAGATTTTCGAAGCGAGGTGCTCGATGAAGTCCGCCGTGGGCGCTGGCTGGATCTCGGTGATGCGCGGCGCGCTGCGGAGGTCGTCGTACTGTGCTATGCGCGCAACGGTCTGCACATAGGTATAGTCGAACGGACCGGCGCTGCCATCAGCGGGTTCATTGCCTTGGTTTGAATGTTCAATCTGGTCGTTCAATGGTGTTCCGTTTTTCAGATTCGATATTCAGCATTTTTCAAAGATATTCAACGGCATTGTACCTTTTTTTCATGCGCGAATCTATTCACCTGCGGAATTCATGGATTGAATTTGCTTTCATTCATCTTCGGATGAAAATGAAAGCAATGACGAAGAGGGCTTTTCAGGGTTTTCAACATTTTATTCAGAAAAAGTGGAAAACCGCGAACGAGGTTGAATGAAGGATTCTGGAAAACGTTGAAAAGCGCCTGAATTGTTGAAATTTCCGTTGACTTGCGAGAGAAAAAGGTTTCCCCAGATGGGATTCATCTACTCTTGTGAATGGTGTCGATTCGGTGTAAGGAACATAGCGATACGGCAACTTCTGTAAATAATTCGTACGGTGACTCGGTAAGAAATACCTGATCAAGAGCTTGTTTAATAAGAGTGGAAACCAAAATGGCTGATAGGGCCTTTGTAAATTCCTTTTAAACGCACTCTTGACAAACGGCTGTCATTAGAGATTTCCACAATGGTCGCCGAATGAAACTGCAGTTTTCCCCATTTTCCACAATCTTACGGTTACTTCGCGCACTAATCTTGATCGGCATTGTTGGGAAAAAGCAAGGGCGGGTGTCCTATCATGGGTTTTCCCCTTTCAAGAGTTGTGAACATGGCATGGAGGTGAACAGGTGTTCTTTCCTTAAGTGGAAAACCCGGTTCGGGCGGGCCTCATGACTCCGTTGTTTCCGAAGGGCCCCTCCTTCGATTTATTGCCGCTGCTTTAGGGAAAAGCGCTTGACGGCACAGCAACATGATATATACTTTGGAAGTTGCTCTTGAAAGTATCGAAAGGGAAATGACCATGAAGCGCACGTATCAACCTAACACGCGCAAGCGCGCCAAGTGCCACGGCTTCCGTGCCCGCATGTCGACGAAGGGCGGCCGCGCCGTCCTGTCTGCTCGTCGCGCCAAGGGACGCAAGCGCCTCTGCGTGTAACCAGGGGTTCTGGGTTGGAGACCATAAAATCCAACACGGAGATATCGTCCCTGTTTACCCACGGCAAGCGTTTGCACACGCCTTACCTCACGTTCATCGTGGTACGCAACGAAAAGCAGCACGACCCATCCGGTCGTGCTGCTTTTATTGCTGGGAAGAAACTGGGGAACGCGGTGTGGAGGAACAGCGCCAAACGGCGCATGCGGGCGGTATGTCGCGAACTTGGCGGCCCTTGGAGGGGCTACGATGTGATTTTCCTCGCAAAGTCGAACATCGTGCGGGCGTCTTATAGTAAAGTGCTAGCAGCATGTGACGATACGTTGAAGCGAGCCGGGGTGCGATGAGGTTCACGCGATGGGGACGATCTCCGATTTCATAAAACACCTGCCCTGCAAGACTGCGGTGTTTATGATCACGTTCTACCGCGCGGCCATCTCTCCGCTTTTTCCCTCGTGCTGCCGTTTCACGCCAACTTGCTCTGAGTACGGGATCATCGCGTTTCGGCGCTACGGGTTCTGGAAGGGGCTGAAGCTGACGGTGAAGCGGATTCTGCGATGCCGTCCGGGAGGCCCTCACGGATACGACCCCGTCCCTTGATCGAGAGGATCGTGCGGCTTCTTTGGTATATAGGAAGGAAAAAGCTACATGTGGGACGCATTTAAAGATCTGATATTCCAGATCATCCAGTTCTTCTACGACTTCTGCAGGGACTGGGGCCTGGCGATCATCATCGTCACGGTCATCTTCCGCGTGCTTATCTCGCCGCTTATGCACAAGCAGACGAAGTCTTCTTTCCAGATGCAGAAGGTTCAGCCTCTGATGAAGGAAATCCAGACGAAGTACGCCGATGATCCGCAGCGGCAGCAGGAGGAGATGCAGAAGCTCTACGCCGAGGTGAAGTTCAACCCTCTGGCCGGCTGCCTGCCCATGCTTTTGCAAATGCCCATCTTCATGGCCTTGTTCCAGGTGCTTTCCGAGATGGGTGCCCGTACCGAGGGCTCCACGTACGAGTTCTATAACTTGGTTCCCAGCCTCGTCGAGCGGCCTTCCGAGGCGTTCGCCCAGGGTTTTGGAACATTTGTTCCCTATTTGATTCTTATGGTGGTGTTCGCCGGCGCCACGTTCCTCCCCATGGTGCTGCAGCAGATGAACAACAAGGACAGCGCACAGCGCAAGCAGATGGTGATCATGTCTGCGGTCATGAGCGTGTTCATGCTGTGGATCAGCTGGAGCTCTCCGGCCGGCGTTCTGCTGTTCTGGGGCGCCTCCTCGCTCATCGGCCTTGGCCAGCAGCAGATCTCCATGCGCATCATGAAGAAGCGCGATGCGGAGGCTGCCGAGACCATCGAGGTGAAGCCGATCGAGGTCGACGTCACGCGCAAGGTCAAGAAGCCTCGTCCGACGAAGAAGCGCTAGGCCTCGCGCCGATTGTTTCACGTGAAACAATGAGGTTTGGAGGATCGGTTTCCCCCGCCTCATTTGGGTTGCCTATCGAAGGAGTCTGCCATGGCTGATGAAATTATCGAAGAGAAGCAGGGCGCTGGGGAAACCGTGGGGGAACCGGTCGAGCTGACTGACGAGGAGCTCGACCGTATTGCCGACACGGCCATTGCGGCGCTGCAGGATATTCTCAAGTACTTCAACGTCGGTGAAGTGACGATCGACGAGTACGAGGGAGACGAAGGCGAGCTTATTCTCGATATCACGGGTGACGATCTTGCGGTGCTCATCGGCCGCCATGGCAAGACGCTCGATGCTTTGCAATTCCTGGTATCCGCCATCACGGTCCGCACGATAGGGTATCGCTACCCGGTCGTCGTCGATATCGAGGGCTACAAGGGGCGCCAGCGTCAGAAGCTAGAGTCCATCGCCCGCTCTTCCGCCAACCGCGCAGCCAGCCAGAACCGCAGCATAAAGCTTCGTCCGATGACGCCTTACGAGCGACGCATCGTTCATATCACGTTGCGGGACGATGATCGCGTGGAAACCGCTTCAGAGGGCGAGGGAAGCGCCCGGCACGTCGTGATCCTTCCTCGTTAATTGAAAGCCTCCCTTAAGGGAGGCTTTTTTATAGGTGATGTTTCACGTGAAACATTCTCCATGATGGTACACTTTGTGTGAAAACTCACCCAGCATCGAAGGACCGCCCATGCAGCACGAAGAACTCATCGATCTTTATTTGGAGAAGATCCTTGAAGCGAATGAAAAAACGAACCTCACGCGCATCTCATCGCTTGACGAAGCCCGTAAACTTCATATAGAAGACTCGCTTGCCGGACTCGAGGAGTTAAATAAGGCCCCTGAAGGTTTGTACGGCGATCTTGGGAGCGGCGGCGGCTTCCCCGGCGTTCCTTTAGCGCTTGAATCAGGGAGGAAGACCGTTCTTGTAGATTCCGTTCAGAAGAAGATGGCTATCGTCGGTTCAGTTCTTTCAGAGCTTGGGATAGCCGAGCAGGTATCGACCTATGGTGGCCGTATCGAAGATCTGGCGCATGAGCGCCCCTGTGCGTTCACGGCGTTGACAGCACGCGCCCTTTCTAAGCTGTCGGTTCTCATGGAATTGGCAAGCCCTTTGCTTGTGAACGGCGGCCTGTTGATCTGTTATAAGGCAAACGTACAAGAAGAAGAATGGGAGCATGTGCTTTCGTTGCAAGAAAAGCTCGGCATGCGCCTGTATTCCGATAGAACGCTCACGCTAAGCGATGGTGAAACATCTCGAAGGATCATAACCTTCGAGAAAACAGGCCGTCCTAAGCTGAAACTACCCCGTCATGTCGGTTTTGCACAAAAGAAGCCGCTTTAGCAAAGAATGTTTCACGTGAAACATTCGAAATGTTCGCGCGATTGCAAACGATGATGTTTCACGTGAAACATCATCGTTTGTTCCTGACTTCTGAAAGAGGGATGGACCAAAGATCGTTCCTCCGGCGCTCGACCTCTTGGTGGATGGTCTCGCACACGCCTTCAAAATTGTCCCAGATATAAGAATTTGGAAACCGTAGTTCTTTGATCCCCTCCATTTCCAGGTAAGTGGTTCGTATCTCGTCGTATTTTCGGTGGTGCTCCTCGTAATGCTGGGATCCATCGAGTTCTATGCTCAACCGGGCTTTTCTGCAATAGAAATCAACGATGTAGGGACCTACGAGGATTTGGTTGGAGAACCGGACTGGGTATTCACGAAGGAAGCGAAACCAGAGTATCTTTTCTGCTTCAGTCATATTTCTTCTCATATATCTCGCCCGTTCAGCTAGACGGGAGCGCGCGGCACGATTCATCGACACCTTCTTAGGTTGAATGACTTCATTATTTTGATCATAACGCCGCAACCTTGCCAAGGAACCGTATTTTGACCGTCTGCCAGTCGCCTGGACCTTGCATGAATGCAGCATGCCCGCCGTCTAGACCTTGCACTTATCAAACAGGGTTCTTGCATGGATCTTGCAAGAACCCTGTCAATCCGCCGCTTGAGTGTTTCACGTGAAACACAAACAAGGTATACTAGCTTCAATGCTCTTGAAAGGGGGCCTTTTGTGGGACTGTTCGATAGTCTGAAACGTGATAGAAAAGCAGCCGAGACTGTCAAATCAAATGAAGAACCCATCGTTATCGAGAATACGACGTACGAGGACGATATCGTCATAGAGGATATCGAGGTAGTCGAGCGTGAAGTTGTTCCCGAGGTGGAAAAGGATATACCCCTTAAACCTATCAAGTCTTTCAAGGACAAGGCGCCGGTAAAGCATGTGGTGGGCCAGACGAAGGTCATGGCGATCATCAACCAGAAAGGCGGCGTCGGGAAATCGACGACGGCAATCAACCTCTCTGCTGCGCTCGGTGAGATGGGCAAGCAGGTGCTTTTGGTCGATCTTGATCCGCAGGGTAATTCCTCGAGCGGGCTCGGCATTGAGAAGAGTCGCGTCGAGCATTGCGTCTACGATGTGCTGTTGAACGATGTACCGGTAGAGGATGTCATCATTCCCGATGTGTGCGAAGGATTGGACGTCATTCCTGCCACTATCAACCTGGCCGGTGCTGAAGTCGAGCTGGTTGCCGAGATGGCGCGCGAGAACCGCCTGCGCGACTCGGTTGGTTCTCTGCGTGGTAAATACGATTACGTATTCATCGATTGCCCTCCCTCGCTTGGCTTGCTGACGGTGAATGCCCTCGTGGCCGCCGACAAGCTGCTCATCCCCATCCAATGCGAGTTCTATGCGCTGGAAGGTGTGACAAAACTCCTCGATTCGATGAAACGTGTCAAAACGCGCCTTAATCCGTCGTTGGATATTTTCGGTGTGCTGTTGACGATGTACGACGGCAGAACCACGCTTTCAAAGCAGGTTGTCGAAGAGGTGCGCAATTATTTCGGCAAAATTGTTTTTGACACGCTTATTCCACGTACCGTCAAGCTTTCCGAGGCCCCGAGCTTCGGGCAACCAATAACACAGTACGATCCGTCCGGTAAAGGCGCCCAGTCGTACGTTGATCTTGCAAAGGAAGTGATAAACCGTGGCTAAATCGACGAAAAGCGGATTAGGACGCGGTCTGAATTCGTTGTTGGGCGGCTCTTACGAGGAAGCAGTTCCTCCGGAGCCGGCAAAACCGGCGCCTCGGGTTATCATCGAAGCGGAAGAGCTCAACGAGCCGGTGAAGCGCCCGCTTTCGGTTCCTTCTTCTGTCGAAGTGCCGGCTCCTCCGGTTGAACCACAGAATACAAGCGTCCCTGCTGACAACTTCATCAAGGACGAGGACCATGTGACTATAAAGAGCGTGGTGCAGCGCCGAACCGACGAGGTGCCGCTTGAATCGGTATCGCCGAATCCCGACCAGCCGCGAACGAACTTCAAGCAAGAGGAGATAGAGGAGCTTGCGACCTCTATCCAAAAAGACGGGCTTCTTCAACCTATTCTCGTAAGGCCGGTCGGTTCTAACAAGTACCAGATCATCGCTGGAGAGCGTCGATGGCAGGCATGTCGTTCGATCGGTATGAAAATCGTTCCTATCCGCATCAAAGAAGCGGATGACGACAAGGCGCTCGAGCTGGCTTTGGTGGAGAATATCCAACGTTCCGACTTGAATCCCATCGAGGAAGCATACGGCTACCGTCGAATGATGGAGCGCCGCAACCTGACGCAGTCGGAAGTCGCCCAGGCGATGTCGAAGGGACGTTCGACGGTCGCCAATGCGCTGCGCCTTCTGGAGCTTCCCGAAGAAGCCCAGCAACTGTTGTTCGAGGAGAAGATCACGGCAGGCCACGCACGCGCAATCTTGTCCATCCCTTCTAAGGAAGGGAGACTGAAGCTCACCCAGAAGCTGGTGGAGGAAAAGCTGTCGGTGAGGGAAACCGAAGCAATTGCTCGCTTGCTTGCCGGTAAGAAGAGCGCAGACTCTGCCCAAATGCGCCAGCCGACGCCGAAATCGTTCAAAACCGTGGCGAAGGCACTGAGGGATGTCCTACACACGAACGTCCGGGTAAAAACCGTGCAGGGCAAGAATAAGATTGAGATCGAGTTCAAGGATGAAGAAGAGCTTGAGAAGTTGTTCGAGGAATTGATTGCATCGACTTCGTAATGTTTCACGTGAAACACTTCAGATTCGAGAAAGAGCGCCCTTCATAGGCGCTCTTTTTATGAGGTGAGATTGGAGTGTTTCACGTGAAACACTCAGCGATGTTTCACAGCGTTCTTCAATTGGCCGCATGCGCCGGCGATATCGCTTCCACGCGAATGCCGTATGGTTGTCTCTATGCCGCTTCTGTTAAGGGTCAGGTACCAGTGGTTCATTGTCGGGGCCTTGCTGGGGGAAAATTCTGATTCTTCGATTTCGTTCAAGGGGATGAGATTGACGTGGCAGAGCAACCCTGTGCAAAACTCTATAAGAGCTTTCAGGTCTTCCTCGTTGTCGTTAACGCGGTTCATCATGGCATACTCAAGGGTGGCGCGCCTGTTCGTACGCTCGATGTATTTAAGAAGCACCGTTTTAAGCTTGCCAAGTCCATAGTTCGCAACACCCGGCATGATTTTGTCGCGCGTACGCTGAATTGCCGCATGGAGCGACACCGCAAGGGTGAACTGTTCGGGCTCGGTGCCAAGGCGGTCGATACCAGAGAGGATACCGCAGGTGGAAAGCGTGATGTGCCGTGCCCCGATATTCAAAAGCTTTTCGTCGTTAAGGATGTGCAGGGCGTTTAATGTTTGCTCGTAATTGAGGAAAGGCTCTCCTTGTCCCATAACCACAACATTGGAGACGCGCTCTCCCATCCGTGTCTGGGCAATCAGAATCTGATCGACTATTTCTCCAGCCGAGAGATTGCGGGTGAAGCCTTCTTTGCCCGTGGCGCAGAAAGTGCATCCCATGGCGCATCCAGCCTGCGTGGAGCAGCACACTGTGAGCCTGCCATCAGACGAGGGTATGGCGACCGTCTCGACACGCGCCCCATCGTGATAGGAGATCACATATTTGGCTGTCCCGTCTTGAGAGGTTTGGGAATCGATGACAGCGGGAGTGAACAGGGGGTAGTCGGCGGACAGCTGCACGCGTAAGGTTTGAGGGAGGTTCGTCATCTCGTCATAGCTGCCCACGTGGTGCAGGTATAGCCATTCGTACAGCTGCTTTGCCCTGAAGGATGGTTGGCCGAGATCCTTCATGAGCTGCTTGAGGTTATTGAGTGAATATGTTTTGATGGGTTTTATCATGGCCGCATTATATCTCATCACGGTTGTTTGAAATGTTTCACGTGAAACATTGCTATACTCAGCAAGCTATTGGCTATTCAACGAAAGAAGGTTCGTTTCATGGTTGCATGCGTTGACCCCCAGCATTGCCATGTTGCGCTGCTCGTAGGCGGCATCAGCGGGGAGCGTGAAGTATCGCTCGCGTCGGGCGAAGGAGCCCATCAGGCTTTGACGGAGGCAGGTTTTCAGGTGACGACGCTTGATCCTGCTGATAAAGACGACCTGAAAACGCTTATCGACGGAGGATTCGATGTGGCATTCATCTGCTTGCACGGCAAGTATGGGGAAGATGGAACGCTGCAGGGAATGCTCGAGATGATCGGGCTTCCTTATATTGGCTCGGGTGTTTGGTCGAGCGCCCTTGCCATGGACAAGGTGAAGTCTAAGGTTTTCTACCAGGCAGCCGGAATTTCGACGCCTCCATCGATCACGCTGGGTGTCAACGACACTGTCGACGTTGAGGAGATCGTCGGCAGCCTTGGGGAACGTTGCGTGGTAAAGCCTGCTACGGAAGGAAGCGCTCTAGGCGTTTTTATCGTCGAGGGGCACGATGCTATCCAGGAAGCGATCGAAAAAGCCCGAGAGCTCGATAATGAGATATTGGTTGAACGCTATATAAAAGGTAAGGAGCTGACCGTGGCTGTTATCGGCAACGATAACCCGCGAGCCCTTCCGATTATCGAGATCGTTCCGGTAAACGACTTCTATGATTACGAAGCGAAATACAAGCCAGGTGCTTCGCAGCATCTTTGTCCGGCGCCTCTGTCGGAGGAGACGACGAGGCAGATTCAGAATATGGCGGTGCAAGCGCATAAAGCCCTCGAATGTGCAGGCGTTTCGCGATCGGACTTCATTTTGGATGACGAAGGGGACTGGTGGATACTCGAGACGAACACCATCCCGGGCATGACGGGCACCTCGCTGCTTCCTGATGCAGCACGGGCCGCCGGAATATCGTTTCCCGAACTATGCACGATGCTGATCGAATTCGCGCTGGAGAAGAAATAGGCAGCGCGGAGGTTGAGCTAGTAGAGAACTCGATGTTTCACGTGAAACATCGAGAAATAATAGGCATGAGTAAACAATAGCCGATTGTTTCACGTGAAACAATCGGCTATTTCAATAACAGGTTACCAAGAATGTTTCACGTGAAACATCTGAGGGGCGTTAGAAAACCCCGCAAGATTTCAGTCCGAACAGAGCAAGCGCAACCACGGCAAGTATGAACACCCAGCTGACCACATAGCAGCCTTTGTTCCCTTTGCGTCCTTGCTCGATGAGCTTCTCCGACATCTTGCGGCGGCCCTTCATGATCACCGTGCCCGGCTTCTTGGTTGGTAGGGGCACTGTTTTCGCGGGCGACCAAGTGCCGTTGCTCTCGAGTATCTGCTTGACACCCTGCTCGCCAAGATCGACTTCGGGGCGGATTCCCTCCATCAGGCGCTTCGCAATGTTATCTGCAAACGTGTTGAAGGCCTGCTCGTGTTCCGGCGAGAAGCAGAGGACGGCAGCTTCGCCCCAATATTCGCCCGGCTCCGGGCTGTCGGTGAAAGCAACGAAAGAGAGCAGCGCCTTGATCTTCCAATCGCGAGCATGAAGCACGCGGAGCCGCCTCGTCGTGTCCGCATCGAAGAAAGCGACGCGGTTGCCGAAACGGTTTACCATCCAGGCTACCGCTGTTCCCTCTTCTGTGACGAATTCCACGTCGAAAAGGTCGCCGACAAGGTTGTCGGCTCCAAGCAGTACTGCAGCGTCTTTTTTGGACGGCGTATCGAAGCGTGCGTAAAATCCAGTGTAGGTGGTTTCCATGGTATCCCCTCGAGCGGTTCAGGTGCAGAATCAAGTGTACCATGAATGTTTCACGTGAAACATTTCTGAGGTTGGATGGGCTTTTACCCGGGCAAGGGCGTTTCAGTTTGTGCGAACAGTTGAGAGATGGTAGGCTGATCGTTATGGAAAAGCACAGCGAGCAGGCGCATGGTATCCTGCAAACCTTTATAAGCGATGGGACGCCTGCAGCTATCGAGGCGCGTTACGCTTCGCTGCCGGCAATCGCCGCTGAAAGCGATTTCGGGGATCTTGATCGCAATATCGTGGTCGTCGACACCGAGACGACAGGATTCTCGTTCAATCACGACGAGCTGACGCAGATCGCTGCCGCCCGCATGGAGCAGGGGAGGATCGTCGACTGGTTCATCACGTTCGTGAACCCGGGAAAGCCTATCCCGGAAGACGTCGCCTACTTGACCGATATCCACGACGAGGACGTGGCGGATGCGCCACTTCCATCCGAGGCCTTATCTGAACTGGCGGAATTCGTGGGGGACGCGAAAATCGTCGCGCACAATGCCGAGTTCGACCGCACGTTCACCACCCGGCATCCCAGTGGCTACCCGCTGCTGGAGAACACATGGATCGATTCGCTCGACCTTGCGCGCATCGCGCTCCCGCGTTTGAAGTCGCACCGTCTGCTCGATTTGGTGAAGGCGTTCGGCGCCCCGCTCTCGACGCATCGGGCCGATGCCGATGTCGAGGCCACCTGTTCCATCTTCCGCATCCTCTTGGCGGCTGTCGGAACGATGCCCGTGCCGCTCGTGCGCGAGATCGCGCGCATGGCGATGCCCGAGCAATGGCCAACCCAGGTCGTGTTCGATTATTTCGCTGGCAAAAGCGGCGATGATAGTATCATATGCGCAGGTCAAACGAACGAATTGGAAAAACCAGCATCCGAGGCAGCACGCCAGCGCTTCTCGCTGCGCGCCCTGCGCCGTGAACGTGTGGCGAAGTTCGACCGCAAGCCGAAGACGGATGCCGATGCCATAGCGGCCGACCCCCTCCGCGATCTGGCATTCCCCTCTGACGAGGAGATCACTGCCGCTTTCGCCGCCGAAGGGCTGGTGGGAGGACTCTATCGCGACTTCGAGCCGCGCGCCGAGCAGCTGGCAATGGCCGAGGCCGTGCGTGCCGCTTTCGCCGCTTCCGAAAACCTCATGGTGGAGGCCGGTACGGGTGTGGGAAAGTCTATGGCGTACCTGGTTCCGGCAGCGCTGACGGCCCGCAAGAACAATATCGCCGTGGGTATTGCGACGAAGACCAACGCCCTGCTCGACCAGCTTGTCTACCATGAGCTGCCGGCGCTGGGCACCGCGCTTGCCGAGGCGGGGATCACCGGTGGAAATGCTCCGTGCGATAATGCTGATGCCCCTGGTGAGGGCGCTGAAGGGCTCACCTATGCCGCGCTCAAGGGATTCTCCCATTATCCGTGCCTGCGGAAGATCGACCGCTTGGCCGTCGAAGGACCGGGCATGTGCCTTGTTGCCGGCAAGGAGCAGTCGCAGGCACCTGCGCTCGCCGCGCTGCTCTCGTACATCGAGCAGACCGAGTACGACGACATGGACGGCTTGAAGATCGACTACCGCACGCTCCCACGTTTCGCCATCACCACGACCAGCCACGATTGCCTGCGCCGTAAGTGTCCCTATTTCGGCACGTCGTGTTTCGTGCACGGCGCCCGCCGCCGCGCCGAGAGCGCGGATATCGTGGTAACGAACCACAGCCTGCTGTTCTGCGACCTGGCTGCCGACGGGGGGTTGCTGCCGCCGATACGCTACTGGGTGGTTGACGAGGCTCATGGAGCCGAAGTCGAAGCCCGCCGCGCCTTCTCGCTGGCCCTGTCTGCCGAGGATATCCTGCGCCTGACCACCCGCGTATCTGCCGAGGAGACATCGCGCAACGTGTTTCTGCGCGCCGAGCGCCGCGTGGTTGCGCCGGAAAACGGCGAGGGCGCCGTGCTGTTCTATGCCCTCACCGGCAAAGCGCGCGCAGCAGGCAAGGCCTACGGCGAAGCCGCCCGCGAGTTCACCGCCCACTTGAAGGACCTGCTGTTCTTCGATGCGAACAAGCGCGGAAAGGCCTATGATTACGTGGAGCTGTGGCTCAACGACGGCATCAGGCGCAGTGAGACGTTCGAGCGGGTGGCATCGCTTGGCCGCATGATGGCCGCGGCGGCGGAGAAGCTTGTCACTCCGTGCCAGGAACTGGTGGGCTACCTGGAGGACGTTGACGGTGCCGCTGACGTGCAGCGCGAGATAGCCTCTCTTGCCATGGAGCTGAAAGACCAGATCAGGGCTGTAGAACTGATTCTCGTGCAAGCGCCCGACGGCTATGCCTACGCGGCATCGCTCTGCCGCAAGAGCGACAAGGCCACCGACAAGCTGGAGGCCCTGCTGCTCAACGTGGGCGATGCGATGAACGAGACGCTGTACGCGCGCACTCATTCCGTGGTGTACGCCAGCGCCACGTTGGCGGTGGACGAGAAGTTCGACGCCTTCGAAGCGGCCCTTGGCTTGAACGCCGGCGAGCTGTCACGCTGCCGCGCGTGCAAGCTGGACTCGAGCTACGACTTCGACGCGCATATGACGGTGTATGTAGCCTCGGACATGCCCGAGCCGAACGACCCTGCCTACTTGGAGCGTTTGCAGGGGCTGCTCGTGGATGTGCACCGCGCGCAGCAAGGTTCGATGCTTACCCTGTTCACGAACCGCCGCGAGATGGAACGCTGCTTCGACGTGGTGCAGCCGGCGATCAAGACCGATGACCTGCGCCTCGTGTGCCAGAAGTGGGGCGTGTCGGTCAAGGGCCTGCGCGATGACTTCCTTGCAGACGAGCATCTGTCGTTGTTCGCGCTCAAGAGCTTCTGGGAAGGCTTCGACGCACCGGGCGCCACGCTCAAGGGCGTGGTCATACCGAAGCTGCCGTTCTCGAAGCCCACGGACCCGCTCTCGTGCGAGCGTGCCGCTCGCGACGACCAGGCATGGAGGCGCTACGTGCTGCCACAGGCCGTGCTGGAGACGAAGCAGGCGGCCGGCCGCCTCATCCGCAAGGCGGACGACCGCGGCGTGCTCATCTTGGCGGACAAGCGCCTGGTGACGAAGGGGTACGGCAAGGCGTTCCTGAACTCGCTGCCCAGCCGCACCATCAAGGTATGCACGTGCGCCGAGATCGTGGCGGAGCTTTCAGCGGCCGCAAACGACGGGTCGCACGCCTGACGGGCGGCGGTTCCCGCGGAGCCGATGCATGGGTAAGCGAAACGACAAGCTGGGGCGGGCCGCCCACATCAAGCGGCATACGGTGGGCACGTCGAACGAAATCTCGTTCAGTGTGCTCGACGCTGCCAAAAACGAGCTGGAGGGCGATGTCGGCAAGGACGCCGCCTCGCGCCCGTCCCGGTTCGGGCATATATCCCTGTTCACCTTGCCGCTTCGTCGGAAGAAGAACATCGCCACCCCCACGAAGGAACGCGGCCTGCTGCTCTCGAGCGGGGAGTTCGCCTCGGCGGAGAACCCCTCTCCTGCCTCTTCTTTGGGAACGGTGGATGTCGGCTCTCCGAAGTCGGGCGCTGCGGGGCCGGGCGCGCCGCCTCCGGGCGCGCCGCGTAAAACGGCTGCTGCCGGCGCGGCGACGCCGGTCTCGGGAACCGTTTCCCCCGCCAAGTCCGTCCCCTCGAAGCCGGCTCGTTCTCCCGAGGAGGAGATCGCCCTTCGCAAAGCCCGCCGCCGTCTTCATCGCATGCTGGCGGCGAGCCTCGTCGTCGTGGTGGGCCTCTGCCTTGCCGGTGCGGGAGGATGGTACCTTTACCAGGACCATCAACGGCATATGAGCCAGGTGGCCCAACTCGACGAGGCACTCGACCTTATCAGGGAGGCCGACGAGACGGTGGTGGCCCTGGACGGGATCGTGGCGAATCCGCTCGATGCCGGTTCCCTGGCCAAAGCCGACGACGTGCTCGCAAAGCTTCCCGGTGCGCTCGCGCAGCTTGAGGAGGCCGATGCCGCCGCCCGCCGCGTGTCGGTCGACCTGCGGGAATCCGAGGACAAGGAGGCGGCGAACCAGACCGTTGCCGCCACGAGCGCGCGAACCGCGCTGATCGAGAGCGGCCGGCAGATCGTCGGGCAGGCGCAGCGCGCGGACGAGGCCGCCCGAGCCGTGAGGGAGGCGTGGCAGGGGGTTGTCGATGCGGACGCGCTCGCCCGCGATGCCGCCGCCTTGGTGGCCAACACCACGGCCGAGCACGTGACGGCCTCCAAAGACAAGACCAACGCGGCCGCCGCCGCCTTCACCGACGCCCAGGCGGCACTCGAAGAGCTTGCCGCCACGTACGATGACGTCGATCTGGCGGGCCTGCTCGGCTACGTGGCAAAGCGCATCGAGGCTATGGGCTACGCGCTGGCGTCCGACGATGCGTTCCTGGCGAAGAACAAGGAAGAGGCCGTTTCCCAGAACGACGCTTACAACCGTGCGGACGCCGACGCCGCGGCGTTGGCCGCCGCCCTTCCCGACGATGTGGCGCAGCTGGTTTTCGAAGCGTACGAGCAGGCAACCGACCCGTTTTTCGAGACCTATTCAACGGCTCGTTCACAAGCTGGAGCTGCGGATGCGTTTCTTCGTGATTATTTGGGAACCACTAGCAAATAGCGTATACTAGCAGCATATATGCCTAGCAGGATGTCACTAGATCGTGAGCGAAAGGCAAAGGGTATGCCGGAAATTCTAGACCACGTTGCATATTTGTCGCAGCAAATAGGCCCGCGTCCTGCCGGAACGGAAGAAGAACAGCAGGCTGCGCTGTATATCACCGAGCAGATGCAGAAGGAAGCCGGCTTGTCGGCCGTCATCGAGGATTTCAGCGGTGCGGGAAGCGCCGACGCGCCCCGCGCGATCTGCTGCGGCGCCACCCTGGTCGTGGCCGTGTTGGCGCTGTTCCTGTCCGTCATGGCCATCCCGGCCCTCATCGTGTCCTTGATCGCCCTGTTGCTGCTGGTTGCCGAGGTGCTCGACCGCCCGGTGCTGTCCAAGGCCTTCGCGCGCGGGGTCAGCCAGAACGTCGTGGCGAAGTACGAGCCCGGCTACACGGCCGAGGCGGGCGGCTCGCGCCGACGCAAGATCATTCTCGTGGCCCGTTACGACAGCGGCAAGGTGCGCTCCGAGCTGAAGCAGCCGTTCCTGTCGGCGCTGCCGGTGCTTCGCTGGGTGAACCTCGGCGCGATGGTGGCCGTCCCGCTGCTGCTCGTCCTGCGGGCGACGTTGTTCCTCCATGCCACCGGCACCACCGAGATCGTGCTCAACGTGCTCATGGCCATCGTGCTGGTTTTCGTGGCGCTGCCGGTTCTGGAGGCGGCCGCGCACAAGTTCGCCGCCTACAACGAGGCCGCGAACTGCAACGCCTCGGGCGTCTCCGTGCTGCTCGACGTGGCGCGCCGGGTGGGCCGCGGAAGGGTGAGCGAGGCCGAGCTGGCCGCGCGCGCCGAAGGGGCTGCCATCCATGGCGAGGAGGCCGCTCGTGCGGCCGGCCTCGTGCCCGAGGGCGTGGAGATCGTCTATGCGGCCTCCAACGTGAAGCCTCCCGAGCCCGCCCCCCAGAGCGAGGCCGCGCGCCTGGCGGCCGCGAAGGCCGCCGTTGCCGCGCTCACGGGCAAGCCGGTGAGCGGGCGCCTGTCGACCGACCTGGCCGAGAACCTCGTCCAGGTGAAGGAGCCCCCGCTGCCGAGCCCGACCGACGTCGACTTCCAGGCGCAGCGCGGCGAAACCCGTGAGGCGTTCACCACCATTCCCGCCGAGACGGTGCAGGCGGCGCTCGCAAACGCCGAAGCTGCCGCCTTGAGCGGGGCCGAAGCAGCCGCGGCCGCGGCTGCGGGCATTCCGGCGCCCTTCCCGGCCCCGTCCGCGCCCGCTGCCGAGCCCGTTTCGAGCGACGGCGTGCCGGATTGGTTCAAGAAGGCACAGGAGAAGGCCAAGAAGCCCGTCGACAACAAGCAGGTGCACCGTTCGCGCTATGCCGACGCCCTCGATGCCGCCCTCGGCGACAACGCGGAAGGCGCCTCCGAGGAGCCCTCCGCCCCGCTGTCCGACATGGAAGCGCGCCTGCAGACCATGCGCGAGGGCATCATGGAGGTCAAGGCGCCGCAGGCGAGCCGCGCGGACGAATCCACGGCGGAAGGGCAGGCGGAGGCGCTTGCGAGCACCGTTACCATCACGGTGGACGGCGGCGCCGCCGAAACGGCCCCCGCGCAGGCCTCGACGGCTGTGCCGGAGGTGCGCTTCGAGACGCCCGATGGAACGGCCGCTCCCGACGCCGGCGCTACCTGCGCCATGCCGCCGATCGACGTGAGCGCGCTGCGCCTCGGCGACGTGCCGCCCGTGGGGGACGTGCCCATGCCCTCGTTCCTCGACCCGGCGAAGGCCCAGGCCGAGAAGCTTGAGGAGCGCGGAGAGGTGAATCGCACCGCGAACCGCGTCGACGTGACGGCCGCGCCTATCGGCGACAGCGGGCGCATCGATCTTCAGCCGACGCAGGACGCCCTGTCGACGCAGGCCGCCTGTGTGTCTGCCCCTGCGTCCCCTGCAGATGGCGAGGGTGCTCCTGCCCTGCAGCGTCGTCCCATCGTCCTGCCCGATATCGGCGTGGCGGCGGCCAACTTGACGCCCATCACCGAGCTGCCCAAGCAGCGTGCGCCGCTCGCCGAGGCCGAGACGTCAGGCAAGAGCGCGGCCAAGAGCCTGCTCACCATGCTTCCGTCCATCGAGCCCGCATCGAATGCCGTCGCTCCCGCAGCCGACGCCGCCGTTCCTGCGGCCCCGGCTCCCCAACGCCCCGACCTGCGCGCCGCGCTTCCCTCGCTGTCCGGCGCCATCGCGCGTCCCGACGATGCCGCCGTGAGCACGGCCGGCGCCTTCGTTCCGGCCGGCGCCACCGGCGCATTCGCCCCGGTGGGCGACGAACTGCTCGAGAACGTCGATCCCGACGACATCTACGTGGACGATGCCGATGACTCCGCCTATGAGGGCGAGTACACCGAAACGGGCGCCTTCGCGGGCACCGGCTACGTGGAAATGCCGAAGTCGCGCGCACACCGCTTCCTCGACAAGCTGCGCTTCCGCAAGCGCAAGGAGGAAGAGGAGCCCACGCCGCAAGAATGGCTCGAAGTCGACGAGACGTTCGATGCCCGCACCGCCGGCGCGGCGCGCGGCGGCTGGGAGAGCTTCCGCGAGGACCAGAACGCCGCCCCGGACTACTACGAGGAGACGTACGAGGACGATGCCTACGTCGATGACGGAGAAGAGGACTCCTACCTGGCTCCCTTGGCGGGGAAGAGCCCCGAGGACACGTTCGCGGGCGTCACGAGCACCGCTCCCGTCGCCGATTTCGCCGATGACGATTTCTCGCTCGACGACGTGGACGAGTACGAGGACGACGCGTTCCGCTCCGATGCCGGCCGGCGTTGGAACGGCGGCGGATTCTCGCGCTTGCGCATGGGCCGTGCCAACGACGTGGCGCCCGAGGAGCTGAACCACGAGGAAGACCTGCTGGCCGCTCATCCCGACGAGCTGGCGACGCCCCCCGAGCTCAAGGAGATCTACCAGTTCCGCAACCCCGACATCAACACCGAGGTGTGGTTCGTGGCGCTGGGCTCCGAGCTGGCACAGCACGGCGGCATGCACGCGTTCCTCGCCGAGCACAGCCAGGACCTGCGCGGCTCCATCATCATCGATATTGACGCGTTGGGAGCGGGCGAGCTCTGCATGATCGAGCGCGAGGGGATGTATCGCAAGGTCAAGGCATCCTCCCGTATGAAGCGTTACACGAAGAAGGCATCGCAGGCCACCGGCCTGTCGATTGGCACCGCGTCTATCATGTGGGAGGACAGTGCGGCTTCGGTTGCCATCAAGCAGGGTTTCCAGGCTATGCACCTTGCCGGTATGGATGGCGCGAAACCGGCGTTCTTCGCCCAGGGCGACGACGTTCTCGAGAGTATCGACGAGGAAACTTTGAACAACAATGCGGAATTCGTTATGGAGTTGTTGAAGAATATATAAAGGCGCATCGGCATCCCCGGTGCGCCTGCATCGCGGTACCGTATAATGGCGGCCGTGTATTGCTCGTAAGATTTCTTGAATCTCGCGCGTTCTCACGCGGGCGCAGCGCCCGATTCAACAAAGAACAGAAAGGTGTTTGGAAGCCATGGCTATTGAAGCGTATTGCGTGAAGTGCAAGGCCAAGAAGATCATGCAGGACCCCGTCGAGGGCACGACGAAGAACGGCAAGCCCATCACGAAGGGCAAGTGCCCCGACTGCGGGACCACCATCTGCCGTATCGGCGCCGCGAAGAAGTAGCTCCGGCTCATCCAAATCCTTGGACGCGCCACGGCCCCCGGACTCCGGTTCGGGGGCCGTGTTGTATCATGTCCGGCCCTGCTCTCATGGATGTTTCACGTGAAACATTTTCCGTCTGCGTATTGTGAATAGTTGCGCTATAATCTGTCATCATGCGGGTGTCGCCAAGTGGTAAGGCCCAAGCTTCCCAATGTTTTGGCTGGCACGTTCCGCTAACTTCCCTTGCAAACCCATTTTCTAAATAATCCCACGTCAGAGGGCTTTTCTCTATTCACGTGCCTTCAGTGGGATGGGTTTGCGAAACGGGAGAAACACTGGAAATTCCAGTCCAGTTCCCGCGCTTTCCAACCGCGTATTCCGCATGGGGACGACCGTTCCCGAAGGAGATACGCGAACGCGCGGACGGTCGGCCGAAGGCCGCAGGGCAATAAGGCCCCGCTCCCGACTGCGATTCCGAAACCTCCTGACCTCCCGAGACGCGGCAGCGCCGCAGGTGGGAGGAAGCAAGATGACATGCAGGACGATAGCCGTCGCCAACCAGAAGGGAGGGACGGCCAAGACCGCCACGGCGCTGAGCCTGGGGGTCGCGCTCGCCAGGACGGGGGACCGGGTGCTTCTCGTCGACGCCGATCCCCAGGGAGACCTGACGAAGTCCCTCGGATGGAGGGACCCGGACTCGCTTGAGACGACCCTCGCCACCCACCTTTCCGCTGCGATAGAGGGCTCGGACGACGACCCTGCGGCGGGGATGCTCCGCCACCGCGAGGGCGTCGACCTCATGCCCTCCAACATCGAGCTCGCCGCCATGGAGATGGCGGTGTTCATGGCGATGTCCCGCGAGCGGATGATGGGCGCCTGGCTCGCGCCCATCAAGTCGGACTACGACTACGTCATCGTCGACTGCGCGCCCACCCTGGGAATAATCCCCATCAACGCACTGGCCGCCGCGGACAGCGTCCTCATCCCGGTTTCCGCCGAATACCTCCCGGCATCCGGCATGACCGGCCTCCTGAAGACCGTGGCGCGGGTCAGGAGGCAGATAAACCCCGGCCTCTCCGTGGAAGGCATCCTCGTCACGCTCTACGACTCCCGCAACAACCTCGCCAGGGACGTGGAGCGCACCGTCAGAGGCCAGTACGGGAAGGCGTACCGCGTCTTCGAGACCGTGGTGCCCCGCGCCGTTTCCGCCGCGGAGGCGGCCGCTGCGGGTGAAAGCGTATTCGCATACGACCCCGAAGGCAAGGTCGCCGCGTCGTTCTCCCGCCTCGCGGAGGAGGTGCGCCGTGGCTAGGAGGAGGGCGGCGGTGCCGCTGCCGAGCATCGACGACCTGTTCACGTCCCAGGAGGAGCGCGATTCCGCGGCGGCCGGGTCCGTGGCGTCGGTCCCGCTCGGCCTCATCGATCCGTTCCCGAACCATCCGTTCCGAGTCGCCGACGACGAGGAGATGGAGGCGCTCGCCGAGAGCGTCGCGGAGAACGGCGTGCTCGTCCCCCTGACCGTGATCCCGGGGGACGGCGGCAGGTACACGCTAGTGAGCGGGCACCGCCGCAAGCGCGCCGCCGAGCTCGCCGGCCTCGCGGAGGCTCCGTGCATTGTGAGGGAGATGACGCAGGACGAGGCCGTCATCGCCATGGTCGACTCCAACCTGCAGCGCGAGAGCATCCTTCCGAGCGAGCGCGCCTTCGCGTACTCCATGAGGCTCGAGGCGATGCGGCGCCAGGGAGAGCGCACCGACCTGACTTGTGCGCAAAATGCGCACAAGTTGAAGGGCAGGAAATCCAGGGACGTGCTCGCCGAGGAGCTCGGCGTGAGCAAGGACAAGGTGAGGCGCTACATCAGGCTCACCCACCTCGTCCCGGGGATACTCGACCTCGTGGACGAGGGGCGCATGCGGATGCTCCCCGCCGTCGAGGTCAGCTACCTCTCGCGGCGCGAGCAGGAGACGCTCCTCGACGCGATGCGGGAGAACGCCTGCACCCCGTCCCACTCGCAGGCCCTGAAGATGAAGCGCTTTTCGCAGGAGGGCGAGCTCGGCGAGGCCCTCATCCGCTCGATCATGGAGGAGGAGAAGCCGAACCAGGTCGAGTCGTTCAGGATTCCGAAGAGGAGCATCGCGCGGTTCTTCAGGCCGTCGGCGAGCCGCGAGGAGGTCGAGGCCCGCGTCGTGCGTGCCCTCGAGCTTCTCGAGCAGGCCGAGCGCAAGCGCGCCGCCCGGGGGAAGGGAGGGGACCCGTGGGCAATGTGATCCACAGGGGCAAGGGCTCCTTCACCCACGTCGAGAACACGGTGTTCTTCGACCGCGAGCTGTCGCTCAAGGCGAAGGGCATCTACTGCCAGATCCGCTCTCTCGAGGGCAACCCCGAGTGGGTCTTCACCATCCGGGGGTTCGCCTCGCTCGTGAAAGACGGCGTCGACTCGGTGTCCGCCGGCATCAAGGAGGTTGGGGCGGCGGGCTACGTCATCCGCGCCCGCAAGCGCGGGGAGGCGGGCAGGTTCCTCAAGGCCGAGGAGGCCACTTGGATCACGCTCGACGACCCCGCGATGCACGACGCCGTGGCCGAGGAGCTGCGCGCGGAGGGTTTCGCGATCCTCTCCGAGTTCGTCCGCAAGGACCGCGCCACGAAGGCGCGCGATTCCGTGGAGGAAGGCTGCGGCGCCGAGAAAGCCCAGGTTGTCCCCAGAACGGGAAAATCCGTATCTGGTCCGGCCACATCCGGAAAACCCAGATCTGGAGAACCCGGCGCTATTAATTACTCATGGGATAAAACCCCTGAATCCAATCAACAGCCCCTATCCTCCTCCCCGCGGGAAGCCGGGGACGAGGGAGGCGGCGGCTTCGAGCCCTACAGGAGAGGCGAGTTCCCCGAGGAGTTCGAGAGGCTCTGTGCGATGTCGATAAAGCCCGTCGCCTCCCTCAGGTTCAAGAGGTCCTGCCTCGCAGTTTGGGAGAAGAGGGTCGCCGAGGGATACCTGCCGGGCCAGATCGCGGACGCCTACGCCGCATACGCCGAGAGCTACCGCGCTCGCAACGGCGACGACGGCCGGCTCGCGAAGAACCTGGCGAGGTGGCTCGAGGGCGACGACGGCCTGCCCGTGTGGTCGGACGAACCCATACCCCCGGACGCCATGGGTTGCGACGGGGAGCCCCTCGACATGGAGGGCCTCGCGAAGGCGGACCCGGGGTTCGCGAAGCTCTGGCGCAGGGTCGCCGCGCGGCGCAGCGTGATCCTGTCGCTGCTCTACGACCGCAAGCCCGGGGCGTCGAGGGAGGAGTTCGAGGCGGAATGCGAGGCGGACGAGGCGCTCGCGAGGCACATGGAGGCGTGCGAGGAGCGTTACGGGCGCTACCTCGCCCTGTGCGACTCGATGGAGGGCGGCGCAGCCGCGGGAAGGAGGGCTGCGTCGTGAGGATCGTCGTGCGCTTCGCCCGATGGCTCTTCAGGGCCGTCTTCAGGTTCATGTAGGAGCCCCGCCGGCCGCTTCCCGTCTGCAGCCCCGGACAGCGCCCGCCTCGCGGATTTTCCGTAGGGACGGGAGGGCTGCGCTTATAATGAGACGGTCACCCTAATTGAATATTCGTACGCCAAATACCGGACAGAGGGGCATCTGCTGTTTTGGGTATTTGGCGTACATTTCCCAACAGGGTGACAACTGAGGTGGATGCCTCTCTCTTCATGCCCCTGAGGCCTTCTTCCCTCGGTGACGAGCGCCTAGGAAAGGACGCCCTATGAAAGGCACCCCATTGAACACCCTACCCAAAGAATCCGTCGACGCAATCGTGCGCTCGACCGAGCGCATCGAAGGCGCGGCGTCGATCCTCGCGATGCTCGAGGAGAAGGCGGACGGGGGGCGCGTGACCCCGTCGGAGATAGCCGCCGTGAGGTGCGTGCTCGAGAGCTGCGCGGCGGAGCTGGACGAAGCCTGGAGCCTTGCATAACGCAGTCCAGCAGCGATCTGAATCCGACCTTGAGCAGAATGCGATGCTCGTCAATTTAACGATAAGTACTACGCTGCGTCCAAGCGTATTGCATCAAACTGTCAACGGCGAATCTCGTTCGGCCGGCGAAGGCAGCTTAAATCTCACCCAGGAAATAGTGATCGTCGGATTCGTTGAACAGGAGTCCGAGATTGGTTCCGCGATGGAGGGAGTTCGCGCCCTCCCCAAGGGCGCTCCAAGACTCTTCGTGGCTTCCGGCCGCCCAACACGTCGCCTCCTCCAGACAGTCGAGAAAGTACCTGGGATTCTTTTGGCATTCAAGATGGAACAAATGAGCCAGCTTTCCCTTCGTCTCGTTGTCGAAATCACCCTGCAATCCGTAGAGAGCGTGTTCCAGATTTCGCGACATGAAAAATGGAAGGTAGCGTACCCTCACCCTGTTGATGGTCAGCTTGCTTATCCTTGAAAGCTGCAGCATCGCCGACTTCTTCCGGGCGTTCCTTTTTTGAATAGAGCGAGGATTCGGGGCTTCAATGCGGTCTTCTCTATACGTTAACGCCTGCCCATCCTCGGCCAAACAACCATGGAATCATCAATAAACGCCCCGTCTGTGTCCATGATATGGACAATGCAATGAATGTCTTTTGCCTTATATCCTGGGTTGGTATCTCTCAAGTAATCTTCGACAAATGTCTTTACGGTGTCTCTGATACTGTCCTTGATCCGGTAGAAGGTCGGATATTCGATTTGCGCAGTCGTGACATCTCCGTGAAATGACGCGGAGTCCGAGTTGAAGGAGCTCTGGATAAGCAAGTTGACAGGACCCCTGATGGCCGTCTCGTCGCTTGGTCCCTCGACGAGAAACAGCACGACCTTTTTCTTGCTAGGCATCGACCCCTCCCTTCAAGGCGTTTAGGAAGGAATCGAAGTCCGAATCGATCTCCTTGGCGTTAGAGGCTTTCCAGAAAGCGGAATCGATACGGGCACGATCGGTCGGTCGATAGACAGGGTGTTTTTGCCCGCCGAGAAGCACCGCGCGCAAATACTGATCCCTAAGGTTGTTTGTGGCCTTGTTCCCCTTGAACCTCTGATAGCGATCATCGGCGTCCGTGGTCGTCATGACGATGCATTGGGTCGGCAATATCTCGAGGGGCCTGAGATTATGCGCCGTGAAAACCAGTTGGCCGCGTCCGCCGCCGGCTATCGATTGGAGGATTTCTCCCAGAAGAAATTCGAATATACCCGAATCGAGTTCGTCTATAAACACGCAACCGTTCTCATCACCATAGGCAAGAACGAGCAGAGAGAGAATGGAAACAAGCTTTTTAATGCCGTCAGATTCATAGCGCAGGGGAACCTTTACTCCATCCCGTGAAGAAAGCAGATCGACGCGCGCACCCTTCGAGCCATCCTCGAGCAGCTCCGCTCCCATGTGTCTAAGCTCCATGGTCAAGCCGGGAACAAGGGATTCCAGGACAGGATTCAGTACGCGAATGTTCTCTTCCAGCTCTTTGACTCGCTCTTCGCTGTGAACGGAAGGAGAGTCAAGGGAGAAAATGGGGCCGTTCTCTCTATCTAAGTCCAGTTCGGAAGGGATGTAGATGAAGTCCATCGTTGGCATGTTCGAGGCAAGCGAGGGCAGCACACGAAGGCCTTTCCTCAGTTCGACGAAATCGATTCCAGCCTTGCAAAAGGGAAAAACAAGCATCTTTCCCGCAGCCTCTTTTGCGTCGTGGACCGTTTTCCCTTGCTCCTTTTTTTCGCTGACGTAACTGGCGAACAAAGAGAATAGATGGCTGATTGACCCACCGAAAAACACCGACCTTGTGCCTTCTATCGCCATCGCTTCAATTCCTCCGGCAACCTTCCTGGCCTCCATCGAAAATCTTTCTACGCTTTTCCAGTATTTGAATGGCGTCCAGGAAATCTTGACAGAGGTGCTCTCCTGGTCGGAGGGCTCACTATCTTTGAAGGATGCTTTCGTCCAAGAAAGAACTCGGCGCTTTCCTTTCTCGTGCGTCAAGTCCTTCAGCGACTCACTGGTGAGTACTGCTCGTGATCCTTCTTCGGGACGGGAAAGAACGATACGGTATTCCCATTTATCCAGGCCGCTCTCTCCCACAGTAATTGCAATAGAGGCACTGTTTGACCCGATTCGGATGATATTGGAGGATCCGTCAGGCAGCTCGTTTCCGGATATTAGAAAGTCGATATAGTTTACTGCGTCGATGAGGGCGGTTTTGCCCGATCCGTTTTGCCCGTAGATTCCAGTGACACTTCCGCCTGAAGGAAGATTCCTGAACGAGACGACCCCGTGATTGACGGTTTTGATGTTCTCGAGCTCGATTTTTGTAATCCTCATACGAGTTCCTATTCTGAAAGGAATTAGACAACGCTATTTTATCTATTTTGGAATAAAAAATATCATTTTTATCAAGATAACGCTTTATGAAGAGGTAAATGGGATTGCCAAGCCATCTGATTCGGATATCGTTGACCCTGGAGCTTAAAGCTGCCGAATGTCTACTTCTTTAGCGCTCCGTCTGCCTCCCCGTTCGATATTCTTCACTTGAAGCCTGTCGGTGGCTCAATCATTGGATAACATATTCTCAAATGACAGTTAATCGTCAATCGAAGAGGTCAAAGCGGGGACGGAAAGTGGCGAAGACAAGCAGAAAGCCAATCTCAGCACATGTCGAGCGAAGACTCTGGGCGGAGTCTGCCGGCAAATGCATGAATCCAGATTGTCGGGCCGATCTATTCATCAGCAATGGAGACATTGCTGAACGAGCCCATATCGTCCCATATTGCGAAAGCGCGGAGAACACGTTCGACAACCTTATTCTCATCTGTCCAAACTGCCATACGAATTTCGACAAGAACTCCGCTTTCACGGCAGATGAAGTGAGGGAATGGAAGTCGATTCGTCACGCAGAAATCGATCGCGTTTTCGGAAAGACGTTCAGTTCCTTCGACGACCTGCGCAAAGAGGCCGCACCTCTGCTCGCCCGAAACAAGTCGATATACGAGAACTACTACATGAAGGACAAGCGAAGACTGTGGGATGTTTTTGAAAAGGAAATAATCGTCAACAACCGAAAGCTTTGCACGATGTTCGAATCGAACTTGTGCCTGTTCCAGAACCACAAGGACAATTCCTTCTCCAACCAGGCCGCTGTCCGCGATTTTATCGACCATGCTAAGGAGTTCGAAGCCACCAGAGATGAAACGGAAAGGCAAAGGTCTATTCTTTTCCCCGAGGTCATCAATTCCATCTTCGGAATCCAGCCCATAGAAGGTGCCCTGCTCCCCTCTGCAGAATCCCTAGAGCTGCTAATCGAAGAGCTTGACGAACAGGGGCGATTTATAGATGTTTCTCTAGATGCAGAACGTCCATTGTTGCAAATGATGGAAAACGGGAAAGAGACGGTAGTTTATCTTGACGATACACCGCGTATCCGACAGATGTACCATGACGCCCGCTGCTTCAGGCGTGCCGAGATGAGGCTAGACAGCTTGATTTTTGCCCTAAAGCACTTCCATCTGTGCGGAAAGAAAGCAACTCGCAAGTCGAAGACAAACCTTAGGGAATATATGGCGAAAGGAAAATGCTTCTTATTCGTATACGAATACTGTCTGAGCTACGCAGAGTTGGCCCGTTTAGCGCCGGCAGAACATACCGTTGTCGTCAACTTGCATAGATGGAACGGTAAGCAATGCATTTCCGAACATTTCCGAAGAAGCCAAGGAACTTGCGGAGCAAATTAACGTGAAGCTCCTCGATATGGATAGCTTCTTCCCATTCGTTCGCAAGCTATGAACCATTTGAGACTCATAGACATTCTCGACAGCAACCTAGAACTGTTTTCTCAGTTTGATCATGTCTATCTGTTCGGATCTGCGCTGAGTGCTTCAGGGCTCAGCGCAGGCAGTGATATTGATTTGCTGCTACTGTACTCGAAATATTCCGATCAACTGGTCTCCGGATGCGAACAGATATCCCAAAAGTTAGGCAACGAGACCGGTAGAGTAGTCGACTTAACGGTCCTCGGCATCGACGAAGAGCGACATGTCGGATTCTTGGATAGAATCTCGCCTCATTATAGAAAGATAAAATGACCATTTGGCAGAACACCAGGCATAGCCTGTCGTACAGAATGCTTTCGGCGTGGATTCCAGTAGAGGGGAAGAAGGCGCCAACGGTCACGCCCGCATGTTCGGCGCAGGGCGTATCGCGCTCTGGCGGGACACCGGCTCTGTGCGCCAATCCGGCATCGACAAGATCAGATACCCGGAACTCATAATGAAGCTTGCGAACCAGCAGGGCGGGACAATCAAGAGGCGCGATGTCGAGCAGCTTTTACACCTGCAGACGAAACAGGCTTACCGCGAGCTCTCGAAGCTCGTCGACGCCGGCGAGCTCGTATCTGTCGGGCGTGGGCCGGGAGCCCATTACGAGGTCTCCCGATAGGCCAATCTCCGGGACGGTATCAGGACAAGTCCCAATTAATCAGGACATGTCCTGATATTGTCCTGATTAATCTCTCCTCGTCGGCAATGCGGCCGATTAGGAATGCCCGTTCTGAAACCGCTCCACCGGCAGTCCAGTTCCGCAAGAGGCATTCCCGCTGACCATCCGCCAAACGGGAACATCGCCCGATGCGCGCCGTCCTCAGCAAACGAGCAGCACGCAAATCGATCCTCGCAACGTTCACGAAGTCGCAGACACGGCACCTTCCTCTCCTTGCTGAAATAGCTTACGTCAGCGTAAACGAACTCAGCATGTCCGGACGAAATCACGACTGCATTCCAGCCTTCATCGAGCCTCTTCGCTCGTCGAAACATCGCGTCTCCGTTTCCCGACCCCTCCTTCCGCCCCGCCCCGCACAGCCCCGTCGGGCGCCATGCGGCCGCAAGGCTCTCCTCTGGCGCAAGGGTCGCGGAAAACCTTCCTCCTGCGTCGGAAGCTCGGGCCTCCGGTTTCCCCTTCCTCCCTTGCGCCCGGAAGCGCCTTGCGGGCTGTGATCGCCAACGGGGCTCGGCACAGGGCGGAGCCAGGAAAGCGAAGGAGGTCCCGGATGGGAAACAGGGCGATTATCACAACGCGTGAAAGGAAGATCGGGCTCTACCTGCACTGGAACGGCGGTCGCGACACCGTCGAGCCTCTGCTTCGGTACTGCGAGCTCCAAGGCTACCGCCCGCCCAGCTCCGACAGCTACGGGTGGGCCCGCATCTGCCAGGTCGTCGGCAACTTCTTCGGCGGCACGCTGTCGGTCGGCGTCGGCCCCTACACCGACGACGCGAGCATGGACCCCGGGGACAACGGCATCTACGTCATCGACGGCTGGCGCATCGCCGAGCGCCTCACGACGGAATACGACGAGGACTGGAAGCCCGCCGGCGTCCGAGACGTAGAGCCGTGCGAAGAGCAGCGCTCCTACGATTTCGACGAGATGTTGCGCGCCTTTGACGAGTCCATGCCGGAAGACCTGCGCCTCGGCGAGCTTCTCGACTCCGTCGAGGTGCCGGCGGGCGAGCTCGAGGTCGGCGACGAGGTGTGGCTGCGCGAGCACGAGAGCGGCTGGAAGGCCTACCCCGTAGTCGGCTTTGGGCAGCCTGCCGGCAACGCGATAGCCGTCCGGGTGGAGACGGCCGACGGGAAGGTCAGCGTCACGTATCCCGATCTACCCTACGTAGCCCGTTACGACCACGACGGGGACTTCTCCTGGAACTCCAACAACTACGTGCACGGGGAGACCGCCCGCATCAGGTCTCGTCGCGAAACGGGCTGGGAATGCCCGGCGGGCGCGATCGACGTGGTGGCGATGGAGGACGATATCCTCGTGCTCGTTGAAGTGTCGGCGAGAACCGCCGACGAGGGCGGCTTCCCGGAGGGCAGCGGCCTCGAGGGGCGCAGGCGCCGCGAGACGGCCGCCATCGCGTACCTGGCGGAGCATGAGGACGTCGACCGCCCCGTCCGCTTCGATGACGTGAGCCTGGTGGTCTTCGGCGAGGGCAAGGCCTTCCTTCGCCACCACATCAACGCCCTCTCCGACGCGGTTCCTGTTGCCGGCAGCTCGCTTCCCTCGGAGGTCGCCTAAGGCCTCCTGACCCCTCCGAGGGGCGCCCCCGGCCTTCGGGCCGGGGGCGGATTGAAAGCCCTCGCGCCGCTCGTCGCGCTGAAAGAAGCGCATCGGCATGCTTCGATTGCAATCGGACCTCGCGTCCGTTATTCTTCCGTCATGAGAAAGGGGCTGCCGAATCGGCAACCCCTCGTTCATCGGTGAGGCTCTAGTGGCGGCTAGGGTCTCACTTCGTCTTTACGCGCACATGCGTGGTTTTCGTACCTTTGCGGACGATGCGGCCGGTCGTGGATACCCGATAGACAGGAACCCTGATTCTGACTCTCGCCATTTTTAATCACCTCCCTTCTTCAGCGGTTGATCCCAGGAATTAATGCATCCTGTGCTTGTGGTTCGCTAGCGTCTTTGCGGAAGCGCTCTTCGTCCTCTTGGCTGTGCCGCTTTTGGCCAGCAGCGATGCCGCTTTCCCGACTTTGCCACCGTGGTGAACTCGTGCCATTCGATTACCTCCCTTCAGATTGGTCGCTTCTTGGATGTATCTTCAGACGGAACCGTCGAAGACCCGTCATCTATGGGTCGCGCGCAGCTGCGTCTTTGCCGCAGCTAAGCTCACCTGGTATCTGCTCGCGATTGCATTTGCGTCTAGGTTGACGATGCTCTCGTAAGGCATAAGAATCTCGCCGGCAAGAGCATTCGCCTGCCATTCCGAATCCTCGAAAGCCTTGTGCGGAACATCCTCCCGCATGAGCCGAACGCCGAGCCCCTCGTGCAGAAGCAGGTGCGATATTTCATGGGCGACCGTGTAGCGGTCTCTTCCGCGGCCGTCACATGCGCCTTCGTAGACATCTTCTCGAAGCAAAATCCGATGCTTATCCGGATAGGTCATTCCGTGATCGATGCCAAGCTGGTCCTTCGAACAGATTTCGTACTCGAAATCCTGATAAAGTGCCGGCAGGACATGCTCGAGCATTTTCATAATGGGAAACGGGCCTTCGCCGTTATAGCGGAGATGCCCATGGATTGCGCGGGCGAAAGCGCGCAGGTCCCTTCTGCCGAGAGGGGGGACTTTCATTCCTGTCACATATCCAGACACATCATTCCTTTCCCTTGTTCAGGATGTCCCATATCCTGTCCTTGTCTTCATCATCCAGGTCGGAAAACCTTCGCGCGAAGGCGATGGCGGTATTTCGGTCTCCCTTCGAGAGCGACGAGGCGTCTATCCCGATGCTCCATCCGCTTGCTTCGGATACGCAGGAATAAAGGCTCTGCTCCAGCTCGTCTGCAAGCGCGTAAGCCCGTCCTACCTTTTCGGCAAAACCCTGCGGGGGCTTCCTTCTCCCCGTTTCGATTGCCGAAAGGGTCGAACTCGGCATGTCCAGCCTTTCCGCCATGTCGCGAAGGAGCTGGTCGTTGTCGAGCCTGAGCTTTCTGAGAAACTTTCCCAGTGGCGTTAGCATGGTTTCTCCTTTCAACTTCTAATAGTGTAGCATAGTTCTACACTTTGTAAATCTATTTTCTAGTTTGTATACTCATATCTCCGGGCAAAGCAAGAGGCCTATTCCGTGTACACAGCCCCCGGAATAGCTCTTGGCCGCCTTGCCTGACGTCTGCCCCGAGCCCTCGGAAGAGGTCCGGGGCGTCCCCGTCTTCGGGACGGAACGCCCCGGACCGGGGCGGCGGGAGCGCGGCCCGCCTGCGGCTCGGCTACGCTCCGTGCGGGGGATACCCCGCGCCCCTCGGGCGTCGGCCCGCCCCCGATTTCGAAGTCCGAGGAGGCGAGCCGGAAGATGGAAAGGCACCCGAAACAGCTCCATGTGCGTATGTCCGACCGGGAAATGGAGTCCGCTAAAGGTCTCGCCCGCGGACTCGGCATGACGGTCTCCGACCTCATCCGAGTCCTCCTGCAGCTGCCTGCGGAGGAGGTGCGAGGCGGGGCGAGGCTCGTTGTGGTCGACCGCACGACGGCGGCGCGGCTATCCCGCGAAATGACGCGTTGGGGGCACCACTACAACCAGGCGGTCCACGCCCTCAACGCCATCGCGTACTATCTGAGGGCGAACGACATGGAGACTGCGGAGGTGGTCGAGGAGCTGTCACGCGCCGAGCGCAAGCTTTGCCGAAATGCAGCCCGGGGTCGAGTCGCTGAGGCGAGCGGTGGCGGAGCTCTCCGGAAGCGTCCTCGCCGGGCTGGGGAGGTGACGGGCGTGCCCATGCTCAAGACGATATCGGGGCACACCTCGGCCAAGGGGATCAGGCGGTACCTGACGAAGGAGGGCCGCGCGCTCGCCGAGGACTACATCAACCTCGAGCCTCCAGCGCCGGGGAGGCCGTTCGACTGGGCCGAGGCGATGGACAGGATCCGGCGCCTGTACGGCAACGACTCCGCATGGCGGGGGCGGCGAGCCCGCACCTACAAGCACTACGTTGTCTCCCCGGATCCCAAGGACCGCATCTCGCTCGACGGGCTGCGCGCCCTCGCGACCGGATGGGCGAGGAAGTGCTTCCCGGACCACGAGGTCGCCATCGTCTACCACGACGACAATGCAGGAGGCATCCCGCACGCCCACGTCGTCGTCAACAACACCAACCTCGAGACGGGCCGCAGGCTACAGGACCCGGACCCGAAGGCGCTCGCAAGGTCCTTGCAGGGGGCAGCCGAAAGCCTAGGCATGTCGCCGCTGGAGGCGGTCCCGCGCTCAAGCGTCGCCGCCCGGGCGGAGCGCCGGCGTCCGAGGCCCGCCGCCAGTACGCGCCGCGAAGAAAATGTCGGGCGCGCCGAAAAGGAGCTCTCCGACCGCGGGGAGTACTCGTGGGTTGCCGACATACGGGCCAGGGTGAGGGTGGCGCGCTCGGTGGCGAGGAGCGAGACGGAGTTCAGGAGCCTCCTCGGATCGTTGGGCGTCACGGTGTCGGAGAACTCCCCCCACGCGCCGAGGCGAGACTGGGTGTACGCGTTTGCCGACCGGCCGTCACGCAGGGTGAGTGGAGAGCGCCTGGGGCTGTCCTACAGCCGGGAGAGGTTGGAGCCCGTCCTTCGAACAGGAGGCTTCCGCAGAATAGCGGACGCCGGGGAGAGAGCAATAGCCGCAGCCGCCCGAAGCGCCGTAGAGTTGGGGGACCTCGAGGAGCTTAGGACTCTTTCCGAAGCCGTGGCGCTCGTCGAGTCGTCGAGGGCGACGTGCGTCGCCGATCTCGATCGTCTGGCGATGGACGCACGCGGCGCCGAGCTCGCAGCGTACGCACGCCGTATCGGGATGCTCCCCGAGCAGCGCCCCGAGCCCCGGCTCGGGGCCAAACCTTCGAAATCCTGTCTTGGAAGGGTTGCGGGGAACCGGGGGTCGCGCGGGATCGGCTCCGCGGAAACGCCGCGGACGCCGGAAAGGCAGGAGAGGGGAAAGCAGAGATGATCCTGAAGGCGTACTACTCAGGAGGCCGCATCGACGTCTTCGACACCGACCACCACGTCGACGCGGTGCCGCAGAGAGGAAATCTCCTCGCCAACTACACGCTCGACCTCTCGGATGTCGCAGGAGACGGCATTTGGCTGCGCTCCTACTATCACGAGGCGGCAGAGGCCTACCGCGAGGAGCCGGGACCGACGGGGCTTCCTGTGGCTCGCAGACGGGACGGGTGGAGCTTCCTGGTCGCGGATGCGGATGATCTGGAAAGAATCAACCGCCTGACCGTTGACGGTGAGACGGTGCTCATCAGGGTCGCGGGGGATTTGGTGGACGCCTCTGCGCTTTCCTGGGCGCGCGAATGCGCCGAGGAGGTCGCGCCGGGCGCCCTCTCCGCTTACGCTTTCCTCGTTGGGATATCCGACGGGGGCGAACCGATCGCACCCGAGTCCATAGGCGTTCCCGCCTCCTGCTTCAGCGCACTGCTAGCGAACGAGCGGCAAGGTTTCACGGAGGAGCCCCGTTTCTAGCGCCTTGATTACTCCTGGGAAAAATGTGATAGTTTGGCACTGCTCTTTTCCCTTCGCCTTCGGGTTGGAATGTGTGTTAAGGTGGCGACGGGGAGCCCATCAGGCTGCCCGGGTACGAGCCACGCGCGGGGAAGGAACCCCTCTTATGGACAAGATGTCGAAATCCCATGAGGACTATCTCGAGGCGATCGTCATGCTCGGCGGCGCTGTTGGCTCATCAGTCCGATCGGTCGACGTTGCGAATAAGCTAGGGGTCTCTAAGGCCTCTGTGAACAAGGCAATCGGCCTTCTTAAGGACAAGGGCCTCGTCGAACAACCCTACTACGGAGACATCACGCTTACCGAAGAGGGTTCGCGTTACGGCCGCACGGTCCTCGACCGGCATCGCATGCTGTTCTTCTTCTTCACGCAGGCCCTCGGCATACCAGAGGACCGTGCCGACAAGGAGGCTTGCCTTATGGAACATGCCATAAGCGACGAGTCTTTCGAAAAATGGAGGTCCTATATCGCGTCCCTCGGACTCGAATAGCCTCGACGACCGCTGTGATTGGTCCGTGGAAACAGCAGCAGTTTAAACAGGATCCCAGGGGCACCGATACAGGCGAAGCATCGGGGCCCCTGGGCGATATTCCTGTCAGATGGTCGCCGAGGGACGTTGGCCGGGAAATATGCTGCCTGTCTGATAACAGTAGCTTGCCCAGTTTCCTTGTGATATGATTCATAAAGTTAACTATAGTAAACTTTATTCAAGGAGATGCCGATGGTTGTCGGGGTGAGAGCTCTGCTCCAGGAGGGCAGAACGTATTCGTACGGCGATCTGCAGAGCGCCTTCGGTTTGGATGAAGACCAATTTCCGCTCGCGTTCGACACTCTTGTCAGAACGCGCCGCATCCGCCTCGTCATTTTCGATCGCGGATTTGCTGCCCTGTCTCCGTTCGAACGGGACCTGCTTTGGCGGGTGGCGGGTGGAAAGGCGCAGGGGCTTCGGCATGGAAAGGAGGCCGTGTGGTCCAGGAGGCAGACGGGATTCCCTGCCGTTCCCTCCCATGCGTTCGAAGAGTCCGGGAAGGGGCGGTTTTGCGCTGCAGCCGGCCGTGAGGATTCGGCTTTGGCTGGATAGAAAGGGCTTGTTTTCGAGATTGTTTTGAAGACGTGAAGAAATTATTAGCTGTAACTAACTAATTAAGAGTCGCTTCGTTTCGTCAAGGTGATTAGCCTTAGATAACTAATGTTCGAAAGCCCGTCCCACGAATGGACGCTGAAAACATGCTTAACCGGGCGATGGCAGCTCTCCTCGTCTGGCTGTTCGTCGCAAGCGATAGGCCCCAGAACCTTCCTGAAGCCTATCGCTTGAACGTCGTAAGATATACCTGCGCCTAACTATTTGTGCTTGTAGCCAGTGTAGAAGGCCATAACCGCGCAGATCATCCCAGCCCACGCCCATATCTTGTGCATCTTCACGCCTGTCGCCTCCTCTCCTGCTTTTGGCGTACAAGGTAGAACCTTGGAAAGTACGATACGGTTGACTTCCTGACCCGGAGTCATTATCTTATAAAATGTAAACATAAGATAACTTTTTTCAAAAATGCACGGGTCTCGTTTTACGTGTTCGGACGTCGAGAAAGGTGGTCTTGCATCTATGAAAAGCCAGACGAAGTACGGTCTTCTTGTCGGAGCGGGTTTTCTTGTCGGGAGCGTCGGGCTCAAGGCACTGACCAGTCAGGCAGCGCGAAGGGTATACGTTCAAGGCATCGCCAAGGGGCTGCAGGCCAAATCGTGCTATGAAGGCATCGTCGAGCAGGCGCGAGCCCAGGCAAGCGATATTATTGCCGAAGCTCGCTATGCCAACGAGCCTGCATCTGGCGTATCGGACGTTGCGCCTGATACGCCAGACGAAGAAACGGTAGCCTGCGAGGAATCGGAAGAGGCCCAGTCCTCTGCCTTGGCGACGGCGAAGAAGTAATGCGATGCTTCATACAATCGAGCACGAGGTGCCCGGGCGCGTTCGCATTCTGCTCGATGGAAGCGTACGTCCTTCGGACGTCTCCGTTCTCACGCGCGCGCTGAGCGCGGAGGCCTGCGTCGAGAAAGTCGTGGTGTATCCGAAGATCGGAAGCGTCGCCATAAGCTATAGCGGCGGAGCAGAAGGCCGCGCCCGGACGCTCAGGCATGTTTCCGCGATCGACGGGCAGGTTATGGAGCGGGCGAGGGTCGAATGCGGCACGGAGATGGGCGCGCGTGCGAGCTCCTTGGTTACCGACCTTGCCGTGCTCGCAGGGTCGTATCTCGCGCGTCGCTGGTTTCTCCCCGCGCCGATCCGGGCGGTGGTTGCGCTCCTGCGCTACCTGCCCTTTCTGCGCGCCGCATTGCGCTCGCTCGCACGCGCGCGTCTCGACGTGCCCGTGCTCGACGCGGCGGCCATCGGCGTGTCTCTGCTGCAGCGCGATCCCAAAACGGCCGGCCAGACCATGTTCCTTCTCGATTTCGGCGAGAGGCTCGAAGAATACACTCGGGCCCGCAGCGAGTGCGCGCTCATATATTCCTTGCTCGATATCCCCGAGACGGCGCAGCTCGTGCGCGGTTCGGAGGAGGAGCGGGTGGAGACGGCCTCGCTTGTCGAAGGGGACCTCATCGTCGTGCGCACCGGCATGCCTGTGTGCGTGGACGGCGTGGTCGAGAAAGGGTGCGCATCGGTGAACCAGGCGGCGCTCACGGGCGAGCCTCTCGCGGTGCGGCGTTCGGAGGGCGATGACGTGTTCGCCGGCACCGCCGTCGAAGAAGGGGAGATTTTCGTCCGGGTGAAGTCGGGCGCGTCCTCGACGAAGCTGCGCTCCATCGTCTCCCTCGTCGAGCAGTCGGAACGGTGCAAAGCGGAGTCGTATTCGCACATGGAGAGGCTTGCAGACGGCATCGTGCCCTGGAATTTCCTGCTCGCTGGGCTCGTCGCCCTTTCCACGCGCAGCTTGACGAAGGCGTCTGCGGCCCTCATGGTCGACTATTCGTGCGCGCTCAAGCTTGCAAGCTCTATCGCGGTGCTCTCCGCTCTGACCCAAAGCGCCAAGCAGGGATTCACGGTCAAGGGTTCGCGTCATTTCGAGGCGATGGCCGAAGCCGATACCATCGTCTTCGACAAGACGGGCACGCTCACCGAGGCGACGCCGGAAGTGACGCGCGTCATCGCGTTCGGCGACTGGAGCCGCCGCGAGGTGCTGAGGCTCTCAGCGTGCCTTGAGGAGCATTTCCCTCATCCCGTGGCGCGCGCCGTCGTTCGGGCGGCGGAGGCGAGGAACCTCAAGCATCGGGAGAAGCACTCCGAAGTGGAGTACATCGTCGCCCACGGCATCGCGTCGTCCCTCGAGGGGAAGCGGGTCGTCATCGGGTCAGAGCATTTCGTGGTGGAAGACGAGGGCGTGCTGATCGAGGAAGAGAAAAGGGAGCGCATTTCGAGGGAGACGGAGGGCCTCTCTCCCCTCTATCTGGCGGTCGACGGCGAGCTTGTGGGCGTAATAGGCATCGAGGACCCGATAAAGCCGAACGTCCCGACGGTGCTTCGGGATCTGCGAAGCCTCGGGTTCGGGCGCATCATCATGCTCACCGGGGACAACGAGAAGACGGCCGAATGCATCGCGAGGCAGGCGGGCGTCTCCGAATTCCATGCGAACCTCCTTCCCGAAGACAAGCACGCTTTCGTGCGAGCCTTGCGCGAGGAGGGCGCTTCGATCGTGATGGTGGGCGACGGGGTGAACGACTCGCCTGCGCTTTCCGAGGCGAACGTGGGCATTGCGATGGGCGAAGGGTCGGCGATCGCTCGCGAAGTGGCGGGCATAACGCTCGTTTCCGACGACCTCTCTTCGATCGTTGCTTTGCGCAAGCTCTCCATGGCACTCATGGACCGCATGGGCGGCTCGTTCGCGTTCGTCATGGCCGCCAACAGCGCGCTGCTTGCGGCGGGGATCGCGGGAGCTTTGTCTCCCCAGATGTCTTCGCTCCTGCATAACGGAACCACCGTCGCGATGAGCATGCGCAACGCCGCCCCCTACCGTCTTCCCTGATGCGGAAAACGGAGAATCCGGAGAGACCGAGGAGCCGCTGTTTGGAGTGCGGCGCGGAAGCGCCTCGGAAACGCGAGGTCGCCGAAAGGATGCGCTCATGCAGAACATGGGGATCGTGGAGGATACGCTGTTCGTGCCGCTGCTCGGGAGGATCTACGCCAGCGAGCGGTTCCCGAACATCCTGCGCGACGACGCCGCCCTCTCGCTCAAAGATAGAATCCCCCGCGATATCGCGGAGAGGGGCCGCCAGACCCAGTACACGCTCATCGCCTCGGCGGCGCGCTCGGCGAACATGGACCGGATCGTGGAGGGGTACCTGGCGCGCAATCCGGAGGGCGCCGTGGTCCAGCTCGGGTGCGGGCTGGAGACGGCCGCCCAGCGCTCGGGAGCCGACGGGGTAAGGTGGTACGCCGTTGACCTCCCGGCAGTCATCGAATACCGGAGGGCCCTAATCCCAGAGTGTTCGCGTGAGGAGTGCATCGGGGCGGATGCGTTCTCGCGCGAATGGATCGAGCTCGTCCGCCTCAGGGAGCCCGACTCGCCGATCCTCGTCACCGCCGCGGGCCTTTTTCACTACTTCGAGGAAGGGGACGTCGTCCGGCTGCTAAAGACGCTGCGGGACTACGGGGACGTCGAGGTCGCCTTCGACGCCGTGAGCAGGACGGGCCTGGCGATGATGAGGGCCAAATACATGCGGCAGGTCGGTCACGGGGAGGCGAGGATGGGTTTCTGCGTCGGCTCGGCCGCGCGGCTCGCCGAGCAGGTCGGAGCCGGCCTGGTGGCCGAAGGGAAGTACTACGAATCCGTGCCCCGTGCAGGGCTCGCCGCGTCAACGAGGGCGAGCATGGCCCTGTCTGACTTCCTTTCGATGGTGAAGATGGTCCATCTCGACCCGGGCTCTTCGGCCCCCGGTCGAGATGGCGTGCTCCGTCGCTAGGCTTCGGCGTTTGAGCCCCTCCGGCTTCCAGCAGGCAATCTCTTCGCGCATTCGGATGAAGTGCCGGTAGACTCCGCCTTCCCGCATGATAGAATCATGCGATCCGCGCTGCGTGATGCACTAAAACTCATGTCGATGACCTGGACGGCGTCGGACACCGTGCTCACGCGGTGAATGTTGGTTCCAAACGTCTTGCCCCGCACGGGCTCGCGGATCCCCTTCGTTATCGGATACTCGTTCTCGGGACCGACGGAGTTGGTCGCCTCGATTAGCCAATCACTCGAGACGCTGCGTTGCGGATGGGATCGAATCTCTCCAGTCCCAGCTTCAACTCTTCGCACAGCCTCACGAACTCGTCGGCTCTCATGGCGCGCTCGCCGTTGAGGATGCGCCCGAGCCTCTTGCGGTCGACCCCCACGCGGCGGGCAAGCTCAGCGACGGGAATGCCTCGCTCGAAGCGCGCCTGTTCCATCCTGGCGGCTATAAGGTCTATGTGATCCACCGTCCTCCCGTGCGCCATCGGAGCGCTAGGGGCGCTCCGCGTCGGCGAGAGGGCGCCCCTCCTTCCTAAAGCGCCCATTCGGCGCTCTGGCGCTGAAGGCCCACCATGCGCGCGAAGAGCCCTTCGCGCGCCATGAGGTCCGAAGGCGCACCCTGCTCGACCACGCGTCCGCCTTCGAGCACCACCACCTTGTCGGCCGCCTCCACCGTGCGCATGCGGTGCGCGATCACGACGACGGTCTTGCCCGCCAGAAGGCGCGAGAGGGCATCCTGCACGCGCGTCTCGTTCTCCACGTCCAAGCTCGCCGTCGCCTCGTCGAGGAGCACGATAGGTGCATCCTTCAGGAGGGCGCGCGCGATGGAGATGCGCTGGCGCTCGCCCCCCGAGAGCCGTGCGCCGTTCTCGCCGATCAAGGTGTCATAGCCCTCGGGCATGCGTCGCACGAACTCGTCGCAGTTCGCAGCACGCGCTGCGGCGAGCACCTCCTCGTCGCTCGCGCCGCGGCGCCCCAGGCGGATATTGCCCGCAACGGTGTCATCGAAGAGCACCACGTCTTGGAACACCACTGAGAAGTCGCGCAGCAGCACCTCCGGATCGACTGAGGAAACGTCGACGCCGCCCACTCTCACATGCCCGTCCTCGGCGTCCCACAGGCGCGCTGCCAGCCGCGCGCAGGTGGACTTGCCCGATCCGGAGGGTCCCACGAGCGCCGTAACCTCGCCCTCCTTCGCCGTGAAGCTCACGCCGTCGAGCACCTTCTCGCCGCCGCCGTACGAGAAGGACACGCCCTCGAAGACCACGTCGTGGCCGGCGGGCGTATATTCCTGCGAGCCCTGGGCGAGGGGCTCCTCGTAGAAGCTCCTCATGCGCGCGCTCGCGGTCTTCGCGGCGAACAGCTCGGCGATGAGCATGAGGCACTGGTCGAACGGGGCGTAGATGCGCGACACGACCAGAAGGAAGCAGAACAGCGTCATGAAGCTGCACGAGCCGTCCAGGATGAGCGCGGCTCCCGCGAGGATCGTGGTGGCGATGCCCAGCCTGAGCACCACCTGGGCGCCGTTCACGCAGACGCCGGTCGCCAGCTCGCTTTTCACAGCCTGGGCCTCTGCCGCGTCGATGTCCGCCCGGATGCCGTCGAGGTAGCGCTCCTCCTGGTTGGTAGCCCGCACCTCGCGCACGCACTCGAGCGCCTCCTGGATGTCCTCGGAGACCGCGAGTGCCTTCATGCGCGTCGCCTTCATCAGAGGGGCGAGGAACCTGCGGGACGCGAACAGCAGCGCCAGCGCCACCGGCGCGCTCCACAGCGCCGCGACGGCGAGCCTCCAGTCCATCGCCAGCAGGCAGACCGCCGCGACGCCCAGCACGATGTAGGCGCCATAGAGCTCCGGCAGCACATGGCTGTAGGCATGCTCGATGGTCTTGACGTCGCCCATGATGGTCTCGGTGAGGTCGGCCAGGTCGCGCCGACCGAAGAACGACTGCGGCAGTTTGCGCAGGCGCTCGGCAAGGCCGATGCGCTGCCGGCCGCTCTCCTTGTAGATGACGCCGTACTGGTAGTAGTAGGCGAAGTACTCGGTGACGAACAGCGCGGCGATGAACGCGGTGAGGCCCGCCAGATATGGGATGACGTCCGGCAGCGGCGCGCCGCCCACGAGATGGTCGGCGAACGCGCCCATCGCCATGAAGATGATTCCCACACCGCCGAACACCGCGATGTTGGACACCGCGGTCCACGCCGCGCCCAGTTTGACGTTGCGCACGCCCTCGTCGGTGAGTCCGTACTTCTCCCTGATCGACATCATGCCACCTCCGCAGACGTAATCTTCCAATCGGCCGCCTTCTGGTAGTCGGACCACATGCGCGCGTACAGGCCCCCTGCGGCCAGCAGCTCGTCGTGGGTCCCCTGCTCGGCGACGCGCCCTTCGTCCAGGACGACGATGCGGTCGGCGTTGCGCACCGTGGACAGGCGGTGGGCGATCATGAGCACCGTGCGCCCCCGCGCCAGCTCGGCGAACGCCTTCTGGATGAGTGCCTCGTTCTCGGGATCGGCGAAGGCCGTCGCCTCGTCGAGCACCACCACGTCGGCGTCCTTCAGGATGGCCCGCGCCAGCATGAGGCGCTGCACCTCGCCGCCGGAAAGGTGCGCTCCGCAGGCGCCGTACGGGGTGTCCACGCCGTTCGGAAGCTTGGCCACGACGTCGTCGCACTGCGCCGCGCGCAGCGCCGCCATGACCTCCCCGCGCGTCGCATCGGGCCGCGCGGCGCGGACGTTCTCAAGAATCGTCTGCTTGAACAGCCGGTTCGCCTGAAACACGAACGCCACCCGGTCCATGAGGTCGTGCGGGTCCATCTCGCGCACGTCCACCCCGCCCACAAGCACGCGCCCGCCGTCGGCGTCCCAGAACCGGGGCACCAGGCTTGCCGCCGTGGTCTTGCCGCCGCCCGAGGGGCCCACGAGCGCCACGGTCGCGCCCGCCGGCACCTCGAAGCTCACGTGGGAGAGCGCGGGCGCGTCCGTCCCCTCGTAGGCGAAGCTCACATCGTCGAACACGACGGAGTTGCCGTCCGGTGCCTTGGGGTGCTCGGGCGCGGAGATCACGGGAGCTGCAAGGACGTCCTCGACGCGGGTAATGGCGTCGGCGGCCGATTGCGCGGCCTCGGACATGAACATCACGCGCGTCATCGCGGTAGGGATGACCGCCGAGAAGATGGCATAGAACGCGAAGTTTGCCAAAAACGATCCGAAATCCCCCTCGCCGGGAGCCAGCAGGATGGCGGTCGGCACCAGGAACAACGCCACGCCGTTGATGAAGGTGAGGGAGAGCGACTGAGGCACCTGGCACCACTTGATAGCGTAGTCCTGCGCCAGTACGGTGAACTCCCTTATCGCGTCGTGGAAGGCCTTGAACGAGTAGACGGTCTGCTGGAACACCTTCACGACGGGGATCCCGCGCACGTACTCGGTCCCCGCCTTGTTCATTTTGACGAGCGACTCCATGTACCTGGACATGAACTCCATGCCGCGTCCGCTCATCATGCGGGCCATGCAGCATACCGAGAGGACTACCGGAGCGAGGCAGGCAAGGCCCAGCCGCCAGTCGAACGCGAAGAACAGCGCGAGCATGCCAACGACCATGGCGATCGACCCCGCCGTGTCGGGCAGCTTGTGCGCGAGAAGCCCCTCCGTCTCCGCCGCGCACCCGTCGACCACGCGCCTGAGCGCCCCCGACGCGTGCGAGTCGAAGTACCCGAGCGACGCGTGCATCAGGCGCTCGACGGCGCGCTTGCGCATGTTCGACGCGCAACGGAACGCCGCCAGGTGCGTGCACATGAGACCGGCGAAATACAGGGCGATGCTGAGCGCGCCGAACGCGAGCGCCCACCACCCGTACGCGGCGATCCCTGTCGCAGCGCTCCAGTCAGGCGCCGCCGCGATCAGGTCGCGCGCCACCAGCCAGATGCACACGTACGGGCCGAAGCCCGCCAGCATCGAGGCGGCGGACAGGGCGCAGCCCAGGTACGTAAGGGCCTTGCGCGGCCCTGCGAAGTCGAGCAGTCTCGCCACAGCCCCTCTCTTCTTGGGAGAAACGTCTTTCTCCATGGACACCTCCGTATCGCTTGCTTGCGTGCGCGATCTCCGGAAACGGATCCCGTCGTCCATCGACCGCGCTTGATTGTTAGATTTAGGTAACTTACTATGGAGAGCAGCCGCGATCCGGCACGGAGGGAAAGCGGCGACGCTCTCGAAACGAACCGCGACGAACGCGAAACAACGGAAGGAGGCGGACGGCGGGAATGGGCGATCTCGGCAAGATGGTGCCCGATGCCCTGCGCACCTTCATCGAGCCCCAGATAGAGCAGCTGTCGATGACGATGGAGCCGCTGCGCTGCGGAGTGTACGGAACGGTGCCGAAGGAGGTCGGCGAGGGCTTCCTATGGGCAGCCCCCATCGGAGACGACTGCCTCGTCGCCGTGCATTCCCTCCGGCTGGGATCCCCCCTCGTCCTCGAGGAGCGACCGACCGACTTCTCCTGCATCTTCTCGGGGTCGCGCGCGACGCTCCTCTCGCTTCCGGAGCGCCCTCCCCGCCCCCCCTCGGAACGCGAGAACCTCGCGGCGTTCTCCCAGGCGGGGGGAGTGACGCGCTGCGCTCTGCAGGCGGGGGCGCTCTACGAGTCGACGAGCATAACCTACACCCCGGAATGCCTCGACCGGCTTCGAAAGGCCTTCCCCGGCGACTTCGACGACGTGGACGAGGCGATGCGGTCGTTCGACCCCGCGAGCGCCCCTGCGGAGATGCTCTCCGTCCTCAGGTCGTTCACCCCCGCTCGTGCGGCGCTCCCCGGCGCGGCGGCGTACTTCCACGCCAAGGCGCTCGAGGCGATAGCCGCCCTCTCCATGCGCCCCGGCCCCGCCGCCCCGAAGGCCAGGCGGGAGGACCGAGAGCTCGTCGAACAGGCCGAGGCGGTTATGTCGGCGCGCCTCTCTGAGCGGCTCACCGCGGAGTCCATCGCGGGCGAGCTGTTCGTGAGCCGCTCGCGGCTCTGCGAGGCGTTCAGGCGCGTGCGAGGGTCGGGCGTCGCGGAAACCCTCAGGAAGGAGCGCATGGACGCCGCCTGCCGGCTCCTCTCCGCCGGGGGCGCGCATATCGCCGACGTGGCGCGCGCGGTGGGGTATGCGCGATCGTCCTCGTTCGACGAGGCGTTCCGTCGCGAGTTCGGATGTTCCCCCGCACAGTGGCGGCAAGACGCCGTGTAGGGGCGCATTGTCCACCACGCGGGCGGGACCGTCCGAAAGAGGCGCGGCTTTTCGGAGCATGCCCGGCCGCTCGGAGTTGCGCGCCTTCTTGGTTCCGTCACAATGGCGCATAGTTTCATAAAGCTAACTATTTAGACGGAATGCGCAGGCGCCTGAGGCGCTCTGCGGGAAAGGACCCGACATGGCAAGCAGAGACACCGCATCCCCCGTCACCGCGAAGGCGGGCGGCAGGCTCGCCGGCAAGGACCTCATCAACATCGGCATCTTCACGGCGATCTACTTCGTCGTCGTGTTCGCAGTGGCGTGCCTCGGGTTCGTTCCCATCCTCATGGCGGCGATCTGCGGCATCATCCCTCTTGTCGCCGGCATCCCCTACATGCTCTTCCTCACGCGCGCCCGGAAGTTCGGTATGGTCACGATCCTGGGGCTGCTTACCGGCATCATCATGTTCATCACCGGCATGGGGTACTTCTCCATCGCCACCGGCCTTATCTGCGGGCTCGTCGCCGACCTTATCTGGAAGTCGGGCGGGTACGCCTCCTCGTCACGCGCAGTCCTGTCTCACGGCGTGTTCAGCTGCTGGATCATCGGCAACTTCCTGCCGTTCCTCGTCACCGCAGACGCGTACCTGCCCACCGTCCGCGCGCAGTACGGCGACGCCTACGTCGACGAGCTCATGACCTACCTGCAGCCGGAGATGTACCCGGTGCTGCTCGTCGCCTGTTTCGTCACGGGCATCATCGGCGGCTTCATCGGGCGTGCCGTCCTGAAGAAGCACTTCAAGCGTGCGGGAATCGCGTAGTTCCTCGGAAGGGGCGGGTTGTCCATGGAGTTTTTGCAATCAGGCGCTGGCGAGCGCACGGTGAGGCTCGATCCGCGCACGAAGATCGTGCTGCTGTTCGCCGTCTCGACGGTGCTTCTGCTCGGCGGCAACGGGCCGGCGATGTTCGCGGTGCGCACGGCGATGCTCCTGTTCCCGTTCGCTCTGCTCGCGGTGTCGGGCCGCGTGCGCGCCGCCGCGCTCATGCTTGCGGCGTACCTTGGCACCTACGCGCTCGCCGTCTTCGCCGTCCCCGTGCTCACGGGCGTCGCGAACGCGGTCGTCATGGCGAGCGCGACCGTGGTGTCGCGCTTCGTGCCCACGCTTGCGCTCGCGTACTTCGTATTCGCCACAACGACGGTGTCCGAGTTCATGGCCGCGATGGCCCGCATACGCATGCCGGACTGGATCACCATCCCGCTTTCCGTGCTGTTCCGTTTCTTTCCCACCCTCGGCGAGGAGGCGCGCGCGATCGGCGCTGCCATGCGCATGCGAGGCATCTCCCCTCTGCGCAACGGCACCGCCTTCCTCGAGTGTGCCCTCGTCCCGCTCATGAGCTGCGCGGTGTCGATCGGCGAGGACCTGTCCGCTGCCGCTCTCGCCCGCGGGCTCGGCGGGCCTGCGAAGAGGACGAATGTCTGCTCCATCGGGTTCGGGGTGGCGGATGTCGCGGCGCTCGCCGTGTCGATCGCCGCGACGGCGGCGCTCGCGGCAAGCCTTGTACTTCCCGGAGCGATCGCGTGAGCGGCGGCGCTCGCAGGGGCGAGCCCGCGCTCCTCATGGACGACGTGTCGTTCTCCTATGCGGGCGGGCGCAGCGGCGCAGGCGTCGCTGGCATCTCCCTTTCTCTTCGCGCCGGGGAGGTCGCGCTTCTGTGCGGGCGCTCCGGCTGCGGCAAGACCACCGTCACGCGCCTCGCGAACGGGCTCGCCCCGCATTTCTACGAGGGAACCGGAACCGGCGCCGTGCGCGTGTGCGGGCTCGACGTGACGCATGCGGAGCTCTGGGAAACCGCACGCCTCGTCGGAAGCGTGTTCCAGAACCCGAAAAGCCAATTCTACAACGTCGACGTCCGCGGCGAGGTCGCGTTCGGGTGCGAGAACCTGGGGTTCGATCCCGCCGATATCGAGCAGCGAGTGTTCGCCGCATCACGCGCGTTCGACCTCGAGCCTTTGCTCGACGCAAGCCTCTTCGTTCTCTCGGGCGGGCAGAAGCAACGCGTGGCGTGCGCGAGCGCCGCGGCGACATCGCCCAGGCTCATCGTGCTCGACGAGCCGTCGTCCAACCTCGACTTCGAAACGATCGCCCGGCTTCGCGCGGCGATCGCGCGCTGGAAGGAGCAGGGGACGGCGGTGCTTGTCGCCGAACACCGCATACACTACCTCGACGGCCTTGCCGACCAGGTAATCTACCTTGACGAAGGATGCGTCGCGCATCGGTGGAGCGGCGAGGAGTTCGCACGTCTCGACGACGCCGAGCGCGTGCGGCTCGGTCTGCGGGCGCGCAGCGTCGCCGACGCGCTCCGGTTCCCCGAGAGCGCGAGGTGCGCGAGCTCCGTTCTGCGCCGCCCCGGCGACGCGTCCGCCGATCAGACGCCGCGCAAGTTGCCGGAGCCCGAAACGCCCCCTATCCGCTTTGAGAACCTGACAGCGGAATACCGGAAAAACGGCATATTCGCGCGCGCCCTCGACGTGCCGTCGCTCGAGCTGCCTCGGACAAGCGTCACCGCGCTTATCGGTCCATGCGGCGCCGGCAAGTCCACCTTCGCCGAAGCCGTCTGCGGCCTCAACCGATGCGGCGGCCTGGTGAAGATCGACGGCGCGCTCCTGAAAAGGCGCAGCCGACAGCGCCGATGCTTCATGGTCATGCAGGACGTGAACCACCAGCTGTTCGCGGAAAGCGTGCTCGACGAGGTGCTGCTCGGCATGATGGGCGACGGCCGCGAGCAGCGCGCGCTCGATATCCTGCGCGACCTCGATCTCGACGAGCTCGCGCAGGCCCATCCCCTCTCGCTGTCGGGTGGGCAGCGCCAGCGTGTCGCGATCGCACAGGCGCTCGCCACCGACCGCCCCCTCATAGTCTACGACGAGCCCACAAGCGGCCTCGACCTTTCCCACATGCGCCAGGTTGCCGAAACCATTCGCCACGTGCGCGACCGTGGCGCCGCGCAGATCGTCATCACGCACGATCCGGAGCTCGTGCTCTCGTGCTGCACGCATGTTGCGGCGATGGAGGGCGGGCGCGTTGCGGACGTGTTCCCGCTCTGCGAGGAGACTGTCGGCAGGCTCGCCAGCCTCTTTCTCGCGCGCGAGCGCGCCGGCCAGAGCCCGGCAATGGAAGGGCGCCCTGCCTCCTCGCCCCAGCAAGCGGAAAGGACACTTTCGTGACCGTGCTTGACATCCTCGCCAAGCGAAACGCCGACAAGCTGCGCGCCGTCGAAGCGGACGGCGCGTCCGTACGCTACCACTTGCGCATGCGAGACGGCGTCGTGGGCATCATCGATGCGTTCGAGCTGTTCGACGGCGTGTCCCTCATGTTTAACAGCATTCCCCGGGGAACCGCCGAATGGGACGACAGAGAGCCCTGCGAGCTCCAGATCGACTGGTGCCGGCGCGGGCGGTTCGAGCTCGATGCCGCAAACGGGCGGGCGATCCGCCTCAACGAAGGCGAGCTCGCCTTCCACGACGAGCGCGTCCTCAAGCGCGTCATGGCGTTCCCCTCGCCGCTGTACACGGGCCTTACGCTCAGGATCGACCGGTCGGTCGGGGCGGCGTCGCTCGAGCGCGCCCTTCACGGAAGAACAGTCGACCTCGACGGGCTCGCTCGCCGGCTCACGGGCGAGGACGGATGCACGGTCTGCGACCCCGACCCCTCCATGCGCGCGCTCCTCGGGTCGTTCTGGGACGTCGACGAACGGGCACCTCTCGCGCGGCTGCGGCTCAAGGCCCTCGAACTCGTCGCCCTCGTCGACGCGACGCCGAGCTTCGCCCCGCACGCCGAGAGCTACCAGCGAAGGAGCACAATCGAGTCGCTCGAGCGCAGCATGAGGCTCCTGGAGTCCGATCTCGAAAGCGCCGTGACGCTGCGCGACGCGGCGAACGCGGCCGACATGAGCGTCTCGTCCTTCAAGGAGCGGTTCGTCCGGGCGTTTGGGATCTCGCCCATGGCGTACCGGCGCCAGTGCCGTCTCGAGTGCGCCGCGCGCTTGCTCGAGACCACGGGGGAGAGCGTCGCTCGGATCGCGCTTTCGGTCGGGTACCGCAACCCGAGCAAGTTCTCCGCCGCCTTCGCATCGGCCTTTTCGCACTCGCCATCGGAGCACCGGGCACTGCATCGGGACGGCGAACGGGGGCATGGACGAATCAATCCAACAGCATAGAGGGCTTCCGAGCCGCATCTGAATATAGGCGCAGCGTTTCTCATGCCGGACCGAATTCGATTACCGATCGCGCTTTCCAGACCGCAAAGAGACCGTGATGGAACCGCCCTTCTCGATGGTATGCCGCGGATCGTCTTGAACGCCGCAACAGAGCCCCTCGCAAGGAGCTTCTGTCGCATCGCGTATGGATGCCTACCGGCGGACGCCTCGAGCTCTCATAGCGCCCACCTCGCGTTCTCGGTCTGCAGGCGTACCATACGGGCGAAGATGCCGTCTTTTGCCATGAGGTCGGCAGGGGCGCCCTGCTCGGCGACCCTGCCTCCGTCGAGCACGACCACGTGGTCGGCCGCCATGACGGTGCGCATGCGGTGAGCGATGACGATGACGGTCTTGCCCGCGAGCAGGCGGCCAAGCGCGTCTTGCACCTCGGTCTCGTTTTCCACGTCGAGGGAGGCAGTCGCCTCGTCGAGGAGCACTACCGGCGCATCCTTCAAGAGCGCCCGCGCGATCGAAATGCGCTGACGCTCTCCGCCAGAGAGCCGCGCGCCATTCTCTCCGATCCGCGTGGCGTAACCCTGGGGCAGGCGCGAGACGAAGCTGTCGCAGTTGGCCGCCCGTGCGGCGGCGAAGACCTCCTCGTCGGACGCCCCCTCTCTTCCGATTCGGATGTTGTCCATGACCGTCTCGTCGAAAAGGGCCACGTCCTGGAACACCACCGAGAAGTCGGCGAGCAGGGCCTCGGGGTCTATTCCCGCCGCGTCTACGCCGCCCACGGTCACGCGCCCCGCATCCGGATCCCAAAAACGGCACGCGAGCTTCGCGCAGGTCGACTTGCCGGAGCCGGACGGCCCGACGAGAGCCGTGACCTCGTCCTCCTTCGCCGTGAACGTCACGTGCGCAAGCACTGGCTCGTCCGTGCCGCCATAGGAAAACGACACGTCTTCGAACGCGACATCATGACCGATCGGGCAGAAGTCGCTCGAGCCCGTCATGGGGCGTTCCTCGGCGAGTGAGTTCGTGCGACGGATGGAGTGGCGCATCTCCATGAGCTCAACGCTCGATTGGAGCACGACGTTGATGGGGTCGTAAACGCGCGTGACGACGAGAAGGAACGCGAAATAGATGAGGAAGTCCACGTCGCCCGACAAGAGGAGCGCCGCCCCCCCGAGAACGGTCGTGGCGATGCCGAGCTTGAGGAACGCCTGGCCGGACGAGATCATCGCGCCCGTGGCGAGCTCTGATGCCACCTGCGCCCGCTCGAACCCGAAGAGCTTCTCGCGCAGGTCGGCGAGAAATACGCTCGACCGATTCGTCGCGCGGATTTCTCGCACGCAGTCGAGGTATTCCTGCACGCTTTCGACCATCTCGAGACGTCGCACCTCCTTCTCTTCGACTTTTCGGCGGGTAGATCTGCTAGCCGCCGCCATGATCGCCGTCGCGACTGGCAGCGGCCAGAACGCTGCGATGCCCAAGCGCCAATCGAAGGCGATTGCGCCGACGACGACGATGGCACTCGATATGCCCGTGCCGAACAGCTGGGGCACTACATGCATGAACAGCCGCTCCTGGTCGGCGCAGTCCTTCATGATGGTGTTCGTGAGGTCGGACAGATCGCGCTTGCCGAAGAACGACAGCGGGAGCATCCTCAGGTGCTCGGCGATGCCTTCGCGTTTGCGGGCGCTTTCCTCGTAGACGGGGCCGTATGTGCTCTTGTATTCGAGTAGCTGCGTGACAGCGACGAGGGCCAGCACGAGGAGGACCGCTGCGAGATACGGCGCCAGCGCCGGCAAAGGCGCTCCGAACTCAAGATGCGCCATGAGATCGCGTACGAGAAGGAGCAGGATGCACATCGGGGCCATAAGCACGAGGTTCGCGATCGCGCAGGAGAGCACGCCGCGCTTGAACGTACGCCAGCCCCGATCGGTGAGCCCGAGCGTCCTACGCAACATGATCGGCCCCCTTTCCGGCGATCCGCCACGAAACGCTCGTGCGGTAGTCATCCCACATCCTCGCATAGAGGCCGCCCGCCTTCGCGAGTTCGGCATGCGTGCCCTGTTCAGCGACTCTCCCTTCGTCGAGAACGCAGATCGCGTCGGCGTCCATCACGGTTGTGAGCCGATGCGCGATCATGAGCACCGTCTTGCCCCTTGCGAGCGTGGCGAGCGCCTTTTGGATGAGCGCCTCGTTTTCCGGGTCGGCGAAGGCGGTCGCCTCATCGAGCACGACGATAGGCGCGTCTTTGAGGATCGCGCGCGCGAGCGCGATGCGTTGGCGCTCTCCGCCTGAAAGGTAAACGCCGCGTGCGCCCACTACCGTGTCAAGTCCGTCGGGGAACTTGGCGATGATGTCGTCGCATTGAGCGGCGCGCGCAGCCGCCTCCACTTCTGATTGCGTCGCGTCGGGGCGGGCGGCGCGGATGTTGTCGGCGAGGCTCCGTTTGAACAGCCGGTCGTTTTGGAACACAAACGCGACCCGGTCCATGAGGTCGGAAAGCGGGATGTTGCGCACGTCGACGCCGCCGATGCGGACGGCGCCTTCGCATGGGTCCCAAAACCGCGGCACGAGGCTAGCTGCCGTTGTCTTGCCGCCCCCGCTCGGTCCGACGAGCGCCACGGTGGCGCCTGCCGGCACGCGCAGGTTCACGTCCGAAAGCGCCGGAGCATCGGCGCCGGGGTAGGAGAACGTTACATGGTCGAACTCGATCGAGTCGTCTGCCGGCACGGCGGCCTGCACAGGGTCGGCATCTGCCATGACGGGCGCGTCGAGGATGCGCTCGATGCGCATGACGGCGTCCTGGGCTTCGGTGAGCGCCTGCGAGGCGTACATCACCTTCGTCATCATCATGGTTGTAAGCGCGGAAAACACGACGTAGAACAGGAAGTCGGAGAGAAACGCCGGGAAATCCCCCGTATTCCGCGCAATCAGGATGCCCGCCGGTACGAGCATGGCGAACGTGCCGTTGATCGCCACGAGCTGCGCCACCTGCGGCGGCGTGCAGAGGCGCACGTAAGCGCTTGCGAACTCGCGGTAGGCGCGTATCGACTCCCGGAAAGTGGAAAACGAGCGCACCGTCTGCTGAAACACCTTCACGACGGGGATTCCGCGCACGTACTCGACCGCCCCCTTGTTCATGCGGTCGAGCGCATCTTGGTAGTTCTTCATGAACGTCATCATGCTCGTGTTCTCGTCGTCTCCGCCGCCGGCCATCATCCAGAGCATGCACGCGGCGGACACGATGATGGGCACGAGGCACAGCAGCCCCATCACCCAGTCGATTGCGAACATAACGACGAGATACGCTACGGGCGCGGCAAGCGCACCCACGAAGTCGGGGAAACGATGCGCGAGCACACCCTCGGTGAGACCGGTCGCGCCCTCGATGACTCGGCGCAGCTCGCCTGTGGCGTGCGTGTCGAAGTATCCGAGCGGCGCACGTGAGAGATGTTCGAGCGCCGCTGCGCGCATGTTCGTCGCCGTGCGAAACGCCGCGATGTGCGTGCACATAAGCGCCGCGAAATAAATGGCGAGACCGGCGAGGGCGAATGCGAGCGCCGCGACGCCGTAGCCCGCCACGCCTGGAACCGCCGACCAGTCCGGAGCCGCCGCGATTAGGTCCCGCAGAACGAACCACACGCACACGAGCGTCGCGATGGAGCAAAGCGCGTTTACGCCCGACAGCACACATCCGACGATTGTGAACTTTCCGTAGCCGCCCGAGAAACCGAGCAGCCTCATGATGGGGCTGCGCCGGCGCGCCGCGGGCGCGCTCCGTCCTCGTATCCCTTCCATGCTACCTCTTCCAGTGCCTCGATGAATGTTATCCATATGAAACAATATAACGATTCACCGGAAATATCCTCCTTTAACAATGCATGCGAACGATTTAGCAAAAAAAGAAAGCCGCCGCTCCGAAAAGGAGGCGACGGCTTGAGAAAAAGCGTCCGCTACGCGGCGATGCGGGCAAAATGCTTGCTGAATACTTTCGATCCGAGAATGCCGCCGATGATGGGGCCGATGACGCACAGAACGCCCGCCACGACAATGAGGGGGCTCTGCATGAACCCGACAAGCGTTTCCCCGTATTCGCGGCTCATGCCCGACTGGACCACCATGTCGACGTAGGAACCGCCTGCGAGAAACACCATCGACTCCTGTCCGAGCCAGAAGCACAGCGTCCACACCGCGAACGCCGCGATGACCGCCACCTTCGACCTCTTGCCCGCCGCCATGACGATCTCCGCCAGCGCGCCGCCCACGACGATGCCCGCAGGACCCGTCCAGAGCATGCCGAGCAGCAGGCCCACGATTGCCACGATGATCGACATGATGGCCGTCGCACCCGGCTTCGGTACGCGCGCGGCAAGGTACATCCACACGATGCCGCCCGGAATCGCGCCGATGGCGTGCGTGAACCAGAACGTGTTCGCATTCATTCCGAGGACCATCGCGAAGACGAAGAACACGATGAAGAGCAGAAGCCCGAAGATCGCGATGAAGATAAAGTCCTTGCCCTGAAGCTTTGCGCTCCCTTGGGCCGATGCCGCCGTTACCATGTGAAACGTCTCCTTTCGTGAGGCAGTTGATACCGATGGGGGCGGCGCAGCGGAAAACGTCTCCCGCTGCGCGACGAAGAGCGTCCGCGCTGCGCGGTCAGTCGAACCCGAACAGGACTCGGGCGCGGGGCGCGGTCGACGGAGTGAGGTCGAAGCGCTCCGCGATGCGGCCGTTTTCGAAATGAGCGATCTCCTCGCACGTGGCGCACGCGAACTCGAAGTCGTGCGTGATGACGACGATGCAGCGCCCTGCCTCCTTGAGCCGGTCGATCTCGGCAGCGATGCGCTCCATGTTCGCGAGGTCGAGACCGCTCGTCGGCTCGTCGAGCACGAGTACGCGCGACCCCTGCAGCGACCCTGCGGCAATGGCGAGCCGCTGACGCTGTCCGCCCGAGAGGGAGAGCGGGTGCCGACCGCGCAGCTCCTCGAGGCCGAAACGCTCGAGCGCAGCTTCAATGAGGGCTGATTCCGATTCCAAGGAGCCCTCGGCCGCCCCTTCCTTCGTGTCCGGCGCCTCGCGCACGCGCCGTGCCTGAAGCGCGAGGCGAAGCTCGCCTTCCACTGTGTCGCTGAACAGCTGGTAGCCGCTCTCCTGCATGCCGAGGAACACGCGGCCCGCGCGCTTGCGGGGGTCGAGCGCCTCGCCTTCGATGAGAATCTCGCCCGCCGTCTCCGCATGGAGGCCCGCAAGGCAACGTGCAAATGTCGTCTTGCCGGCCCCGTTCCGCCCGACAAGCGCCACCGCGCGTCCGGCTTCCGCATCGAAATCGCAGCCGTCCACGACGAGGCGTCCTCTCCTGCCGTAGCGGGCTTCAAGACCGCGCACGACGAGCGCCGGGACGCGCCGTGCGGAATCGCCCGAACCTTCGCATGCCGCGCCCGTTGCGCACGGCTCTACCTGCCTGATATCCCACGCGCGCAGCCCAAGCCTCCTGCGCTCCTCTGCGGGCATTAGCGTGAACTCCTCGGAGGTCATCTCCTCCACGATCGTTCCATCACGCATGAGCACGACGCGGTCCGCCACCCCCCGCAGCCACCACAGACGGTGCTCGGCGACGATGACCGTCTTTCCCGTCGCCTTGAGCCGCGAGACCGCTTCGCGTAGACGCATCATCGCGCGCACGTCGAGCGCGGCGGTGGGTTCGTCGAGCACGAACGCGGAGGGCTCCATGGCGTGGACCGAGGCGACGGCGACGAGCTGCTTCTCGCCTCCTGAGAGCGCCCGGATGTCGCGTTCGAGCAGATGTTCTACGCCCAAAGCGCGCGTCGCCGACGCGATGCGGCGGGCGATCTCGTCGCGGGGTACGCCCATGTTCTCGCAGCCGAAGGCGATCTCGGAAGTGGTGTCGAGATTGAAGAACTGGCTGCGGGGGTTTTGGAACACGCTGCCCACCGCACACGACAGGTCGTCCATCTCCCAATCCGCGACAGCACGGCCGAATACGTACACTCCGCCTTCCGTCGTGCCGGCATACACGGCGGGTATAAGCCCGTTCACCATGCGGGCAAGCGTCGTCTTGCCGCAGCCTGACGGCCCCGTCACGACAACGCATTCGCCCTCGCGCTGCGCGAAAGACACCCCGTGCGCCGACGCAGCTCCCTTGGCGGCCGCGTAGGAGAATCCGGCCCCCCGAAACTCGATGGCGACGCTGTTCGAGCTCATGCGATCACCCCGAGCTTCGAGAGAAGAAGGGCCGTCGCCGCCGTCTCGAATAGCCCCAAAAAGACGATGTCTGCCGCCCGCAGGCGCAAGTCGTAATACGACGTGCGCGGCCGAGCCGAGTCCATGCCGCGCACGATCGCGGCGTTCGACAGCTCGTCTGCGACGATCGACAGCCTGCTCATGACGGGCACAAGTAGGTTCTCCATGGTTCTCACCGGCTGCGTGACGACAGATTTCGGCGTAATTGCCATGCCGCGCACTCGCAGAGCCTCGGCAACCGCACGGAACTCGCCCGCCATCGTCGGGAAAAAGCGCAGCGCGGTGCAAACCGCGATGATTCCGTGACGGGGCAGATGCGCGCGCTGGAGCGCACAGGCGAGTTCGCCCGCGCGCGTCGTCGCGATCATTGTGGAGGCAAACATACCAACGCAGAACACGCAGCGAACCATAACTATCATCGTCGCGAACGATGCGGCGACGCTGTTCGGGAACAAAAGAAACGCATACCCTGCTGCCATGACAACGACATAGGCGGCGCACCACTTCGCCGCCGACGCGACGCGCCCGCACCACACCGTCACCGCGGCGCAAAGCGCCACCATCGCGATCTGCCCGACAACGAGCCGCGGCGCGAACGCCGTGGCGTTGATGAGTACGAGGACGGCAAGAGAAACGCGCGGGTCAAGCCTTCGCGGCGACAGTGCGCCCTTCACGTTCGCCATCTCCTCATGCACGACACAGATGCTGCCACGCTTCCGTCCTTCCGACGCTGAAGAGAGCAGCGAGCTGCGACGGCCTTCCGATTCTGCCGGCATGCCGCTCCCTTGCGCCCTGATGATCTCCCCACTAGAATTAGCCATGGATAACATATTAACGATCGTGAGGCTTTCCCGGCTTTTCAAGCGCCATTTCGACGATCCAGCCGAAAACAGGTCGATCATGCCGAAACGACGGGAGACGCCGCCGGAAGCGGAGGGTGCGGAACGTGCGCAGCGAAACGATGTCTGATAATCGGGGCCAGGCCGGGCGAAAAGCCGCGACGGACTCCAAATGCGGAATTGAATCGATCTTTCTCCCCCAGATATCGGATATGCATGGCATTGAAGAGGAAGGCGGCGGGGGACGCGAATGCGGGCGGGCTTGGACGGTCGATCCCGCATACGGGCGCGGGTCATACTGGTGTCTCGCGATAGACGACACGGCTGCGATCGCCGTGTTCGACCTCCTGTTCTCCGAAGCCGTGTCGTTCGGCGCCGTCGTGCCGAACTTCTTCTGCTTCGGCAGCTACGGGCGCAGCATGATCCCGTACTTCACGCCGCTTCTCGGAATCGAGGACGGGTGGGAAACGGGCACGCTGCTCGGCTACGCATGGCGAGCGGGCATGTGCCGCGAGGTCGTGCCGCCCGGAGAGCGCCTCACCGTCGCGAGCATCTCCCTCCTTCCCGAAGGCGCCACCCGGATGGCGCGCGCCATCGGCGCCGACCCGGTCTTGCTCACAGCGGCGATCGCGCGCCTCGACGGCGCGCACCGAGTACCCGAGCTGTCGCGTCTGTTCGATGAGGTCAAGGCGGCAAAGCCTTCGCGCACCGTCGCCGAGGCGTATTACCGCTGCAAGGTGATGGAGGCCTGCGCACTCGTCGTCAGCTGGCACGAGAAGAGCGAGCGGGGCGGCGCGCCCCAGATGCGAGCGGTCGACCGGACATCGTTCAACCTCGCCTGCGCCTTCGCTCGGGAGCATCTGGAGGACCCCATCGAGCTCGAGGACCTGTGCCGCGTCGCGTGCACGAGCCCGAGCAAGCTCGCAAGTCTGTTTCGCGACGCGGAGGGCACCACCCCCATGGGCTGGGTGCGCGATCGCCGCATGGAACGCGCCTGCGAGCTGCTGGCCGGCACCGACGAGCCGATCGCCGCGGTGTCGGCCAGCGTCGGATTCTCGCGGCAGGGCAGCTTTTCGGAAGCGTTCAAGGAGCGCTTCGGCGTGACCCCGAACCGCTACCGCATGCTCAACCAGAACAGGTAGGACGGAGCTTGCGCATGCGGCACGGCGCAGGATCCGCCGACGAGATCGGAGGCGAAAGGTCGCCGCTTAAGACCGCGCATGTCTTTCAGAGCGCCTACCGTGCAAACGTCCTCTCACCGTCCCTTTCGGGCGACGGCGAGGCACGCGGTCGGTCCCACCCGCCGCCAGCTCACGCCGTCGAACCACTTCCCCAGGATCTCCCTCATCTCCCTTTCCGAGTAGATGCGAACGTCCCCCTCGGCCGAATGGGGCAGCCAGGCGTTCATGACGGCCCTCGCCGGCGCCGGCTGCCAGACGTCCCCGACCACCAGGGCGCCGCCCGCCTTCAGGACCCGCCATGCCTGGAAAGCGGCGCGCTCCGGGTCCGGGTAGTGGTGGAAGGAGTCGTTGCACCACACGGCGTCGAACGAGCAGTCCTGGAAGGGGAGTCCCTCCGCGTCGCCGAGCACGAGCTCCGCCGACCCCCCGAGGCGCGCTCGCGCGGCGTCGAGCATATTGGGCGAGAGGTCGAAGCACGTGAGGGATGCGCCGGGGATCTTGCCGAGGACCAGGTCGGAGAGGGCCCCGTCCCGCATCCCAGATCGAGCAGGCGCGGGGCCGGGTTGCCTTCGACAGCGCGCGCCACCTCCCCGGCCACATGGGGGTAGAGGGCCCTCGCGTGGGCGCCGTGCATGTCCTCGTCGTACGTGGCCGCCTGGCCGTCGAAGGCATCCTTGGAGCGCCTCTTCGCCTCGCGCGCCTTCTCGTTTTCCGTGGTCATCTTCCGCTCCTTTCATTGAGCAATGTTCAATACGACTTGCCGAAAAAAGCCCGGCCTGGGCCGGGATGGCGCCCTACCGTCCGGAGGGGCCGCGCCGGTACTCGGCGACGAGCGCTCCGAGGTAGCGCCTGGCGGCGTCCGCCGCCGCGGCGTCGGGCATGCCGGGGCCGGACGCGAGGCCCACGCACGCGTGGACCATCATCGAGGCGAGGAGCCCCGCGTCGCCGGCGGGCGCCCCCCGCCTGGCGGCGTCCAGCTCGAGAGCCGCCTGCATGCGGGGCCGGACCGCCTCGCATATGCCGAGCGACAGCCTGTCGTGGAGCGTGCCGTTGCCCTCGGCGTGGAGGCTGTCCGCGTGGGGGAACGCGGAATGGTCGGTCGCGACGGCTATGGCGCCTTCGAGCTTCTCGTCGAGGGAGAGCCCCCTGTCGTCGAGGACCGCGCGCATCCCCTCGGAGCATTCCTCCGCGTAATGCGCGATCGCGGCGTCGAAGAGCCGCTGCTTCGAGTCGAAGTAGTGGTAGGCGAGGCCGGGCGCGACCCCCGCCTCGCGCGCCACCGAACGTACGGAGACGTTGTCGTAGCCCTTCTCGGCGAACAGCCGCATCGCCGTGTCGAGCAGCTCCGCTTTGCGCTCCTCCGGATCCTTGACGGTTCTCGGCATGTTCCCCCACCTCCTTCAAGCCGAAGGGTATCCTATTATTGAACAATGGTCAATATAATAATCTGACGATGAGGGCGAGTGCGAGGCGCCGATGGCCCGATGCCTCGCACTCGCTTCCGTCCTGAACCGGATACGGAATGCGATCGGGCTGTTTCCGAAAGCTCCCATCCACTCGTCAGGATAGGTCGTCTCGCTCGCTTTCAGCCCCTACCTTGATGCAGGCGTAGGCGACGAGCGTGCACAGCCCCATGCCCATTCCAATCAGGTGCAGCAGGAAGGCCATCCTATTCGCCTTCCTCTTCGCCTTCGTGCGGCTTCTCGGGGGCGGGCCCGTCCGGACGGCGCGCCATGAGCGCGGCGCAGGCTGCCGTCAGGGCGGCTCCCGCAAGGCAGGCAATGGGGATCAGTGGCAGAGAGTCGCCCGTTTTGGGCAGCTTGCCAGCAGGGGTTGAGGGTTCGTCCAGTGTCTCGCTGGGAGGTTCGACCAGGCTTACGCTCTGGCCTTCGTCGTTGGGGTCCTTGTGCTCGGCGACGACCTCGCCGTCGAGCGACAGCTCCTCGAACGCCACGACAGTATGCCCTGCGAGATCCGTCCCATCGAAGCGGAAAACGACCTCGACCGACCCGTCGGCATCCTCGGGCGTGAAGCGAACCTCGGCTGTAAGGGGTTTGCCGTTCTCCTCCACGGGCTTCGCCGAGCTGCGGTCTATCAGGGTGCCTGTCATAACGTATTCAACCCCGGGCTCGAGATTCTCATAGCGCACCTCGTCGACGATGGTCACGTCGTTGTCGGCGTAGGCCTCGTGGTCCCCGTCATCGCCGTCAGTTGCGGTTGTCTCGATCTCGGGAGAAGGCCCCGTGAAGCTCACGGTCTGTCCCTCGTCCTCGAGGTCCTCGTGGGAGGCGACCAAGGTGCCTTCGGAGTCGTAGAGCCTCTCGAAGACGACGGTGCTCCTGCCTTCGAGGGAGCTGGCGTCGAGCTCGAAGGAGACTACGGCGAACCCGCTTTCCCCCTCGGCGACGAAATTCGTCTCTGCCACGATCGCTCCGTCGCCGGTGTCCAGGGGCTCGCCCGTCTCCGGATCCATAAGGACGCCCTCGACCCTGTAGGCCTTCCCTTTCTCGAGCCCGCTGTAGAAGACCTGGTCGTCGATGCGCGCGGTCCCGTCGGCGGACGCTATGTGGTCCCCGTCTGCGGCGTCGGTCGCCACCGTCCCGATCTCGGGCGCTGCCTCGACGGCCACCGTCTGGTCGGCGTCCAGGATGTCTGCGTGCTCGGCGATGACCTCGCCTTCGAGCAGGATCTCCTCGAACACCACGATGTCGGTTCCCGCAAGCCCGGACGCGTCGAACTCGAATTCCACGTCCACCGTGCCCGAGGGGGAGATGGGCGCGAACGTCTTCTCGGCGACGACTTGCTCGCCGTCGACGACGAGGGGTTCTCCCGTCGCCTTGTCGACCAGTTCGCCGCGCGCCGTGAGCTCCTCGAGGGGCATGTTGGCGTACAAAACCTCGTCGACGATGACGGCGTCTCCTAGGGACGCGATGGAGTGGTCGCCGTCGGCCTTGTCGAGCGCCACCGTATCGATTCTCGGCTCGGGGACGTCGTCTACGGTCCCCAGGTCTATGTCCATCGGGGTCTCGGTGGTGTCCCGGTTCACGTTGAACGTGTCGGACCAGAGGGCGTAGCCCTCGTTCGCCTCGCAGCGCATCTCCTCGATCGTGTACTCGCCGTAGGGAAGCGCGCCGAGGGAGTCGTCGGGCGCGGCCTGCGAGCCGTGCTCGCCCGTTCCGAACCAGATGCCGGAGCCCTCGACGATGTCCTCCGAGTCGATGTAGTCCTCGTAAATCAGGGCGTCGTTCGCGTTCGCCGACCCCTCGCGGCTGTGCCATTCCGAAGACGTGGACAGCATGCCGTTCCTGTCGGTGACGGCGACGTGGGCCTCGCCGGTGGTGACGTTGGTGATGAGGAACGGGACGAGCCCGAGCTTTTCTCCGTGGACGGTTCCCTTCTTCTGGAGATGCATGTCGTGGCGCACCACCTGGTCGCTCCACAACAGCGCTCCGCCGTCCACGTCCGAGGTCACCACGATGCCGTCGCCGCGGACCTCGAACGTGCGGGGCTCGCCGTCGGTGAGCAGGTAGCTCTCGTTGGTCGCCGTCTCGGCGACGGTGTAGGTGCCGTAGGGCAGCGCGTCGGACGCGGTCTGCGCGGTGTAGGCCTGGGCTTCGGAGTTCCACGCCGTCTCGATGACGGCGACGACGCTGCCCGTGGGGTAGTAGGTCCCGCCGACCATGACGCCATGATCGGACACGTTGGTGATGGTGAACCCGATCCCCTCGAGAGAGGTTCCGAGGTATCCGTCGTCGGCCAGGTTCGAGTGGTCGGCGCCGCCGAGGGCCTCGCTCTCCCCGAGCTCGAGGTCGTTCTTCTGCACCTGGACGCCGCCGCGGACGACCTCGTTGAGGATGCCGTCGGCCTCCACGAGCTGGTCGAACTGCCCGTCCTCGCGGATCTCGACCACGTGGCTCACTATCCCCTCGCCCGTGTAGCCTTCGGGCGCTTTCGTCTCGACGACCTCGTAGGTGCCGTAGGGCAGCGCGCGCACGCCGGTGCTGGCGGTCCAGGCGTCGAGGGAGGCGTTGTACTCGGTCGAGAGGACCGCGACGACCCCGTCGGGGTCGACCATCTCGCCGTCCTGCAGCTCTCCGTCCCCGTTCCCGTCGTACCAGACGGCGGCGTCGGAGCGGTTGTAAAGCGTGAACTCGGCGCCTTCGAACGTGGCGTCGCCCTGGGCGTAGTTCCAGAACGTGCCGTCCTCGTGCTCATAGCGCTCGGCGTCGCCCTTGCCGATGATGAGGCCTCCGCGCTGCACGAGCTCGCCGAACTCGCCTTCGGGCGACACCTCGATGACCGCGTCGCCCGCCTGGGCCATCTCGGCGGTCACCTCGATGCGGTGGACCTTCCGGTCGGGCAGGTATCCGTCGGAGGGGGACACCTCCCTGATTTCCACCTCCCCGAGGGGCAGGTCGTCGAACACGATGGAGCCGCCGGCGGTCGTCCCTTCGACGGTCTCCGTCTCGCCGCCCCGCTCGAAAGAGGCCTGGTAGACCGCCCCGTCGAGGGTGGCGTCGCCCTGGGCTGCGGGCGCGCCGGTCTCGGCGTCGACCTTCTTCAGCACTATGCGCGCGGTGATGGGCGGCTCTTCCGACGAGAAGGTGTAGTCGTTGTCGGGGGAGATCTCGCGCACCTCAGGGTCGAGGGCATATCCGGGGGAGGGGCTCACTTCCTTGGCGTAGAACGTGTCCCTTGTCGCGCCCAGGCTCTCCGACTCGCCGGAGCCGTCGGCGCCGGTCGTGATCGTAGCCACGCGGTCGGAGTCCGCCTCGGCGTCGGCCGCGGATCGGTAGATGCCGTAGACCGCGCCGGCGAGCGAGTAGTCGGGGTCTTGCTGCGCCCATGACTCCGAGGCCGCCTTGGCGACCTTGACCGTCGTGCTGTACGTGAACGAGAGGATCACCTGGGTTGACGCGCCCGTGTAGAGCATGAAGGGCTCGAAGGACGAGGGAACCTCGCCCGTCCGGGAGGCGATGAGCCTGCCCGTCGCGCCCTCGTTGGAGACGGCGCCGGAGTCGTCGAAGCCCAGGACGTTCCAGGCGACCCAGTCCCGGAACGCCTCGGAGCAGCCGAACATCGCGTAGTTGCCGTCGCTCGAATAGGTGTCAGCCATGAGGATGTGCGCGAGCGCAGTGTACCGGTCGGGGGTCATGGCGCTCCCGTCGACCCAGCTGCCAGGCCAGAGGGACGCATCGAACCCGGGCGATCCGTACGAGAACCACATGTCGGCGGCGAGCTCGGCGGTGCGCCCGCTCGCCGCAGAGAGGGCTTGCTTGGGATACGATCCCGCTCCCGGGGTCGCCATCGAGGGGTTGCCGCACCATGCGGCCTGCCCGTCGACCTCGAACCAGTTGGTGAAATACGAGTCGTAGCTGATGATCCTGCCCACGGTCAGGCTTCCCGACTCCGCCGCATGGGCGCGTTGCGGGACGGCCGCAGGCGCCATCATGCCGATCGCGAGGAGGAGGGCGAGGAGGATCCTCGCCGCCTTGGTTGCTTGTCCCATCTTCTCCTCCTATCTCGCGTCACAGGCGAAAGGGCGCGTGCCGCCCCTCTCCATGCTCTCGGAGGCTCCCTTCGCCTCCGCGGCCCGCTCGGCCAGGCCCCTTCCGTCGCGTGCGTTCTCCTCCGCGTAGCGCTTCCTCGCCTCGGAGAGGGCGTCCCTTATCTGGGACGGCATAACGGCCATGGTCTCCTTCTCCCGCTTGCCGTCCTCCCCGACGATCGGTCTGCCCTCCGCGTCAAGGACCGACCTGCTCAGGCGCACCTCCCGGTCCGCGAGGAGCGGCACGTCCCTCCAGTGCTCCCCGCGGAACCTCGAGGGGTTCACGTAGAGCGGGCTGAACTCGTAGCCGCCGACATCCCTGCCGTCGATGACGGTGTCGGGAGGCAGGCGGACGACGTTGAACGACCTCTGCTCGCCCGTCCTTCTGTCCGTGTACTGGATTCCCTCGCGGACGAACGCCTCGTGGAGTGAGATGTAGACGTTCTTCTTCTCAGTCATTTCTTCTCCTTTCCGATGCTGTCTTTCGCGGCCGTGCCGTTTCCGCCGGCCGTCTTCAGGGGGAGCGCGCCGAGGTGTCCATCCGAATCACCCGCCCAGGATGTCGCGCGCCCACGCTCCGCTCTTCACGAGCGAGAGGATCAGGAGCACGCACATCGCAAGGTACTGGAGCGCGTAGGACAGCCCTCCGACGATGGAGTCGACCACCGGCGCGCCGACGCTCGCCGCGTTGAGCCCGCCCAATACGATGGGGAACGAGACGAGGAGCACGAGGATGATGATTCCGGCGAGGCAGACGGCGGCGAAGTTCTTCAGATATCCGACACCCATCTGCCTCGTCTCGTCGAGCGAGACGAGGGCGAGCGGGATGGGGCTGAACGCGGCCATCACGTAGATCTGGATGGCGCGCGCCCAGCTGACGACGAGCGCCACCACGTAGGCGACGATGACCACAAGCCAGCTCACGAGGGCGACGACGAGCATGGCGACCAGCGCCGCGACGTCGTCGTCCGTCGTCGTGATCGACACGGCCTCGAGGTCGAGCTCGGATCCGGTTCCGAAAAGGCCCGTCACGCGGTCTATCGCGAGCTGGACCACCTGGTAGACCGCCTGCATGAGGTCGAAGCTGTTCTGGATCAGGAACAGGAACACTGCGAAGAAGACGAGCATGAACACGACCTCCTTGACCCCGGGCATGCTCGCGTTGCCGTCCATGCGCTGCGACACCTTAATGAGCTGGACGGTGAACACGAACGAGAGCATGCCGCAGCCGATGGGCAGGATGGCCGCCTCCCACACGCCGCGCACGAGGTCGTACATCGTCACGTCGCCCGCGCTCCCGAGCATCTGCGCGAAGTCTGCCGCGAGCACCCCGTCCGTGCCGATCGACCTGAGCATGTCGGTCTGCCCGGCGAATATCCAGTTGCAGGTGTCCCGCAGCACCCCGCACAGCCATGCGTTGATGTCCTCCGCGATCCCCGCGAACGCAGGTGCCGGGAGGGCGAGGGATGCGGCGCACGCGAGGACGGTGAGGGAGAACGCGAGCGAGAACCCGCGGCTCCCGACGGCCTTCGCGATCGTCTCTCTCATCGTCGCCCCCCCCCTAACCGAGGACGGAGAACTCGCCGGACCGGTAGACCGCGGTGACGATCGTCGAGGCGTCGTCGTCCAGATGGAACGTGGCGCTGACGCGCCCGCCGGCGATGTCGACGAAAACCTCCCCGTCGAAGGAGGCGCTCGTGGCGGTGGGCGCGTGCCCTGTGGCCCACTCGGAGATCGCCGCCGCGAGCTCGTCGGTCCTACCGTCCACCAATGACGGGTAGGGCTCGGCGAGCCCCGTCACCTCGACCGTCCTGCCGGACATCGCCGTCCGGACGTATCTCCCGGAAAGGGAGAACCCGTCGCACGCGACCGAGGAGACCTCGTCGTCCTCGTCCAGGACGATCGTGGCCGACCTGCCCGCCGCGTCCCCGTCCTTCAGCAGCAGGACGTTGAGCCAGCGCTGGGCGCCCGAAGACCCCGACCCCTCCACCTCGAACGCGGTCATCGAGACGGAGGCCCCGTCGGATTCGACGAAGGATCCCTCGCGGAAGGCGAGCGTCTTGCCCGAGCCGTCGGCCGCTGTCCACGCGCTGCCCCGCAGTTCCTCCAGGACGGCGGCCGCCTCGTCGGGCCCCTCCCCGGCTTCGGTCCCCGTCTCCGGGCCCTCCTGCTCGGCGGGCTGTTCGACCGAGGCCGCGGGAGGGTCGGTGTCGGCCTGGCCCGCGGTATGCGCGATGGAGCAGCGCACCGCCGTCGTCGCGACGACTATCGCGACCATGCCGATGGCCGCGGCGAGCATCGCCTTGTTCTTCCTCTGCATGGGAGTCCTCCTGTCTCTTGGCTATCTGTAGCGGACGGCGCAGGTGAAGTAGGCGATCCCTGTCGCCCGCCTGCACACGTCCCCCGGCCTGGGCTCGTGGATGTACTCGTCTCCGCCTACGTAGATGGCGACGTGGCCGGGGCGCCATAGGATGTCCCCCGGCTCCGCCTCCGAGAGGGGGACGCGCTTTCCCGACGCGGCCTGGTCCTCGGAGTAGCGGGGTATGTCGATGCCCGCCTGCGCGTAGCACCATTGGGTGAGCCCCGAGCAGTCGAGTCCGACCCCGGGAATCGACCCTCCCCACACGTACGGCACCCCCAGCTGGCTTTCCGCCGCGGCGACGATCGCGTCGCCGTCGGCGACGCCCGCCCTGAAATCCTCCAGGCTCATCCCGTCGAAGCGCCTGAGGTCGTATTCGTCCATCGCCGCTTTGAGCGTCTCGACGTAGCTCGAAGAGGTCGCGTACCCCGCATCCTTCAGTCCCTCGGCCATCTTGTCCGAGTCGCACGAGGCTATGGCCTCCCGGATGAGGGCGTTGTCGACATAGGGGGGGGCCGGACAGGAGGACGCGCGAGCGGAACACGATGCAGTCGCGATGGCTCTTGAACGTCGTGAAGTCGGCCATAACGCCCACGACCTGGCCTCCGACCTCCTCGCTCGTCGCCCAGGAGCTCTTGCCCGCGACTTTGGGGCACCCGAGGAACGAGGAGGACCACTTGATGCCGAAGAGGTTCTTGTCGCGCTCGGCGAGGGCCGAGAGGCCGTCGCCCTGCCCGCTCTCGCAGATGATCTGCGCGAGGGTGCAGCCCGCCGGATGTCCGTACTCCTCCTGGCACTCGAGCGCGGCCTCCACCATCTCCACCGTCATGTACGGAGGCAGCCCCTCGAGCGAAGCCTTCGAAGCCGCGTCGCTCCAGAACCCGAAGACCGCGCTCGCAATCTGGGAGACGGCCAGCGCTGCGAGAACGAAGCACAGCACGCCGGACAGGATCCCCGCAAGGGGGCCGGCCGCGGCTGCGGCCGCAGCCGCGGCCTTGCCCCCTCCTCCTTTCGCCGCGGCGCGGGCGGCGAAGGCCCTGCGGGGCTCCCTCCCGACCGCCTGGAGCGCCGCCCGCGGCCTTCCGGGCCGGCGGCGCGACGCCTTCTCCACAGCTCGGCCGCAACGCAGGGATCGCCCTTCCTCGGCCAGGCTCCCTCTTGCCCCTTCTCCGCTTCGGACGGCGCCGATTTCGCGGGAGGGGGTCGCCGCGCGCGCCTTGCCGGCCACCCTCCACGCGCCCTTCCCGGCCCGGACGGCGTCCGGCGCCCCTTCGAGCTCGTCGGAGTCCTCCGCCTCCCTTTCGGCGGCTGCGGAGATCGCTTTCTTCAGGTACGCGGTCGCCGTCGGAGCGGGGGCGCGCCGACGCCCCCCTTCCTCGCGGACGTCCGCCGGCGACCCGTTTTCGACCGGCGCCCGCTCGGACCGCCGCTTTCGCCTTGCGGCCGATGGCGACGCGGGCCGGCGTGACCTCCCGAGGCCCATGCTGGCCGCCTTGCCCCCGTGCGCCGGGACGGCGAACCTCTCCTCGCTTGACACCAGGCCTGCGCTCACCGCGTCGGTCCTGCCGGACGATGCGATTCCTTCGGCGCCGGCCCCTTCGGCCCTGACGGGAGGGTCCGGCGGGGCGCCGCCCGACGCCGCGGGCTCGGAGCTGCGGGTTTCCCTGGTCACGTCGCGCTCACCCCGCCGTCTTTCCTCCGCCTGCTCTCGGCGCGCCTTCTGAAGCCCTCCTCGCGCTTGCGCGCCGCCACCTCGTCGGGCTTCGTGTTGAACAGGTCGTAGAGGGACCCCTTGGGGAAGCTGTCCTTCAGGGGGACGCGCGCGCCGCCCGCGATGAGCAGCCCCTCACCAGCCCTGACCGACTCGTCTATGTAGGACGCCTCCTGGGCGCTCATGTCGAGCAGCTCGGTCCAGGCGCGCCTGTCGAGGGGTGACTGCTTGTGAAGGAGGATGAAGTCGGAGTTGAGGACCATGTTCCGGGCCTCCTCGTGGTCGAGCATGTAGACGCTGTTCTGGGTGATGCCCGTGGCGATGAGGTTGAACTTGCGACCTTCGGCCCAGAAGCGGCTGAAGTACGCGATGATCGAGGGGTGGCCGAACAGGCTCTGCACTTCGTCGATGTAGAGCCAGGTGGTGACGCCGCGATCGAAGTTGCGGTACATCCGGTTGCGCACGCACTCGAGGACCGTGATGATCCCGAAGGCGCGCATGTTCTCGGAGAGGTCCCTGAAGTCGACATTGGTGATGCGCCGGTCGAACGTCACGTTCGAAGGGCGGTTGAAGAAAGAGAGAGCGCCCTCCACGTAGCGCTCGTAGCGCAGGGCTATGTCCCGGGCCTCCAGCTCGGGCTGCGCTTTCAGGATGCGGTGGAAGTCACCGAGAAGGGGGGTGCGCCCCTCCTCGTCCGCGTCGCGGTATGCCCGCTCAACGCAGCGGCTGATGATGGACTTGTCGGCCTCCGGGAGCCCTTGGTCTCCCTCGGCCATGGTCGCGCTGGACAACGCCAGGAAGGCGTCTATCTTGAAGGCCATCTGGGCGGAACGCGACTGGTGTGCGACGTCGGAGAGGTCGAACGGGTTGAGATGGGTGTCCGCGTCAGGGGCGAACCGCATGCACTCCCCGCCGTTCGCCTCGACCACGGGAGAGTACTCTCCAGCGGGGTCGAGGACGATAATCTCGTCCTCGGGGTACGCGAGGATGGTGTTCTCTATCTCTCGCTTGACGGAGAACGACTTTCCCGATCCGGGCTTGCCGGCGACGAAGCCCATGGGGCTCGCAAGCCTCTTCCGGTTGCATAGGACGAGGTTCGAAGATTGCTTGTTCTGCCCGTAGTAGCCTCCTCCCTCGTGCGAGAGCTCCTGCGTCGCGAAGGGCATCTGTATAGCCACCTGCGCGGTGGTCATCATCCGAGACACTTCGACGTGGTTGTGCCCGAGGGGGAGTATGGAGTTCAAGCCCTCGCGCTGGCGGTAGTCGAGGGTGTCCGCCTCGATCGAGTTGCGCCGCGCCGTCGACACGATCTGCATCACCTGCTCGTCGAGTCCCTCCCTCGTCGGCGCGTACGTGTACACGAGCCCCGTGTAGACGTAGAGTCTCTGGTTCTTGTTCTGGAGATGGTCGAGCAGGTCCTCCGCCTCTTCCTTCGAGTATTTGAGCTCGGAGGGCAGTATCTGGAAGTCGTACCCCTTCTTGACCGCCCCCATCTGCTCGTCGATGATTTCCTTGTCCATCCATGCGATCCGCTTCTTCACGAAGGCGACCGCCTTCGATTTGTCCATGGCCTGGACATGGAGGGTGATTGCGAGGGGGACCGACAGGTCGATGATGTCGGCGAGGCAGCGGTCCGACAGCTCGCTGCCGAACCTGCCGAGCACGAGAACCTGGCACCACGTATCGCCGGACTTGAAGCAGGAGGCGCTGCCTTCGGGCTTGAAGTCGAGGGAGGAAGGACACACGAAATCCTTCGTCGTGAGCCCTCCTCTCGCGCCGACCGCGTCCCAGGAGAACAGGTTCGGCTTCCCGGGGCGCAGCAGCCCGTTCAGGACGCCGATGCGCTCGGCCCCCGAGAGGGTTCGGGAGGAGCTTCTCATCTTAGCGAGGGTCTGCTCGGCGTCCCCACGCATTCGGGCGAGCCTCGGGACCGCCGCGTCGACAGAAGGCGCGCCCACGGCGAAGGTAAGATAGCGCTCCCTGACTAGGTTGGACACGCCTTCCCTCATCTTGTCGTTGAGTATCCGGTTGTACTCCTCCGCGTACGCCGCAGTCTGCGGGTCGTCGGTCGGGAAGAACCTTTTCGTCCCGATCTCCTCGGCGGGAATGGGGCGGTTGACCACGGTGAGCTGCACGCAGCTGTCGGCACCGAAATAGTCGAACAGCTGGCACCATCCGGAGAAGATGGCGCGCTGGCTTTCCTCACGGGCGGACTGGTAGCTGATGTCCTCGAACGCCATCGTCTGGCTGAAAAGCCCTTCCTCGACCTGCGCGATTCCGTCGGGGTACATCAAGTCTTAGCCTATGGCGGAGTAGACGTCCCGAGCCGCGCGGCGCATTCTCCTTTTCTCCGCCATCCGTCCCGTGAGCTCGCGCTCCTGCTCGGCGATGCGGCGCTCGAGGGACTTTCCCCTGGCGGCGCCTTTTTGCCCACTACTCTTTCCGGCCACGCTTCTCGGCCCCCTTCCTCCTGCTCTTCCTGCGCGCTCTGCGGTCCACCCGCCGGCACGCGATTCCCCCGGCCGCATCCCAGGGCCTGCTTCCCGTCGAGTACACGAGCACGCCGTCGGACAGCGCATGGCGCGCAAGCATCGCCAGGTACCTCTCCGCCGTGAGTCCCTTCGGGCGCCAGAAGCCCATGAGCCAGAACGGCATCGATGCCGCCATGACGGGCAGCGTCGCTGCGTCCACCGGCACCCCCAGCGCCAGGTTGAGCGCCGCCGCCGTCGCCACGGAGGACGCGAGCCCCCCGGCGGTGCACGCGAGCGTTCTCGCCGAGAGCTTGCCGACGACCTTCTCCGTGTACTCCCCGATGTCCTTGTGGACCGCCACGCTCAGCATCGGGTCGCCCCTACGCGGGAAGCCAGCTCGTGTCGAGCATGCCGAAGTAGACGGCGGCGGCGATGATGATCGCGCCGCCGGCGATGGTCGATATTGCGCTCGCTATGGATGCGCCGCCCTGCTGCTCGCGGATGGCGAGGCCGAGCGAGACGGCGCCCCATACGACGAGGAACCCTCCGAGGAAGGTCACGCATCCCGAGACCAGGTTGATGATGTTCGCCAGCATCAGACATCTCTCCTTTCCATGTATTCCGAGTAGTCGAAGGGCAGGTGGTGCGACGCCCCGGGGTGCCCTGGGTACACTTCGCTCCACCTCCGGTGATCCTCGATGTCGAACTTGCGATCCTTCAGCGGGTTCGCCCCTGCGATGAGGACGATCGCCTCGTCGCGGGGCAGCCTCGCCACCTCGGAGGGCTGCACGAGGTCTCGCTCGAGGATGTTCCAATTTCGGGTCGACGAGGCGGACTGGCCGCGGCTCTCGTTCCAGGTGACGGTCGACACGGTCTCCTTTCCCACCGACTCGGAGATCTCCTTTGCCGTCTCGTTCGACTTCCCGCCGAGGAACAGCAGGGTGTCGCAGCAGTCGACGATCGTCGCTGCGTTGTCCTTGTAGGCAGCTTTGAGTTGGGAGAGCGACTGGAGTCCGAACGCCATCGAGATGTTGCGGCTGCGCACGACCGCTACCATCCGCTCGACGTCGGGCAGCCGCCCGATGTTGGCGAACTCGTCCATGAGCAGCGTCACCGGTACGGGAAGCGCGCCCCCGTACTCGACGAGGGCGCGCTTGCAGAGGATGCTCATCGTCTGCCAGAGCATGATCGAGAACAGGAACGAGTAGAGGGAGGAGGTGTCGGACATGACGGCGAACACCGCGCGTCTCCCCTCGGCGTCGCCGAGCCGGTCGAGCTCCATCTCGTCGCGGCTGACGAGCTCGCGCACCTGGGGTATGGCGAAAGGCTCCATGCGCGTGTTGCAGGAGACCAGTATCGACTTCAGGGTCTTTCCCGCCGCGTCCTTGAACATCTTGTAGTGGAGGAGGGCGAAGTCCGAGTCGACGGGGACGGGCTCGGCGACCTTGACCCACCGGCAGGAGCCTGCCGGGTCGTAGGAGGCCCTCCTCGTCGGGTCGAAACCCTGGCCGCTCCCTCCGACCGCCGCGACGCAGCGCATCCCGGTCTCCACCTCCTCGAAAAGCAAGTCGAGCGGGCTGCGGTACGACTCGTCCGATTCCTTCGCCTTCGCGAGGGAGAGCAGGGTGACCACCCCCGACAGCGAGCGGTCTTCGGGCGGGCAGCGGTACACCAGGTACCCGATGAGCGCCACGTAGAGGAGCCTCTCGGCGTTCTCCCAGAAGGGGTCTCCCGCGTGCTCGCGGTCTCCGGTCGTGTTCTCTATGAGGCAGGACACGAACTCGAGGATGTCCGCTTCGTCGCGGACGTACGCCAGGGGGTTGTAGTGGAGGGACTTGGAGAAGTCGACCGTATTGAACGCCAGTATCCTGTATCCCGCAGCTTCGAGCATGTGCCCCATCCGGGGCAGCGTCTCGCCCTTCGGGTCGGTCACGAGGTAGTTCGAGTTCAGCTGCATGATGTTGGGCTCGAAGAACCCTCTCGTCTTCCCGGAGCCGGAGCCGCCCACCACGAGCACGTTCCGGTTGCGCTCGTAGCGCCGGTCGTGGTCGGGCCGGTCCATCGCCATCCCGAAGTGCTTCGTGAGGACGATGTTTCTGTCGGGGTCCTCGAGATTCATGAATCGCCTGCCCTCGCGGGCGGTGCCCCAGCGGGCGCTGCCGTGCTCCTCGCCCTGTCGCTCCGGGCTTCCGTGCGTGAGCGACCATGCCCAGGCGCACCACACGGCGCAGGCGGCCACGAGCCCCGTCGCGAGCGCGGCAGCCTCGAGCGAGAGGGGGCCGTGGCCTAGCAGAAAGGAAGGAAGGAGCTTGGCCGCTTCCGTGAGGTTGGACGCGGGGTTGCCCGGAAGCGAGAGCAGGCATGCGGCGTACGAGTTCCCGAGGAGGAAGGCGGCGATGGAGGCCAGGGCTGCCGCCGCGACCCGTGCGGCCGTCATCTCGCCCGCACCTCCTGCATGCGGGGTCCCCGCGTTGCCGCGCGCGTGGTGGCGCCCTCTGCCTCGAGGGCCGACGACGCCGCGCGGGCCTGCTCGGCGCGCACCCCGAGCGGCCGCTCGTCCCGCGCCTCGGCCGTCTCCCGGGCGTCCCTCTTGGCGAGGTTGGCCGCCGCGCGCTCGCATGCCGCGTCGGTCTCGCGCGAGAGCTCGTCGAACGAGAGCCATACCTCCTTGGCGTCCGCGATTCGGAACAGGAGGTGCTCGCAGCCCGTGGCGGGCTCGGCGAACCACGCCGAGTCGACGCCGTGGGTCCTGAGCTTCTCCTCGATGGTCTCCTTGATGCCGGCATAGTCCTCGATCCCCTGGAACTCGGCCATGTCGAGCTTCGCCCATTCGGCGGGATGCTCGGCTGTCCCGTTTCCCTCGGCGGCCTCCCGCGCGGCGCCCGTCGCGTTCTCGAACGCGCGGCGGATCTGCTCCGCCCGGCGGTACATCGCCCTTTCCCCCATACGCTCTCCGAAGCGCATGAAGTCCTCGATCATCTTCTCGCCGGCGTCGTTGCCGTAGTCGCTTGCCATGCCCGGTCCTTCCCGCGACGGCGGAAAGGACGGTCCTCTCCGCTGCTACCCCTGCATCGAACGGCGCGCCCGCGGCGCGCGCTTAGCTGGCAGGGATGGGGATGGGCATGGGCCGTTTACGGGGGTCTCGAACGCGGGCGTGGGGAGGGGAGCCGCCGCGCGGCGCGCGGCGGGCGTCTGAACGTTCGCTATGCGGAATGCTCTGCGCACTTGCTCCCCTCGTTTCACTGGAACCACAACGGGGCGAGCGGCTCGCCCGTCCCGTATTCCTCGACGGTCCTTTTTCTCGCCTCGGCAAGCTCGGTCGCCATCTCCTTGGTCAGGAAGCATCCCAGGCCCATGTTGAGAACGGCGCAGAGCCGGACGAACTCGTCGACGCGCATCGATCGCTGGCCGTTGAGGACGTACCAGAGGCGCTTGCGGTCGACTCCCATGCGGCGGGCGAGCTCGGCGACGCTTATGCCGCGGTCCTGCCGCGCGCGCTCGATTCTCGCCACTATGAGATCGGCATGGTTCATCCGTCTCCTGCCTCGTGCAATCCGTGCCTTCGCCTGTGCGTCGATCGGGTTCGACATCGCGAATCTCCGCCAAACGTACCAACTCATCCACGCAGCGTGGGGGAAATGTCCCGATTTGGTACAAAGCGTCCCCGAAGCAGGTACGTGGGAGTTTTCTCGACGGGCGGTTAGAGTGATGCTCTCTCGAGCCTGCGGGCGGGCGTGGTCGGGCTCAGCGCGAGCAGGAGCGCCAGTGCTGCCGTGCGAACAGCGATGGCTGAGATTATGTTTTGTTTCGAATTGCCATGGTACCTGCGTGTTGAACGGCGCGAACGCATCATGGCAAAAGAAGACTTACCGCTTTGTTGGCGTGTTCCGCTTTCGTTTGATAAGAGCGCGGTCCGGTCAGGTGGCGCTCTCGCCCAGCAGGGCGGCGAGCTTCTCGAAGGAGCCCTCCGACAGGCAGTGCTCCATGCGGCAGGCCTCCCGCGAGGCGGTCTTCCCGTCCACGCCCGCCTCGAGCAGGAGCCCCTCGAAGA
>NZ_PPTS01000010.1:0-102676 GCF_003340385.1 Gordonibacter pamelaeae | reverse complement strand
GCCATCGCCGAAAGTACTGCAGCGCCAGGCTGTGGGAGGATAGGGCGTCGCGCTCGCGGAGGATGCTTCCTTTACATCGCAGGCCCCCGGACCATGTCGGCCCGGGGGCCTGCTGCGTGTGGGGGGGCCTGGGGGAGGGCGGCCTTGTACTTCGGCCTTGTGCGCGTTCCGGGGGTCGTGTTTATTCTGCGCGGGGGAGGCGGGGCTCGCCGGGGCGAGGGTATAATGAAACGCTAAGCATGGTATTTGCGTGCTTTTGATAACGAGGATGGAGGAACGTCTGGTGAGCGATAAGGCGCAAGAGGCAGCGAAGGTGGCCGCATCCGCGATACGCGACGAGGCCAAGCTCGGCGAATTGACGGAGGCTCTGTCGGGAGGATCGCGACGCGCCCGTCAGAACGCCGCATCGGCTCTCGCCATCGTCGCCAAAGAAGCGCCTGAAATGCTCGTTCCCCAGGGGTCGGCGTTCGTCGATGCGCTCAACCGTCCGGAAGCGCAAACGCGCTGGGAATGCCTTGATATCCTTACCGCACTGGTGGATTACGACTCGCGCACGTGCGACAAGGCCGTGCCGGGTGCCGAGGCTGCGCTGTTCGACGAAGAGAGCGGCCCGGTGCGCCTTGCGGCGATGCGCTTCCTGTGCAAGCTGGGTGCCACGACGGAGAACCGTTCCGAGAAAGTCTGGCCGCTTATCGACGAGGCCATCCAATGCTGGCATGGCGACTTGGAGTTCCAGGATATGCTCGTGGCGGTTGTCGACTTCTCGGCCGGCAAGCTTGCTTTGCGGGTGAAGGAAGAGCTGCGGGATCGCATGAAGTTCGACGCGGAGAACGGCAAGGGGGCGCTCAAGCGCCGTGCCCAGCAGATCGTCGAGAACGTGCAGGCCGACTAGCCTTCACCTCCCCTTATTTTCTGGCGGTTCTCAATCCGCCGCTTTTCGCGTCTTCCCTGTTGCCCCTGCGAGGACGGCATCGGGAAAGCGGGGGCGCGGTATACTGCGCCACCCATCCGGGCGGTGACGTGGAGATTGTCGGTGCCATGCGACGCGTGACGAGCGCAGGGCGCAGAAGGCAAATAACGCCGTCTTCGGCGAGCGAGTACGAGAGGGAGGCGCGACGGGACGGGCGGGAGCCGGCCCTCGCGCGCGAGGGCCGCCCTGGGGCGGCGGATTGGAGTCATGCATGACTGACGAGGCCAGCCGTTTTGCCGACACGCTCGAAGTGGGCGGCACAACCTACACCTACTATCCGGTGGCGGGCGTTCCGGGTTCGGAGACGCTTCCCTACGCGCTGACGGTGCTGCTGGAGAACGTGCTGCGCAACGCCGAGAGCCCGGAGGCGGCCGAGGAGCTGGCCGGGCGCATCGTGGCGGCAGGCAACGCGGGCGAGGTGGGCAGCGAGGTGGAGTTCTCGCCGGCGCGTGTGCTGTTCCAGGACTTCACGGGCGTGCCGGTGTTCGTGGACTTCGCAGTCATGCGCGAGGCGTGCGCCGAGCTGGGCGGCGATCCGGCGAAGATCAACCCGCAGATCCCCTGCGATTTGGTGATCGACCACTCGGTCATCGCGGACGCGGCTGGCTGCGCCGGCGCGCTCGCGCAGAACATGGAGCTGGAGTTCGCGCGCAACAAGGAGCGCTACGACTTCCTGAAATGGTCGCAGCAGAGCTTCGACAACGTGCGTATCGTGCCACCGGGGGCGGGCATCTGCCATCAGCTGAACATCGAGCAGTTCGCGCACGTGGTCATGACGTCGGATGATGCGGGAGTGGCGCGGACAGATGGCGAGCGCCCAGTGGCGTACTTCGACACGCTTGTGGGAACCGATAGCCACACGCCCACGGCGAACGGCATCGGCGTGCTCGGCTGGGGCGTGGGCGGCATCGAGGCCGAGGCTGCGGCGCTCGGCCAGCCCATCACGACGCTCGTGCCCAAGGTGGTGGGCGTGCGCCTGACGGGCGAGCTCGCCGAGGGCGTGGCGGCCATGGACGTGGCGCTGACGTTCGCCCAGATGCTACGCGAGAAGGGCGTGGTGGGCTCGTTTGTTGAGTGCTTCGGGCCGGGCCTCGCCAGCCTGAACGTCACGCAGCGCACGTGCATTTCGAACATGACGCCGGAGTACGGCAGCACCTGCACGCTGTTCCCCGTGGACGACGCGACGCTCGAGTACCTGCGCTTGACCGGTCGCACCGAGGAGCAGGTGGCGCTCGTGGAGGCGTATGCGAAGGCGCAAGGCAACTGGCACGACCCGGACGCCCCGGCGCGCACGTACGCCGAGGTGATCGAGCTCGACCTGGGCTCCGTGGGCCGCTCGCTCGCCGGTCCGTCGCGCCCGCACGACCGCATTCCGCTGGAAGGCGTGCAGGAGCGCTTCCGCGCCGTGTGCGATGAGCGCGGGCTCGACCGCGGCAAAACCGTGGAGGTGGAGCTGGGGGGCGAGGCCCATGCGCTCGGCCACGGCGCGCTTGCCATCGCGGCCGTGACCAGCTGCACGACGGCCACCGATCCGCGCATGATGCTGGCGTGCGGCCTGGTGGCCAAGAAGGCCGCCGAGGCGGGTCTTGCGCCCAAGCCGTGGGTGAAGACGGTCCTCGCCCCGGGCAGCAAGGCCACCGAGCTTCTGCTCGAGCGCGCCGGGCTCATGGAGGGCCTGCGGGCGCTGGGCTTCTACACCTGCGGGTTCGGATGCATGAGCTGCATCGGCAACTCGGGACCCATTCTGCCGGCGCTGCATGACGTGGCCAGCGACATCGAGCTGGCGAGCGTGCTTTCCGGCAACCGCAACTTCGAAGGGCGCATCTCGCCCGACGTGTCGCAGAACTACCTGGTCGCCCCGGCCATGGTGATCGCCTACGCGTTGGCGGGCACGATGGACGTGGACTTGGCGCACGACGCGCTGGGGTGCCGCGAGGACGGCACGCCGGTGCGCCTGGCCGACATCTGGCCGAGCGACGAGGAGATCGACGCGCTGGTCGACGCGCAGGTGAACCGGGCGTTGTACGAGGACGGCACCCGCGGGCTCTACGACGGCGATGCGGCCTGGCAGGCGCTCGGCAGCGAGCCCGCGGGCACGTTCGCCTGGGATGACGCGTCAACCTACGTGCGGCGCGCGCCGTACTTCGACGGCATGCGGCGCGAGCCTTCGGCTCCCGAGCCCATCGTGGGCGCCCGCGCGTTGGCGCGGCTCGGCGACTTCATCACCACCGACCACATCTCCCCCGCGGGCTCCATCGCGGCCGACTCCCCGGCGGCGCGCTACTTGGAGGAGCGTGGCGTGGCGCCGGCCGACTTCAACACGTACGGCGCACGGCGCGGCAACCACGAGGTGATGATGCGCGGCACGTTTGCGAACGTGAAGCTGCAGAACCTGCTGGCCGAGGGGAAGAAGGGCGGCTGGACGCGCGACTTCCTGGCAGACGAGGTGCGGCCGCTGTTCGATGCGGCCATGGACTACGAGGCTGCGGGCGTGCCGCTCGTGGTGGTGGCTGGCAAGATGTACGGCAGCGGGTCGTCGCGCGACTGGGCGGCGAAGGGCCCGGCGCTCCTGGGCATCCGCACGGCGTTCGCCGAGAGCTTCGAGCGCATTCACCGGTCGAACCTCATCGGCATGGGCATCCTGCCGCTGCAGTTCGCGGAAGGCGAGAGCGCCGAGAGCCTAGGGCTCGACGGCTCGGAGCGCTACACGGTGGCGCCGATCGACTTCTCGGCGGGGCTGCCCGTGCCGCGCGAGGTGGAGGTGACGGCCGAGCGGGCGGACGGCTCGACGGCGACGTTCAAGGCGACCGTGCGCGTGGACACGCCCACGGAAGGGCGCTACTACGAGAACGGCGGCATCCTGCCCTACGTGCTGAGAAGCCTATTGTAAAGACGAGGTAACGGTGGCGCCCGGTTGCGATGAGCAAGCGGGCGCTTTGCCGTATAATGGAGTGTTAATTCTAGCAATCGAGGGATACGGAAAGGGATGCCGTGAAACAGACATCCGGAATCGATGCGCTGCTTGAAGCGCTCAGGCAATCGGGGATCAACGTGGACGGGCGCTTCGACGCCGACGCGGAGGCCCCTTCGGACGGTGCGGGTCGCGCCGGCAGGGGAGGCGGCGGAGGCTCGCAGCCGCCGCACGTTCACGTTGAGGTCCCGTTCGCGGACCGTATGGCCGCGTGGGGCAAGAAGGCCCTTATCATCGCCGCCATCGTTATCGTGCTGGTAGGCCTGGCCGCCTACTGGTGGTTCCACCCGCCCATCAACATCCATTCGACGGACACCTGGATGTTCGTGGCCGTGTTCATCCTGCTGCCGCTGTTCCTGGTGTTCTGGAGCCGTTCGCACAGCTACAAGGAGGGCACCGCGAAGGTCGAGGCGAACCCGGGCAAGGCGAAGGCGTTCAAGTTCGCGAGCTACGTGCCGGTGGCCGTGGCCGTGCTGGGCGTCTTGGGCGCCGTGATGTCGCTCTCCATCTTCCCCGGCAACGCCGAGAAGTACGCCACGGTGCTGCAGACGACGGAGGACAACTTCGCGCAGGACATCAAGGAGGTGAACTACTCGGAGATCCCCGTTATCGACCGCGATTCGGCCGTGCTGCTGGGCAACCGCGAGATGGGCTCCATCCCCGAGTACGTGAGCCAGTTCGAGATATCGCCGCTGTACAGCCAGATCAACTACCAGAGCTCGCCGGTGCGCGTGAGCCCGCTGGGGTATGCGGACCTGTTCAAGTGGTTCACGAACCGCGAGGCCGGCATCCCCGCCTACGCGCTGGTGAACATGACGACGCAGGATGCGGAGATCGTGCGCCTTGAGGACAACCCCATCCATTACTCCGAGTCCGAGCCGCTCGTGCGCAACATCGACCGCCACGTGCAGCTGAGCTACCCCTTCTATATGTTTGACCAGAAGTCGTTCGAGATCGACGACGAGGGGCATCCCTGGTGGATCTGCCCGGTGCAGTCGCGCACCATCGGCCTGTTCGGCGGAACGACCATCCAGCGCGTGGTCATGGTGGACGCCACGACGGGCGAGACGCAGGACCTGGCCATCGAGGACGTGCCGCAGTGGGTTGACCATGCCTACCCGACCGACCTGCTGCTCGAGCAGTACAACTGGTCCGGCAAGTACAAGGACGGCTGGCTGAACTCCGTGTTCGGGCAGAAGAACGTGGTGCAGACCACGCCGGGCACCGACGGCAACCTGGGGTACAACTACATTGCCAAGGACGATGACGTGTGGGTGTACACGGGCGTGACCTCGGCCACGGCTGACAACTCCATCGTGGGCTTCGTGCTGATCAACCAGCGCACGGCCGAGTCGCACTTCTACCCGGTGGCCGGCGCCACCGAGGAATCGGCCATGCAGTCGGCCGAGGGCCAGGTGCAGAACTTGCGCTACCAGGCCACGTTCCCGCTGCTCATCAACGTATCGGGCCAGCCGACGTACTTCATGGCGCTGAAGGACAACGCGGGGCTCGTCAAGCAGTTCGCCATGCTGGACATCCAGCGCTACCAGAACGTGGCCGTGGGCAACACGGTGGCCGAGTGCCAGAAGGCCTACCAGGCCCTGCTCGCCACGAACGGCGTTCTGGCCGAGTCCGGCGTGGACACGGGCGCGGTTGAGAAGCAGGGTACGATCGCACACATCGCCCAGGCGGTGGTGGAAGGCAACTCGCACTTCTACGTGAAGCTGGACGACGGCAGCGCCATCTACGACTTCGCGCTTCCCGGGTTGATAGAGATCGTGGGATACAAGGAGGGCGACGCCATCACGTTCACGTACGTGGAGGCGGAGCCGACGAACCCCGTGGAGGAGATTGTCAGCGCCGACGGCGCGAAGGCCGGTAACGGGGCCGACGCCGCGAAGGAGGCGGAGAAGGAGGCCGACGCCACCGCGGACGCGAAGGGCGACGCGGCGTAGCGCTTCGACGGCAGAATGCTTGCTCGGGAACCCCCGCGATCGGGGGTTCCCGTGGTTTTCGGGCGAGAAGGCAATCGATGGCCCGGGGAGCACGGAGCCCGGGGAGCGCGCCAGAGGGCGGAGGGCGGGCTTTTCCGTGTTTTGGGTTGACAAATGGCGGAATGGTGGCAAAATATAACGGTTACTTCTTCGGGAGTACGACGTATAGCTAGTTCCGCTGCCCAAGACAGCTGGCACCGAGAGGTTTAATCGCAGGGATGCGGCCCGCCGAGGTGGTTGTATAAGTTTCGCGCTTAGACGACCCCTGCTGTCATGAGACGGCGGGGGTCGTTCCTTTTTCTTAGGCGACGATCCCAGACGAGGGAGCGGAACCCGAGTTTGAGGAAAAGGAGGTGTACTACATGCCCAACGTGAAGAACCAAGAGACGCTTGCCAAGATCAAGGAGGATCTCGACGGCGTTTCCGCTGTGTGGGTCGTGGACTACTGCGGCCTGACGGTGAAGGACATCCAGGCGTTGCGCGTGGCTATCCGCGAATCCGGCGCCAGCATGAAGGTGTACAAGAACACCCTGATGCACATCGCCCTGGACGAGGCCGGCCTGCCCACGCTCGACGATATCCTGGAGGGTCCGAGCGCGTTCGTGTTCGCCGGTGCCGATGTGGCTGCTGCCGCCAAGGCCGTGAAGACGTTCGCGAAGACGAACCAGAACCTGGAGATCAAGGGTGGTTTGATGGAAGGCGAGCAGGTTTCCGCCGCTCAGGTGGAGGCTATCGCTTCTCTCCCGTCCCGCGAAGAGCTCCTGGCTCAGATCGCCGGCGCTATCTCCGGTGTTGCCCGCGGCCTTGCCGTGGCGCTCAACGGCGTGCCGAGTGGTCTGGCGCAGGTCACGAAGGCCGTGGCCGACCAGAAGGAAGCTGCTTAACCGCAGCGTAGGCGGCGCGGCGAGCGCTGCCTGACGATAGGCAAAACACACCGGTCGGGAAGGACCCGGCCGCTTTGAAAGGAAACGAACATGGCTGTTACGCGTGAAGAGATCATCGAGGCCCTCAAGGAGATGTCCCTGCTCGAGGCTTCTGAACTGGTGAAGGACATCGAGGAGACGTTTGGCGTTTCCGCCGCCGCCCCCGTGGCCGTGGCTGCTGCCGCTCCTGCCGAGGGTGGCGCTGCTGCCGAGGAGAAGACCGACTTCGACGTCGTGCTCGAGGGCTTCGGCGACAACAAGATCGCCGTCATCAAGGTTGTCCGCGAGATCACGAGCCTGGGCCTGAAGGAGGCCAAGGAGCTGGTCGAGGGCGCCCCGAAGCCGATCCAGGAGGGCGTTGCCAAGGACAAGGCCGAGGAGATCAAGGCCAAGCTCGAGGAAGCCGGCGCGGCCGTCACCCTCAAGTAAATTGGTTCCGGCGGCCTGACGGCCATCGAGACTGCTTGAAGAGAGACCCCCAGACCTGGGGGTCTCTTACTGTCTGGCGGGATGCGCGTTACGTGCGGCGGGTTGTCGCGCTTAAGATGGTTTCGCCTTACTGACGGAATGGCAACGGTTCGCACGCGCTTAGGGCGCGCGCGTATATAGTAGAACGCGCTAACTGACAGACTGCGCGTTAGCGCAGCTGATGAGGATAGGAGGGGCGCTATGCAGGCCGGTTACTTCAATGCCGCTTGGCATGATATAAAGAATTCGCCCGGCTGGTTCGGCAAGCTGCTGGTGCTGGGCCTGGTGAGCCTTGTTCCCATCTTCGGGTGGATCGTGGTGGCGGGCTACCTGTACGGCTGGGCGCGCGACATCGCGTGGGGCGTGCATGCGCCGCTGCCCGCCCATGTGTTCGGCAACGAGGACGGGCGGCTTTACAGCCGCGGGTTCTTCGTGCTCGTAATAAGCTTCGTGTGCTCGCTCATTCCCTGGGCGGTGGAATTGGTGGGGTCTATCCTGACCGGAGGCTCCTTCGGGATATGGTCGGGCTGGGGCTATCATTCCGGGTTCCTGTCGTTCCCGCTGGGCCTTGCCTCGGGCCTTGTCGGCATGGTGTTCTTCGCCCTGTCCATTGCGGCGTACCTGTTCACGGCGTTCTTCACCTGGGTGGGCTCCATGCGCATGAGCATCTACGGCCGGCTTTCGGCCGGATTCCAGTTCGGCAAGATCTGGAGCATGCTGCGCCATGACTTCGTCGGGATGCTGCGCATCCTGGGCATGGCCGTGCTGATGGCCATTGCGACGACCGTGGTGGTGACCATCCTCATCGTGGTGGTGGTATTCCTGTGCGTGGCCATAGGATTCGCGGTCACGGGCGGCAACCTGAACATCAACTCCAGCCGTTTCGATGCGGCTATCGTCGGCATGGTGTTCGGGGTTGGCGGCGTGGCGATCGTGCTCTCGCTGCTGGCGGGATTCGCGTCCATGGTGGTGGCCGTGTTCTTCACGGCGATGATCGCGCGGGCGCTGGGCTACTGGACGCAGCAGTTCAACGTGCCGGCGTGGCGCGGGCAGGACGATCCGATGCCGTTCGAGCTGGCAGGCGCTGCGGGCGGGCCCGGCGGGGGCGGACAGCCGCCGTACCAGCAGCCGCCGATGCGCTGAGGTCCGAACCGCCCGGCCCCTTAGGCCCGAGGGTAGGCCGTCCGCTTGCCGCGGCCCGGGAACGGGCTTGCCGAACCCCCTTCGACCTGCCGGTCGGAGGGGGTTCTTCTTCGGAAGGGCTGCCGCACGCGCGCTCGGGCGCTATACTGGTGCGCGAGACGCACGCCGCCTAGGGGCGCGCTGCGCGTATTCGGGGGAAAGGGGCAGGCTATGGAGTACGGGGAATTGAAAGAGCAGATCGACGGTTTGGGCGAGCGGCAGCGCCGGGGATGCGCCCGCGTGCTCTCGCTCGTTTCCCTTGGGGGCGGGGTACGGCCCGAGTTTCGAGGGCACTTGGACGGTGCGTCGACGTATCGCGAGTTCTTCGAGGCGCTCTACCGCGACGACGACCTGCGTTTCACGCGCGCTTGGGCCGCTTGGGCGAAACTGGACGGCAAGCAGTGGGTCGGGCGGTTCGAGCCGGTGCGCACGTCGGCGCGCGTGCCGTTCGGCGGCCGCGGGATGCCCGTTGTGCTCTCCGGTGGCACCATGCTCGTACCCCTGGCCGGCCATGGGAAGCAGGCGCACGTCCTGGAGTTCGAAGACGGTGCCTTCAATGAAGACGCGGCAACGTACTTCACGTCCATCGAGGGCGCCTTCACGTGCGCCGAGATGGCGTTCGAGGGCATCTACGACGTGTTCACGAGCGGGAACGCGGTGCTGTTCGAGCGCTGGGCCCTCAACGAGAAGGGCGCCCGCGTGAAGGCGGCCCAGCTGGCGCAGAAGTACGGCCTGACCGGTTGACACTGATGCGGCGGGCCGGTCGGTCCGACAAGCTTAGAACAGGCGGTTGCGCCGCTGCATGGACAGCACCGCCTTCACGCCGAGGAGGGCGAACGCGGCGATGGCCACGGCGCCTGCCGCGCCGCCGGCGATGAGTCCGCTGACGACGGCGATGCCGCTTTCGGGCGGGCGCGCTCCTCGATCCTCCTTGCATGGAACAGGCGGCTGCGAGGGGCGGTCGCCCTCGGCATCTTGGTGCGCGGCTTCGGTGCGGTCCGGATGGTCGGCTTTGCCGGTGCTTGAAGGCCGATCGGCCCGGTCGGCTCCCTGTGCGTCGCGGTCGCCCATGAGGGTGTCGAGCCCCCGGCCCAGGGCGGTGGGGCGTGCGGCGTTGTCGTCTCGTGCGGTCATGATCGCTCCTTTCCTGTAAGGTTCGCGCGGTGCCCGCAGGGCGAAGCTCCCTGCGGCTCGGGCGCGTGGAGCGCTCACGATACCGGCTGCGCACCGCCCTGCAGCGGACGGCCGCGCGGCGTGAACGGCGCGCCTTCCATCCGTTACGGGCGGTTCCCTTTCTAAAGCGTCCGCGCGGGCGATGGCGGTGCAGCCTCGGGCTGTTCTCGCTTCGGTTGGACGGCGGGTGGATTATCATGGGAGGGACGTTCGGCCGGGGAAAGGGGTGCGGCGGTGGGCGAGAGGAAGGGCTCGGGGATGATCGAGATGGACGAGGCGTTCTTCGAGCGCGTGTATGCGCAGGTGCGATGCGTGCCGGCGGGTTCGGTGTGCACGTACGGGACGATTGCCGAGCTGGCGGGGTATCCCAAGGCGTCGCGCGAGGTGGGCCTGGCCATGAGCCGCGTGCAGAGCGCGTGGAACCTGCCGTGCCACCGCATTGTGAACGCCAAGGGAACCCTTGCGCCCACCTACGCGTTCGGCGGCCAGCGCGTGCAGCGGCAGCTGCTGGAAGACGAGGGCGTGGCGTTCGTGGACGACGAGACCATCGATATGGCGCGGCATCGCTGGCCGCCCTGCGATGAGCCGGGTGGGCCCGAGCAGCTGGCGCTGCCGCTGGGATAGCGGCGGGCCCCGGTACGGGAAGGCTGCTGGCACGGCAGGCGCGGCACGCACGGCGGCGCGCCCCGGGTGCTGGCGAGTACGTGAAGGGAGGCCCGCGGGCCTCCCTTCACACGGACGGTGATGGTATGCTGGTTCGGACTTTCGGCAGAACGAATCAGCAAGGAGTCCTCCGTGCCGTACAAGGTGAACGACCCCGACGCGCCTGAGCGCCCCGTCATCGATGACGAGCAGTTGAAGCGCATGATGAACGCGAAAACGCCCGGGTTCTTCGAGCGCAACCGGTTCCGCCTGGTGACAATCGTGCTCATTGCGCTCAATGTGATCGTGTTCGCGGCCGAGGCGGCCATATCGCTGCTGGCCGGGGCGCGCATGGGGGTCTCGCTCGACATCCCCACGCGCGTGCTCGTGGACATGGGCGCCATGTACGCGCCGCTCGTTCAGGCGGGCGAGCTGTTCCGGTTCGTCACGCCCATGTTCCTGCACATGGACCTCATGCACCTGGGCTTCAACATGGTGGCGCTGTTCAGCGTGGGCGAGGTGCTGGAGCGGGTGCTGGGGCGCGGCAACTTCCTCGCGCTCTACTTCGTGGGCGGCATTACGGGCAACGCCGTGTCGTATATGGCCGACGTGCTGGCAGGCGGGATGCCCACCGTGAGCGCGGGCGCATCGACGAGCGTGTTCGCGCTGTTCGTGGCCGTGGCGCTGCTCGGCGTGCTGCACAAGGGCAACCGGCATGTGTTCGCCCAGTACAGCAAGAGCATGCTCACCATCATCGGCATCAACGTGGTGTACACGTTCCTGGTGCCGGGCATCTCCGTGAGCGGGCATTTGGGCGGGGCGCTGGGCGGGCTCATTGCCATGTTCATGATTCCAGCGAAGAACCTGCGTGTGCCCCTGCCCGCTCGGGTGGTGGTGGCGGTGCTCTGGGTCGCGGCGATGGCGTGGGTGGTCGCGTCGCCGTGGGTGCTCGGCGCCTAGTCTTCCCCTCTCTTGCCCTTGCGCGCGTCCTCGTTCGCGGCGCGGCGGGCGCTGTAGGCGCCCAAGCCGGCGGCTGCGGCTAGCCCGGCAACGCCGAGCACGCCCAGCCCCAAGGGGTCGCCCGTTTTGGTAAGCGGCTTGGGCTTTGCGGGATCGTCCGGCTTCACGGGGTCGACGGGGTCGTCTCCCAGTATCTCGTAGTTGTTCGGGCCGAAGAAGTCCAGCGTGGCCGTGGGGTCGAAGGCGAATGCCGCCGCCGCAGCGTTGTCGAGGTGGTCTATGATCTCGACGCCTTCAGGAACGACTTCTGCGAACGGTCCTTCGACGGTGGTGCGCGCGGACTCCAGGAAGGCATGCAGCGTGCGCTGCTCGGTCTTCCAGTCCGCGGGAACGTTCATGCTGGCGGAATACACGCGATCCTGGCCGGGCAGCAGCACGCCGTTCACGTTGAACGCGTCGCCCGTGACGAAGCCTTCCTCGTCGGCGTACGTTGGCGCGCCGTCGCTTTCGAAGCCCGTTTCCATCATGTTGATGATGGTCTGCATGGTGTCGCGCGTGAAGTCGATGGTCACGGTGTCGACGGGGCTTCCGGACTTTTCGGCGTTGTCGTAGATGCTTACGGTCACGCCGTCCACGCACGTTGATCCGGTGTTGATCACGCGCACGGAAAGCGGAGCGGGCTCGCCGGCGGCTACGAAGGGGTTGTCGCAGGCGCAACCTGCCAGCTGCACGCTCTGCACCCAGGGAATGCTCGTGAACCACAAGTCGCTCGTGCTGTTCGCCACGTCGCGGAAGTTCGTGTACAGAAATGCGAGCGACCCCTTGGTGCCGCTTGTGCCCACGATGCCGTCGGCGCGGTTCTTGAGCTTTGCCAGCGGGAAGGGCGGCGTGAACACGTTGCCATAGCGCTTTGCCGCCATGATCTGGAACGTTTTGACCGGATCGCCCGAACGCGGCTGGACGGTGCCTTGCGCGTCGTACTTCGGGCGGCCCTCGCCTTCTTCCACCTGCGTCCAGAACAGGTGCTTGCCGTCGGCTGAGGCACCGAACGATTCATGGTCGAAGCGCTCGATGGACACGTCTTGGACCGAGAGCTTGCCGTCGTTGCCAAACGTTGCCAGGCGCAGTTTTCCGGCGTCGGTGTACATGAACGTAGAGAAATCCAGCCAGGTGATGTCCACTTCATGATCCTGCGCGATGTCGACCACCGTCGAGGCGTACCGCAAGCTTGCCGCTGCTTCCAGGCGGTAGCGCCCTTCGCTTTTGAACTGGCCGGCGTAGGGGACGCTGAAGGAGTGCGATTCCAGGTGGGTTGGCGTGGATATGGTGCTCCAAGGCGTGCCGTCCTTGCGCTTGATCAGCGCGCGCTCGAGTTCGAGCCCGGCTTTCTTCTCGAACAGGATGGCGCCGATGTAGCGTTCGTTGGAGAACACGGTGGGGTTGCTTCCCGACCCGCAGCGGGCTTCGAAGGTGGCCATGCCCTTTTTATCGCCTGCGCTTATCTGCGGCTTGGTCAAGCACGGCGCGTGCCCTTCGATGGGCTTGGGTAGGAAGGAGCGCTGCGTATTGCGGTGGTAGAGGTACTTCCCTCCGCTTTGCTGCAGGGTGTAGTCCACGATCGTCACCATGTTGGTGAGGCCGGCATCGGCGATGGGCGTGTTGTCTCCGTTGGGGCGCAGCGACGATATCACGACGAGCGCAAACCCGTCGCTGAACGGCACGATATCGAAGTCCACGTCGAACAGGTCTTTGCGCGCCGGGGGGTTGTCGCTCACGTCGCTGAAGCCTTCGTCGACCAGTGCCAATCCGGCTTCTTCGACTCCCTGCTTAAACGCGCGGGCGTCTTCGCTGAGCGCATCGTCGGCGCCCCCGATGAAGGCGCTGGCGGCTGGCTGGTCGCCTTGGCCGGAGGGCGTGTCGTAGCCGATGACGATCTGGAAATCAAGCACCTCCGGCTTGCTCCACACGGTGCCGTCCAAGTGGGAGACGGTCACGCGCGTGCGGACGGCGCCGCCGTCCAGCTTGACGGACGCCAGGCGCAGCATGAGCTGCGTTTTCCAGCACGGGATGATCTTCACGCGCGGGTCGGACAGTACGTTTTTGAACACCAGCTGCTCCACAAGCGGTTCTGCTCCCAGCTCGCTCATGCCGCTGATCCCGAACCCGTCGACGCTTGCGCCGGTCCAGGATTCGGCATCGTAGGAGAACTCCGCCGAGCCTTGCGCGGTGGTTGCGCCGTTGAATTCCGCCGTCTTGGCCAGCTCGCCTTCGGTGACGATGTTCCAGCTGCTGTTTGCTTCGGGCAGGCCGTACCCCAGCGTTGCGGGCTCAAGGCCCGCCGGCGCCGCCGCTGCGTCGAAATCGCCCGGTTCCAGCTTGCCTTTCCAGTTGTCCAGAATGGGCGGGTCGTCCCAGCGGTTGTCGTAGACGGTGTGCGTGACCTTGTAGAACAGGAACTGGCCGGTCACCGTCACGGCAGCGTAGGCGGTGAGCACGATGTGCGGCTGCGGTTTGTCCAGGGTGTGGACGGTGAACGTGGTGTCCACACCGGCACGACCGGTCGCGCCGACCGAGACGATGTCCTTCACGCCGATGCCGGCGGTTACGCTCATGCCGATGTCCACGTTGACGGTGAGCGGTTCGCTCGACTTGCCCGACCAGGTCATCGTGGAGAAGTCCAGCCCTTTCATGCGCGTGAGGAAGGCGAGCTGGGCGTTGGCGTTGATGCCTATCCCGAAACCGATGAACACCGGAGCCGGCCCCAGCATCAGCTGCTTTGTCACCTCTTTGGAAAACCAGAAGGACACGGTGAACTGCGGTCCCATTTCCCAGGACTTGTCGTTGGTCTTCCAGTCGTATCCGCCGACGGCAAGCGCTTGAAACGACATTCCGATGCTTGCCGTTTTGAGCTTGTCGCTGGTTCCCAGCCATGAGTTCTTGTCTTTCTTGTGCCGCTTGCAGGCGTCGTAGCGTTTTACGGCGGCGTCGAAATCGCTCTGCATGTTGGCGCGATGCTCGGCCATGGTCTCGTTGTTGTAGGTTTTCCAGGTGCCTTCGACCTTCTCGCCGTTGACCGTCTCGTAGGCAACCGCCACGTTCAAGCCGAACCACGACATGCCCCAGAGGTCGAAATGGTAGGAGATGGGTAGACTGCCGACGCCGGGATCGAATTCAAGACCGCCGACCAAAGGTATGCTGTTGGGCAAGGTGAGCGTGAGGGGCCCGCCCAGGACGTTCTCGCCCGGATCGGTGCCGTCGCCTGCATCGCTGCCGTTTTTGCTCGCGCCGTTTTCTCCCGGCACCACGCCCGCTTTTCCCTCGGTGGGCTTGTCGATGGGCGCGGTCTTGAACGCCAGTCGCGTGTTCACTCGGTAGGATTTCCTGCCGTCCAGGTAGACGGTCAGGTACGTGGCGTAGCCCGCCATGTCGGTGTCCGCGCAGTAGGCGTAGGGTATGTCGACAACGGCCACGCCGTCTTTGACGCTGGCCTTTCCCGTGACGCCTTCCATGAACCAGCCCTTGTTGAACAGTTCCACCTTGACCTGCTTGGCGTTGGGCGCCACCACCTCGCAGCGCACGGTGTGCTTGTCGGGGATGGCGCGGGTGCTGGGCATGGTGCAGGGGAAGTACTGCATGTCGAAGCCTTCGTACGTGCAGGCGCGCAGATACGAGGACTTCCCGTCGTGGGGCTGCGTTGCTGCAACGAAGAAGCGCGCGCCTTTTACGAGGATGCGGCCCGTCTTGAACGTGCGGTAGCCGTCCTTGGTGACTTCGATGCTGCCCCAGAAATGGTAGGTAGGCGGCTTGTCGTCGTTGTTGGCGATCGCTAACGCGGAGATATCGGCGAAGATGGCCTTGCCGCGTTCGTCGCTGACGGCCTCGACGGACGTGTTCGTGTACAGCGAGGTGAGCACCACCTTCGCTCCGGACACGGCAGCGGCTTGGGCGAACCCGCCGTTTGCATCGATCGCGTTTCCGGTTAGATCGCTTACCAGAAACCCGACGCTTTTGCGCGAGAGCACGTCCACGACGAAGGGCGTTGCCGCTTCCGCTGCGCCTTCGTCTGCGTAGGCAAGCGCGATGCCGCCCTCTATCTCGTGCAGGCCGGCGGTGCCCAGTGCGGCTGCCGTGAGGGCGGAGAGCTTCAGGAACGTGCGGCGGGTGAGCGGGGTTTCGGCGGACGCGGCTGCAAGGTCTCCGTGGGCGTTGACCTTGAAAGAGGAGGATGGACGTTGGGCTTGTTCAAGGGATTCATGGGGGCCTTCTTACTTTTGGGGCTTGGGCAGGCGAGGGGGGTGCTGGCAGGCTCGCAAGCGTTACCGAATGGTCTTGCCGTTCATGACCTGACCTCCTAAGGGGCGAGCCATCGACATCTTTGGGCGGATTGTAGCACGCGCAAAACGTGCGGATTGCCGTTTGGCGGCGCGGGGGGCGAGCGCATTCCGCGCAAGCGGAGGCGGCGCGATCCTGCGTTCGAAAAAAGTTCGGAGCAGATACTTGCTTATGAACAAAATACCAGTTCAATAGACATTTTTGTGCACAATAATCTGCGGCCGTTCGTACGATGAGCCCTTGACTTTCAGATTATTAAGCAACGTATAACCATTTCAGTTTTTATGGTTTCGAAGCCGCCGGTTTCATTTGCGCCGAGGGTGGGCTGCGGAATGAAAACTTTACGCGCGCGGGCATCTGGGCGGGTGGCAGCAGGTAGAATAGGTTCCCAACATCCTTTACTTTACGCGAGTCTCCCGGAGGCCTTTCCCCATGGTTGAACAAGCAGATGCATCGTCCGAACCCGACCAGACCGACAACGGCGCGTTTTCGCACGGGTCGCTCGGGCGGTTGGCGCCCACGTGGTGGGAGCCGGAGGAGGACGAGGCCGAGCCCGAGCCGTGGCTTGCGCCCGACGAGGCGCTCGACCGGTTCCTGGAATGGGTGGCCGTGCGCGGCATAGAGCTCTGGCCCCACCAGGAGGAGGCCCTCATGGACCTCATGGTGGGCGACCACGTGATACTGGGCACGCCCACGGGCTCGGGCAAGTCGCTCGTGGCGCTGGGAATGCACTTCATGGCGCTGGCCACCGGCCGCCGTGCGTACTACACGGCGCCCATCAAGGCGCTCGTGAGCGAGAAGTTCTTCGATTTGGTGGACATCCTCGGGCGCGAGAACGTGGGCATGATCACCGGCGATGCGCACATCAACGCGGAGGCGCCCGTGATCTGCTGCACGGCGGAGATATTGGCCAACCAGGCGCTGCGCGAGGGCGAGGGGGCCGACGTGGGCTGCGTGGCCATGGACGAGTTCCACTTCTACGGCGACGCCGACCGCGGTTGGGCGTGGCAGGTACCGCTGCTCACGCTGCCGAAGGCCCAGTTCCTGCTCATGAGCGCCACGCTGGGCGACGTGGGCGCCATCGCGGCGTCCCTTAAGGAGCGCACGGGCACGGACGTGGACGTGGTGGCCGATGCGCCGCGTCCGGTGCCGCTGGAATACGAGTACGTGGAGATGCCGCTCGAGGGCACGGTGGAGCTGGCGCTGCGCAAGGGCGAGGCGCCGCTGTACCTGGTGCACTTCTCGCAGGACGCGGCGCTCGCCACCGCGCAGGCGCTGTCCAGCTACGGCGTGGCCACGAAGGAGCAGCGCGAGCAGGTGAAGGAGGCCGTGCGCGGCACGCGTTTCACCACGGCGTTCGGCAAGACGCTCAAGCGCCTGCTGGCCAGCGGCGTGGGCGTGCACCATGCGGGCATGCTCCCGCGCTACCGCCTGCTGGTGGAGAAGCTGGCCCAGCAGGGGCTCCTGCCGGTTATCTGCGGCACGGACACGCTGGGCGTGGGCATCAACGTGCCCATCCACACCGTGGTGCTCACGGCGCTCACGAAGTTCGACGGCCACAAGATGCGCCGGCTGCGCGCCCGCGAGTTTCACCAGATCGTGGGGCGTGCCGGGAGGAGCGGTTTCGACACCGAGGGCATGGTGATAGCCGAGGCGCCCGAGCACGACATAGAGAACGCGAAGCTGGTGGCGAAGGCAGGCGACGACCTGAAGAAGCTGCGCAAGATAAAGAAGAAGCAGCCGCCCGAGGGGTTCGTCACGTGGAACAAGCAGACCTTCGAGCGCCTGATAGCCGCCGTGCCCGAGACGCTGAAGCCGCGCATGAAGATCACGCACTCCATGGTGCTGTCCGAGGTGGTGCAGGGCGGCGACGCGTACGCTCGCGTGCGGAAGCTCATAGCCGACTCGGCCCAGACCGACGAGGAGAAGGCGGCGCTCTCGGTGCGCGCCGACGAGATATTCAACACGCTGGCCAACGCAGACGTGATCGAGCAGGTGGAGGGCGAGGACGGCGCCGTGGAGTACGTGACCACGGTGGACTTGCCGGAGGACTTCGCGCTCGACCAGCCGCTGTCGCCGTTCCTCTTGGCGGCGTTGGAACTTCTGGACCCCGAGAGCGAGACCTACGCGTTCGACGTCATATCCATGGCCGAAGCCACGCTGGAGGACCCGCGGCAGGTACTGCGCGCCCAGGAGCGCGCGGCGCGCGACAAGGCCATGGCCGACATGAAGGCCGACGGGGTGGAGTACGAGGAGCGCCTGGAGCGTCTGGCCGAGGTCACGTACCCGCGGCCGCTGGAGGACTTGCTGGAGGCGGCGTTCGAACGCTACTGCGCCGAGGTGCCGTGGGCGCGCGACTTCGCGCTGGCGCCGAAGTCGGTGCTGCGCGACATGCTGGAGGGCGCGGCGGACTTCAAGGGCTACGTGCAGCGCTACGGCATCGCGCGCTCGGAGGGCACGCTTCTGCGCTACCTGGCCGACGCCTACCGCGTGCTCGACCGCACGATTCCCGCCGACAAGCGCGACGAGCGGCTGGAGGATATCATCGCATGGCTCGGCTTCGTGGTGCGCTCGGTGGACTCGAGCCTGGTGGACGAGTGGGAGAGCGCGGGTTCGATGTTCGAGGCCGCCCCGCCCTCGGCCGACGGCGCCGTAGTGCGCGACCGTCGCGGCCTCACCGTGCTCGTGCGCAACGCGCTCTTCCAGCGCGTGCGGCTGGCGTCGCAGGGCCGCGCGGCGGAGCTGGGGAAGCTCGACCAGGAGTGGGGCTGCGGCGAGCCGCGCTGGCAGCGCGCGCTCGACGCGTACTTCGAGGTGCATGAGGCCATTGCCATCGATGCCGACGCCCGCTCGGCGGCCTACCTGGCGATCGACGAGGCGGACGAGAAGACGGAGCGCGTATGGCACGTGCGCCAGATATTCAGCGACCCGGAAGGCGACCACGACTTCGCCATCGCAGCCGACGTGGATCTGGACGCCACCCAGGAGGAAGGCGAGGCCGTGTTCAAGAACTACCGCGTGGGCTTCGCGGAGGAGCTGGGGGAGTAGGAGCCGACGCGCAGGCTGCGGCGCGGTCGCGCCGACGCGGGGCGACCGCAGCTGTGCGGGCCGCTCCGGCGCGCAGGTTTGACGGGCCCGGAGCGCGCGCTCCGGGCCCTGCTGTGTTCGAGGGCGGTTTCAGGGGTGCAGTCGCGAAAGATCAGGAACCTGTGAACCACGCGCTTCCTTGGCGCTACTAAGGGGTTGCAGGCGACGAGAGGCGAAAGGCGGTGGCATGGGCGCTGGCGAAGTTGACGAGCAGCAGGCGCGTGCCGCGCTCGCGCGCATCGCGCGCGGCGACGAGCGTGCGCTCGAGGAGCTGTACCGGCTCTACGCCCCGGCTGTGCTTGCGTTCGCCTCGGCGCGCCTGCCCGACCGCGAGGCTGCCGAAGAGGTGGCGGCCGACGCATGGTTGGGATGCTGGCGCGCCGCGCCCGCGTTCCGCGGCGACAGCCGCGTGCTCACGTGGCTGCTGGGGATCGTGAAGCGCCAGGCTTACGTGCGCATGCGCCGCGTCCGGCCCCTCGAATACCCGCTCGACGACGAGGCGGCCAGCCTGGCCGACAGGGCGGACGGCCCCCTCGAGGTTCTTGCGGCGCAGGCGGGAGCGGACGAGATCATGGCCACGCTGGACGCGCTGCCATGCGAGCTGGCCGAGACGGTGCGGCTTGCCTGGTTGCACGAGCTTCCCTATGCGGAGATCGCCCAAGTGACCGACGTGCCGGTGGGCACGGTGAAGTCGCGCGTGTCCCGCGCGCGGGCCCTGTTGCAGAAGACGTTGGGGAGGCGGATATGAGCACGGACGGAACGGAGCCGCGTGCGGCGTTGCGCGAGGCGATGAGGCGGCAGGAGCGGAACTGCGCGAACGGCGTGCCCTCGTTCGCGCGCATTGCGGCGCGCATCGAGGACGAGCCGTCGGTTTTCGAAGCTCCTGCCTGGTCGGTGCGCCGGAGCGCGCGGCTGGCCGCGAGCTTGGCGGCCGTCCAGGTGCGCGTCATGCCGCGGGCGGTGCTGCCGGCGGCGCTTGCGATGGCCGCGCTGGCGACGGTGGCGGCGTGCTTCGTCGCTTCGGGCTGGGGCGCGGAGGGGGCCGCCTGGTGGTTCTCGGCGCTCCTGCTGCTGGGGGCGGCGCTCACCGTATGTGCGGCGCTCTCGTCCGATAAGGCCGATGTGCTGGCGCTGGCCATGCCGCTCGGGCCGCAGACGGTGCTGCTCGCGCGGCTGGCGACGGTGCTGGGCGTCGACGCGCTTGCGGGGCTCGCCGCCTCGGCGGCGTTCGCGTGGTGGGGCGCGCCGATGGAGCTCGGGATGCTCGTGTCCTCGTGGCTTGTGCCCCTCGCCGCCGTCGCGGGCGCCTCGGCGCTCGTCGCGGTGTGGGCGAACGCGTCGTGGGCCGGCGCGGTGGCTGGCGCGGTCCTCGTGCCGCTCGTGGTGCCGGCCGGCCGCGCGGCGGCCGATGGCGGCATGCTGTCGGCAATCGCGCAGCTGCAGGGCGTCGTCGGGTGCGAGGCGACGGCGATAGCGGGGTGCGTGCTTCTCGCGGCTGCGGTGGCCACGGCCCGTAAGGCGCTGATCGCGCACCTGGAGGCAGCATGAGATCGAGGAGGTTTCCCATGGATGCAGGGCATGGCAGCGGCGGCGGCCGCTTGGCAGGATCGGGCGGGCGCGCGCTTGTAGGTGCGCAGCTGCGGCGCGTGCTCGTCGTGGGCATCGTCGTGCCGCTGGCGGTCGGGGCGGTTATCGCGCTCGTCGGTGCCTGCTGGGCGTATGCGGCGGGTGCTGAGCCGGCCACGATGGCGATGATCGCGTTCACGCAGGCGTATCCGCTGACCGTGGGCGTGTGCGCCGTCGCGGTGCTGGCGGGCGACCCGCTCGTGGAGGTGCAGGCGGCCTTGCCGGTGGAGTTCCGCTGCGTGCAGACGCTGCGCGCGGGCCTGCTGTTGGCGGCGGGCATGGCGGGCGCGCTTCTGATGTTCGCGCCGCTCGAGGTGCTGGGCCTCGTGTACCGCGACATCGGATGGGCGGGGGCTCTCACGCCCGTTGGCGGCGCGGCCCTCATGGTGCTGGCGGCGTACGTTGCCGTGACGGTCGCGGGTTCTTCGCGCAGCGCCTCGCTTGCGGTGGTGGCGATATGGCTGTTCTTCGCGCTCGTCTGGGATCCGAACATGCCGATGCTCGCCCTTCAGCGCGGGCTGCCGTTGGCCGTGCTGCTCGCGGCGGGCGCTGGCGTTTGGCGCGCGCTCGGCTCGCCCGAGTACGCGTGGCGGAAGCTGGGAGGTGCGCGATGAGGTTCCTTGCGCTGGCACGCACCCATTTTCGCCTCGCCGCCCGGCAGCGGGCCCTGTGGATCGTCTCGCTCGGGCTCGCATTGCTGTCGGTCACGATCACGGTGAACCCGGGCCTCTCCTTCGAGACGGACAACCCGGCGGCGCTTGCCCTGACGGCCCAGATGCTCGCGTTGATGCCTCCCGTCGCCTACGCGGCGGCCTTCACCGACCTGGCCTCCGAGTCGGAGCGGCTCGGTATTTCGGAGATCGAGGCGTCCGCGCCCGTGCCTCCTTTCGAGTTGGTGGCGGCGCGCGTGGCGGGTGCGCTCGCGGCAATGGCTTTGCCGTCCGTCGGGGTGCTGCTGTTCTGCGCGGGCGGCCAGATGCTGCACGGCAACGTATGGGCGTTGCTCCAGGCGGCCGTCCTGCTCGCCGGCGTGGTGCTGCCTGCCGCGCTCGTCGCGGCGGCGCTTTCGGCGTTTGCCGGGTCTCTCCTGCCGCGCGCCCTTGCGCGGATCGCCGCCATCGTCGCCTGGTTCGGGGTGCTCTTCCTCGGCGTGTTCGTGCCGACCCCGACCGCCGGGGGCGGCCTGCGGGTCCATATCGCGGCCGACCCCGTGGCGCAGGTGCTCTTCGGCAGCACGCCGCTGCTCGATTCCCCCGAGTCCGCGGTAACCGCCGCCACGCCCCTCGAGGCCATCGCGCTGCTAGCGCTCAAGCTGGCTGCTGCCGTGGCGCTGCTTGCGGCGGCCGGCGCCATTGCCCGCAAGCGCACGTACCGGCGCCGTTGAGTCCGTCGCCGACGGGTGCACAGAAAGGAAACTCCCATGTTCATCTCCCTCGATCACTTGGGCAAGGACTTCCCGAAGAAGCCCTGCGCCCTCGACGGCCTCACGCTCGACCTGCCTTCCGGCATGATCGGGCTCATCGGTCCCAATGGCGCCGGCAAGACCACGCTCATGCGCATCCTCTGCGGCATCGTGGGCCCCACGCGGGGACGCGTGCTCGTGGACGGGCGCGACCTGTCCGAGCCGCGCAACCGCCGCGCGCTCAAGAAGGCCCTGGGCTACCTGCCGCAGGACATCGAGCCCTATCCCAACCTCACGCCGCCCGAGTTCCTCGACTACGTGGGCGTCCTCAAGGGCATGGACGACCGGCGCGCCCGGCGGCACCAGGCCGATGAGCTCATCGACCGCGTGGGGCTTGCCGATGTGCGCCGGCGGCGGATCGGCGGATTCTCGGGCGGCATGCGGAGGCGTGTGGGCATCGCCCAGGCGCTCATGGGCGACCCGCGCCTGCTCGTGGTGGACGAGCCCACGGCCGGCCTCGACCCCGAGGAGCGCATGCGCTTCCGCACGCTCCTGGCTACGCTCGGCGGCGAGCGCACGGTGGTGCTGTCCACGCATATCCTCGACGACGTGGCGCAGACCTGCCCTTATGTATGCGTGCTGCGCGGGGGCCGATTGCAGTACGACGGCGCCACCGCAGGCCTCATCGACGGCGCGCACGGACGCACCTGGCTCACGCCGCCGCTCATGGCTCCGCCGGCGGGAGCCGTCGTGGTGAATGCGGCGACCACGGCCCAGGGCACGCGCTACCGCATCGTCAGCGACGCGCCGCCCGCAGGATCGGCGTCCGTCGAGCCCACCCTCGAAGACGGCTACATGGCGCTCGCCGCCCGATGAGCCCCTTTGTTTCGCGCTCGTTTCCGAAAACCGGTGATGTCGTTGGTTTTGCGCGCGATGCGCCTGTGTGGGCCTGGGCTGGGGTATGATTGCGCGGTACACACGGGATGCGGGCGAGCCGCGCAACGAGGGAAAGGCTGACAATGGCGAAGATTCAGATGACCACGCCGCTGGTGGAGATGGACGGCGACGAGATGACGCGCATCATCTGGCAGATGATCAAGGACGAGCTGATCTGCCCGCACGTCGACCTCAAGACCGAGTACTACGACCTGGGCCTCGAGCATCGCAACGCCACCGACGACCAGGTGACCGTGGATTCCGCCGAGGCCACCAAGCGCCTGGGCGTGGCCGTGAAGTGCGCCACCATCACGCCGAACGCCGCGCGCATGGACGAGTACGACCTGAAGAGCATGTGGAAGAGCCCCAACGGCACCATCCGCGCCCTGCTCGACGGCACCGTCTTCCGCACGCCCATCACCGTGGCAGGCATCGAGCCGTGCGTGCGCAACTGGGTCAAGCCCATCACCATCGCCCGTCATGCCTACGGCGACGTGTACAAGAACACGGAGCTGCGCGTTCCCGGCCCCGGCAGGGTGGAGCTTGTCTACACCGCGGCCGACGGCACCGAGACGCGCGAGCTGGTGCACGAGTTCGACGGTCCGGGCGTGGCGCAGGGCATGCACAACCTGGATGCTTCCATCGAGAGCTTCGCGCGCAGCTGCTTCGAGTACGCCCTCGACGTGCGCCAGGACATCTGGTTCGCCACGAAGGACACCATCTCGAAGAAGTACGACCACCGTTTCAAGGACGTCTTCCAGGAGATCTACGACGCCGAGTACGCCGCGCGCTTCGAGGAAGCGGGCATCGAGTACTTCTACACGCTCATCGACGACGCGGTGGCGCGCGTGATGAAGGCCGACGGCGGCTTCATCTGGGCGTGCAAGAACTACGACGGCGACGTGATGAGCGACATGGTGTCGAGCGCGTTCGGCTCGCTCGCCATGATGACGTCGGTGCTGGTGAGCCCGCAGGGCTACTACGAGTACGAGGCCGCGCACGGCACCGTGCAGCGCCACTACTACAAGCACCTCAAGGGCGAGGAGACGTCCACGAACTCGGTGGCCACCATCTTCGCGTGGTCGGGGGCGCTCCGCAAGCGCGGCGAGCTGGACGGCCTGGACGACCTCGTGGCGTTCGCCGACCGCCTGGAGCGCGCCACGCTCGACACCATCGAGGCCGGCGAGATGACGGGCGATCTGGCCCTCATCACCACGCTTCCGAACCCGGTGAAGCTCTCCACCCGCGACTTCATCCTCGCCATCGCGAAGCGCCTCGCGGCGTAGCGCGACCGCGCACCCCAAGCTCCTCGGCGCCCGGGATCCGTCCCGGGCGCCGCTGTTTTCCGCGTGCGAGGTTGATGGCATAGAAGCAGCACATCCCTTGTCTGACCAGCCCCTTAAAAAAATTTTGAACCGGCAATCGCGCATGTTCGCCAGTTCCGGTTTGGCATACTTACCTTCTTGGAGCCGCGCCGCCGCGGCTTTGATGCGCTTTGCCGCCTTTGCGCGGCCGGGCGCATGCTTCGGGGCGAGCCCGCAGATGCGAGACGGCATGCGGGGTCGGGCGGAGGTTATCCGATGGGAGGAAGTACATGGGCAAGGTGAGGACGAGAGGCGCGGCGCTTCTGCTCGTCGCCGTGGCGCTGGCCTGCGCGCTTGCTGGGCTGGCGGGGTGCAGCGGCGAGAATGCAAAGGGCTCCCCGGCGAGCGGCAAGGCGCTGCGCGTGGGCGTGCGCAGCGACGTGGTGGGCTTCGGCTACCTGAACGAGGGAACGGGCAAGTACTACGGCTTGGAGATCGATATTGCCGAGGAGATGGCTGCGCGCATGGGCTACGGCTCCGTGGAGTTCGTGACCGTGACGCCCGATACCCGCAAGGACATGCTGGTGAACGGCGAAGTCGACTGCATGGTGGCCTGCTATTCCATTGCCGAGTCGCGCGAGAAGAACTTCGATTTCTCGCCGTCCTACTACACGGACGCCTCCATCGTGATGGTGGAGAAGAGCTCGCTCGTGTCGAGCATCGACGACCTCAAGGGGCTCACGTTCGGCACCATGGCGGGGACGAACACCGCCCCGCAGCTGGCGCTCAAGCTGACGGAGTCCGGCTTCACGTCGGGCGAGGCGCTGGAGCAGACCGAGGACCACTCGATGACCCGTTTCGATAACTTCCGCCTTGTGCAGATGGCATCCTACCAGGACCTCAGCCGGGCACTCGAGGAAGGGTCCATCGATGCGGCCTGCATGGACGGCGCTATCGCGCATACCTACCTGAACGCCGACCGCAGCATGCTCGACTACGTCATCGACACGCAGGAATACGGCGTTGCCACGCAGAAGGGCTCGGCGTTGAGCAAGCCGGTATCCGACGCCATCCAGGGCATGCTCGACGACGGCACCGTTGCGGCGCTCACGGACAAGTGGAACTAGGGAGGCGCTGGGGCATGTCGAGAAAACTCAAAGTCAAGATCGCCGTCCTCGTTTTGGTGGCAGCCGCGAGCATGGCGGTCATGGGCGTGCTGCTGTCCATGATGCAGACCGAGCTGTCGCTGGACGGCTACGCGAGCGAGATGCAGCAGGAGTCCGACGCACTGGAGGGCCTGTTGACGTTGGCAGACGAAGGCGTGGAGCAGAACACCGTCACCTTCGACGAGATATACCAGTCCAAGGCGGCGAGCGTGGCCTTCATGGCGAACAACGACGCCGGCTTCGCGGCGACCGATGCGAAGATGGTCGAGTACCAGGACCTTTTGGGCGTGGACAACGTGCTGGTGGTGTCGCGCGACGGCTCCATCGTCGCGAAGGCGCAGGACACCCCCGCGAACTTCGCGTATGCGCGCTTCAACCAGCTGCGCACCGTGTTCGATGACGGCAAGCCCTCCGCGGCCGTGGAGGTGGAGCTGCCCGAACAGAACTGGCTCATGCGCTACTACGCTGCCCGCATCGACGACGGTTCCATGGTGGTGGTCGAGCAGGGCCCTGAGGAGCTGCGCCAGCTCGTGGAGGACACGGGCTTGACGAAGAGCGTGCTCAAGGATATCGCCATCGGCCAGCACGGCTACGTGTTCGCGGTGTCGGCGCAGGACTACCTGGTTGAGTACCACCCGAACGACCATCTTGTGGGCACCGACGCCATCGACGGCGGCATCGACGTGGCCGACCTCGAGGACGGTTCGCTCGCGTGGATGGAGCTTGCCGGCGAGAGCCTGTACGGCCAGGTGAGCAAGATCGGCGACACCTACTACATCGCCGCCGTGCCTGAGAGCGACATGGCCGCCACCCGCAACATCACGGTGGGAGTGATCCTGTTCATCTTCTTCGCGGTCATGGCCGTGGTCATCATGTACGGCATCTTCGTCATGCGCGAGGACGAGCGCGAGGGGCGCGACCCCGAGGACTACCGCGCCGTCGGGCCGCTGCGCTACAACAAGGTGGTCGGGCGCAAGGCGGCGGTGCTCTCGTTCGTGGGCTTTCTGGCTGTTCTGGGCGTATCGTTCTACATGCAGACGCTGTTCGCGCTATCGTCCCAATCCGTGGCCAACAACGAGCGCGCCGCCGAGGTGGTCGAGACCACCCAGCGCACCCAAGCGCGCATGGACGAGCTTGTCAGCCAGTACGACGAGCGCTATCTGGGCAAGGTGCGCGTGGCCGGCTACATCCTGGACCAGAACCCCTCGCTTGCGAACCGCGACGACCTGCAGAGGCTGGCCGACGTCCTCATGATCCAGTACGTGTTCACGTACGACGGGAACGGCGTGATGACCGCGACGAACTCCTCCTACGCGAACTTCACCTTGAGCGAGGACCCCGAGGACCAGTCCTCCGAGTTCCGCAAGCTGCTCCAGGGCGCGGACTCGGTGGTGCAGGAAGCGCAGCCCGACGAGATATCCGGGCAGCTGCGCCAGTACATCGGCGTGCCTCTGCACGACGAGGCCGGCACTGTGAACGGCGCCGTGCAGATCGGCATTCGCACGACGCGCCTGGAGAATCTGTTGGAGACCGTTACCGTGGACAGCGTGCTGGGTGGCGTGAAGGTGGGCTCCGAAGGGTTCGCCTTCGCCGTGAGCAAGGACGACCGCACCTTCGCGTACTTCCCCGACCAGCGCCTTGTCGGCAAGGACGCGCTGGAGCACGGCATGACGGAGAACCAGCTGAAGGGCGGCTACTGCGACTACCTCACCGTGGAGGGGACGACGTACTACGTCTCATCGGCCGAGGCGGAGAACTACTTCCTGTACGTCGCCGACACCGAGGGCGAGCTCATGGCCGAGCGCGTGCCGCTCACCGTGGCCACGGGTGGCGTGGCCCTCGTATGCCTCGTGGTGATATTCCTGCTGCTGGCCTTCGAGCCGAGGGGCAGCGTGACTGTGGCCAAGGCGCCGGTCGAGGCCGACGCGCGCATGATCGACGTGAAGATGCCGAGCGGACGCGTGGCCAAGACCGAGTCGGCCGCCAGCCGCTGGATCGCCCGTTCGTTCAAGTGGGGCGAGAAGACGGCCGAGCAGAAGACGGCCACGGTGGTGCGCTGGCTCGTGGGCGTGTTCGTGATCGCCGTGTTCGCGGCCGTGGTGTTCCGGGAGAGCATCTTCGGCCAGGGCTCGATCTTCTCCTATATCCTGGGCGGCAACTGGGAGCGCGGCGTGAACGTGTTCGCCCTCACGGCGTGCATCATGTTCGTGTGCGTGGCGCTGACCGTGGTCGCGCTCGTTCAGAAGCTGCTGAACCTGCTGGCCACCGTGCTGGGCGCGCGCGGCGAGACCGTGTGCCGCCTTCTGGGCAGCTTCATCAAGTACGCCACCATCATCGGCATGGCGTACTACTGCCTCATGCTGGTGGGCGTGGACACCACCACGCTTCTGGCCTCGGCCGGCATCCTGTCCATCGCCATAAGCTTCGGCGCGAAGGAGCTGGTGAGCGATATCCTCTCCGGCCTGTTCATCATCTTCGAAGGCGAGTTCCGCGTGGGCGACATCATCAAGGTGGGCGACTGGCGCGGCACCGTGGTGGAGATCGGCGTGCGCACCACCAAGGTGGAGGATGGCTCCCAGAACATCAAGGTCATCCGCAACAGCGACATCAGCAACGTGATCAACATGACCAAGGAGACGTCCTACGCCTCGTGCGACGTCGGGATAGAGTACGGCGAGTCGCTCGAGCGCGTGGAGAACATCCTGTCCAAGGAGCTGCCGAACATCCGCAAGCGCCTTCCCGCCATCATCGACGGGCCGTTCTACAAGGGCGTCGTGGAGCTGGGCGACAACAGCGTGACCATCCGCATCGTGGTGCAGTGCTCCGAGAGCGACCGCCTGCAGCTGGAGCGCGACCTGAACCGCGAGATGAAGCTGATCTTCGACAAGTACGACATCAGCATCCCGTTCCCGCAGGTGGTGATCAACCAGCCCACCGAGTTCAAGAAGGCGACCGCAGCCGAGCAGCGCAGCGCCGACCAGTTCAACGCGCAGCAGAAGGCCGCCGCCCGGGAGCTGGGCAACGACGAGGACGACGAGACGCGGTAGCGCCCGCGTTGGCGAGGGGGCCGACGGCCCGGAGCATCGTGCTTCGGGCCGTCGACGGCTTTGCGTTGACGAATGTAACGTGTTCGTCAATCTTGCGTGACGTTCCGTGCCGAGAGGACTATCATTGTTCGGTATTTTATCGGGCGGAGAAAGGGTGCGGCAGCGGCTATGGGAAACGTTTTGCGGGTGCTCAAGCGCGATGTGCTGCGCTTGCTCAAAACGCCACCGGCGCTGGTGGTAGTGCTGGCGCTGCTCGTGCTGCCGTCGGTGTACACCTGGTACAACGTCGTGGGCTTCTGGGACCCCTACAACAACACGGGCGCGCTGCGCGTGTGCGTGGTGAACGAGGACGAGGGCGGCTCGAGCGACCTGACCGGCGAGCTGCACGTGGGCGACATGATAGTGGACGAGCTGCATGGGAACACGCAGCTCGACTGGGTGTTCGTCGACCGCGACGACGCCATGGCGGAGCTTGACGCGGGGAAGAGCTATGCCGCGTTCGTGATACCGTCGGGCTTCACCTCGCAGCTGCTCTCGCTCACCACCGGCGATTTCACGCAGCCCAAGCTGGAATATTACGTGAACGAGAAGGCGGGCCCGGTGGCCCCGAAGATCACCGACACCGGCGCCAGCACGCTCGACGAGACCATCAACTCCACGTTCGTCTCCACCGTGAGCGACGTGGCCGCCGATGCCATCGACCAGGCGCTGGGCGAGTCGCGCGAGAAGCTGGACGCGTCGCGCTCGCGGGCGGTGGAAAAGATCGCCCAGGCCGTGCAGACGGTGGGCGAGGCGCGCGAAACGCTTGCAGGCATCGGGTCGGCCACCGACGAGGCGCAGGGCAAGGTGGGCGAAGCGAAGGACGCGCTCTGCCGCGTGCGCGCCGACCTGGGAACGGCATCCGACGCGCTGCAGACCGTGTCCGGCCTGACGACGCAGATGCAGGACGGGCTGGCGAGCTTCTCCGCCGCGGCCATGCCGGCGGTGGGCACGGGCCTGTCATCGGTGTCGCAGGCCTCGTCGAAGGCGAACCAGGCGGTGGGGGACATCGCGGGCACGATCGGCGAGGCGCAGGGGAGCGTGCGGGCGACGCTCGCGCAGGCCCAGGCGGTGGTGGACGAGGATCGGGCGCTGGCGGCGTATTTGAAGAGCGTTGCCGACGGGCTTCCCGAGGACAACCCGGGCAAGCAGCCGCTTGCCCAAGCTGCCGCGCAGCTGGAACAGCAGGCTGCGGATGCCCAAGCCACGCTGGAGGACCTCACCCGCATCAGCGCGGACACGGAAACCGTCTCGCAGGCCACGGCCCAGGCGGGCAACGACCTGAACGCCGCCGTCCAGCAGGCCGTCGCAGGCGCCCAAGCCTATTCGGACAACCTGTTCGGCACCACGATCCCCGCCGTGAACGGGAGCTTGGCGCAGCTGGGCGCGGCATCGTCGTCGCTGGCAACCGCCGTCTCGAACCAGCGCGTGCTGGTGGACCAGACCTCGCTCGTGCTGGACCAGCTGGCGTCCACGCTCTGCACCGCGAAGGACGCGCTCGGGCAGACCGATGGCATCCTGGCCAGCTTGGAGGAGGGCCTGGACACCGTGCGCACGGACGTGCTGTCGCTCGGACAGTCCGGCGTGCTGGCGAAGCTGGTGGGCGAGGACGGGCTCGACGCGTCCAAGATCGCCGACTTCATGGGGTCGCCCACCGAGCTTGAAACCGAGCAGCTCTACCCGCTGAACGCCTACGGCTCGGCCATGGCCCCGCTGTTCATGAACCTGACGTTCTGGATCGGCGCGTTCATGCTGCTGGTGATCATGAAGCAGGAGGTGGACGGCGAGGGCATACGCAACCTCACCGTCACGCAGCGCTACCTGGGGCGTTTCGCGCTCTTGGCCGTGATGGCCGTGCTGCAGGCGGTGATCTGCTGCGCGGGCGTGCTGGTCATCGGCGTGCAGGCCGCCAGCGCGCCGGCGCTGTTCTTTGCGGCGGCGGTGGCGTCGCTTGCGTACCTGAGCATCATCTACGCGTTGTCGGTGACGCTGCAGCACATAGGCAAGGGCATCTGCATCGTGCTCGTGTTCGCGCAGATACCCGGCGCCACGGGGTTGTATCCCATCGAGATGACCTCGGGCTTCTTCCAGGCCGTGTACCCGTTCTTCCCCTTCACGTACGGCATCTCCGCCATGCGCGAGGCCATCTGCGGCTTCTACGGCTCGCACTACGGCGACGCCATCGGCATGCTGGTGTTCTTCTTCGCGCTGTTCATGGCTTTCGGCATCCTGTTGCGTCCCCTGATGGCGAACGTCAACCGCATGGTGGCCGGCCAGGTACGGCAGGGCGGCATCTTCAACGGCGAGGACGTGGAGATCCCCGCGCGGCCGTACCGCTTCTCGCAGCTGTTCCGCGCGTTGTCGGGCAGGGACGAGTACCGCGAGGAGCTGCGCGTGCGCTACGAGCGCTTCACGCGCTGGTATCCGCGGCTCATCCGCGGCTCCGTGGCCCTAGGCCTCGCGGTGCCGGTGGCGCTGGCGGTGGTGTTCGCGCTCACGCCCGCCGAGAAGGTGTGGCTGCTCACGGCGTGGCTCGTGTGGCTTGTGGCCGTGTTCGTGTTCCTGGTGGTGGTTGAGAGCCTGCGCGACAGCTTCGAGCGGCAGATGAGGCTCGACGGCATGACCGACGAGGGGCTGCTGGAGTTGGGCGCCTCGCGCAACGAGATGGAGCGCTCGGCCGCGGACGGCGACGACGGGGCGGAAGGGGGTGCCGTGCGATGAGCAATGTCTGGCACCTGTTCCGCGGCGACATGAGGCGGCTGTTCTCGAACGCCATGAACATCATCATCACCGTCGGGCTCGTGGTGATGCCGTCCATCTTCGCCTGGTACAACATCATCGCGTGCTGGAACGTGTTCGACAACACGGGCAACCTCACCGTGGCCGTGGCGAACGTGGACGACGGGTACGAGAGCGACCTCGTGCCCCTGCGCGTGAACATCGGCGAGCAGGTGGTGTCCGCGCTGCGTGCCAACGACGAGATCGATTGGACGTTCACCACCGAGGAGGACGCCGTGGACGGCGCGAAGTCGGGGCGGTACTACGCGGCCGTGGTCATCCCGCACGACTTCAGCCGCGTCATGCTCACGTTCTACTCGGAGGACGTGCACCACGCCAAGATCGTGTACTACGCGAACGAGAAGAAGAGCGCCATTGCCCCCAAGATCACCGACAGGGGTGCGGACACGGTGTCGTACCAGGTGAACGAAGTGTTCGCCGAGACGCTCTCCGAGGTGGCGCTAAGCATTGCCGAGTCGCTTTCCCGCTACGCGGACGAGGCCGACGCGAGCGGCCGCATCGCCGACCTGTCCGCGCACGTGCGCACCATGGGCGACCAGGTGGATCGGATGGCCTCGGTGCTCACGCTGTACTCCTCGCTGGCGGGGTCCGCCCAGTCGCTCGTGGGCGAGTCCGCCCAGCTGGTGCAGGCCGCGCAGCGCGAGGCGGACGGTCTGGGGAGCACGGCGTCGCAGGGCGCGGCCTCGGCCGCAAGCCTGGTGGACGCGCTGCGGCAGGCGGCTGACGGGCTGTCCCAGGCGCTCGCGGACGGCGGGCAGGGCTTCGCCGCCGTGTCGGCATCCGTGGACGCGCTGTTCGATGCCGCCGCCACCGGCTCGCAGGACAGCGTGGCCGCGCTGCGCGGGCAGGCCGATGCCCTGGACGGGCAGGTTGCGGCGTGCCGGGACATCGTCGCGCAGCTGGAGGCGCTGCGCGAGCAGGTGCCGCCCGAGTACGCGCAGGCGCTCGAGAGCGCCATCGCGCGGATGAACGCCACCATCGGCCTGCTGGAGAACATGCGCGACACCATGGGGAGCGCCGCCGACAAGCTGGAGGCGGGCAGCGCCGACGTGCAGGCGGAGCGTGCGGAGATCAAGCGGCTGGCCGACGAGGCGCAGCAGAGTGCGGCCACGATGCGGGACGAGTTCGACGCCAACCTGAAACCGGGGCTCCAGAAGCTGGCCGACGAGGCGTCCTCGCTGGTTGCGAGCGTGGGTTCCGGTTTGGAGGGGCTGCGTGCCGCGGGGTCCGGCCTGTCGGATTCGGCTGGTTCCGCGGCAGCGGTGCTGGGCGGGGCGGCGGAGAAGATAGACGCGACCGTGGGCGAGCTGCACAGCGCCTCCGCCACGCTGCGCGACCTGGCCGACGGCATCGACCAGGCGCTCGTTGCCGGAGATGCCGACCTGCTGCGCGAGGTGCTGGGCTCCGACACGCAGGTGCTGTCGAAGGCGCTCGCGGCGCCCGTGGGCATCGACCGCGTGGCCGTGTTCCCGGTGGACAACTTCGGCTCGGCCATGGCGCCTTTGTATACTACGCTCGCACTGTTCATCGGATCGTTGCTGATACTGGTGGTGGTGAAGCCGACCGTTCCCGGCCGGGTGCGTGCGCAGTTGGTGGACCCGCAGCCGCGCCAGCTGTTCTTCGGGCGCTTCGGCGTGATGGCCTTCCTGTCGCTGGCGCAGACCACGGTCATGGGGCTGGGGAACCTGCTGTTCTTGCAGGTGCAGGTGACGCATCCGCTGCTGTTCATGCTGTGCTTCTGGCTCGCCGGGTTCGTGTTCACGTTTTTGATCTACGCGCTGGTGGCGGCGTTCGCGAACCTGGGCAAGGCCGTGGCGGTGCTGCTGCTCATCATACAGGTGACGGGGTGCGGCGGGTCGTTCCCGCTGCAGCTGCTGCCGCCGTTCATCCAGGGGCTAAGCCCCTGGCTTCCCGCGACGCACGTGGTGAACGCCATGCGCGCGGCCATGTTCGGCACCTATGGGGGCGACTTCTGGTGGGAGATGGGGCTGCTCGCGCTGTTCCTGATTCCGGCGGCCATCGTGGGCCTCGTACTGCGCAAGCCGCTGGCGAAGTTCATGAGCTGGTACGTGGAGCAGGTGGAGTCCTCGAAGCTGGTGGGGTAGAGCGCGCGGGCCTGAGCGACCGGAGTTGCGCGGGTGTGCGATAATCTTCTTGAAACACGAGAAGGAGAATCCTATGGCACCCTCCCGCGCGTCGACGACGCGACGCACGCTGCATTACTTCTGGCTGGTCACGCGCAAGCACCTCGGGCTGTTCGCCACGCTCATGACCGCGACGTTCCTGTTCGTGGCGCTGCTGTCGTACGGCAACCCCTACGTCATGAGCCTCGTGGTGGACCGCGTGAGCGCGGGCTCGGTGGCGCCCGACCAGGTGTTCGCCGTGTTCGGGCCCTACATCGCCGCGCTCATCGGCATCAACGTGGCCGGCCAGGCGGCCAGCAAGGTGCAGGATTACGCGATGTACCGCCTGCAGATCGCCGCCTCCTACGACCTGGCCACCATGTCGTTCGACGCGCTGTCCAACCAGTCGATGTCGTTCCACTCGAACCGCTTCGGCGGCACGCTGGTGAGCCAGACCACCAAGTTCATGAGCGCCTACCAGCTGCTGCTGGAGACCATCACGTTCCCGTTCCTGCCGGTGATATGCTCGGTGGTGTTCACGTGCGCCATCTTGGCGCCGCGCGTGCCGGTGTACGTGGCCATCCTCATGGCGCTGCTGGCGGTGTACGCGGGCGTGTCCTACTACATGTACAAGCGCATCCTGCACCTGAACGAGCAGGCGGCGAGCGCCCAGAACCAGCTTTCCGGCGAGCTGTCAGACTCGGTGGCCAACATCTTGGCGGTGAAGACCTACGGGCGCGAGGACTACGAGCGCGGCCTCTTCGACCAGGCCAACCGCGAGGTGGTGGCGCGCGACTCGAAGCGCATGTGGGCGTCGCTCACGCGCGGCATCGTGACGGCGTGCATCACCATCGCCATCATGAGCGTGGTGGCCGTGTTCATCGCGGGCGGCAACGCGTGGTACGGCATCACGCCGGGCACGCTCGTGGTGATGTTCACGTACACCTACACGGTGACGAACCAGTTCAACTTCATCAACAACGGCCTGCAGCGCTTCAACCGCGCGTTCGGCGACGCGAGCGGCATGACCGTCATCCTCGACGAGCCTCGGCTCGTGGCCGACAAGGCGGATGCGGCGCCGCTCGAGGTGCGCGAGGGCGCCATCGACTTCGAGGACATCGGCTTCTGGTACACCGACGGCGATGCCCGCACACGCGTGTTCGACGGCCTGGACTTGCACATCCCCGCCGGCCAGCGCGTGGGCCTGGTGGGCGCGAGCGGGGCGGGGAAGACCACGCTCACGAAGCTCTTGCTGCGACTGTCCGACATCCAGGAGGGGCGCATCCTCGTTGACGGGCAGGACATCTCCGACACCACCCAGCAGTCGCTGCGCCGCCAGATCGCCTACGTGCCGCAGGAGGCGCTCTTGTTCCACCGCTCCATCGCGGAGAACATCGCCTACGGGCGGCCCGACGCCACGATGGAGCAGATCCGCGAGGCGGCGCGCCAGGCGAACGCCTTGGAGTTCATCGAGCGGCTGCCGCAGGGCTTCGACACCGTCACCGGCGAGCGCGGCGTGAAGCTGTCGGGCGGGCAGCGCCAGCGCATCGCCATCGCGCGGGCGCTTCTGGCCGACTGCCCGGTGCTGGTGCTCGACGAGGCCACGAGCGCGCTCGACTCCGAGAGCGAGCAGCTGGTGCAGGACGCGCTGGCCACGCTCATGCGCGGGCGCACGGCCATCGTGGTGGCACACCGGCTGTCCACGGTTGCCTCGCTCGACCGCATCGTGGTGCTCGACGGCGGACGCGTGGTGGAGGACGGCCCGCATGCCGAGCTCATCGAGGCCGGCGGCGCCTACGCGAACCTGTGGAGCAGGCAGACCGGCGCGTACCTGGAGTAGGGGACTGCAAGGGGCCGCATCATAAGCTCCCGATCTGCGCCAAGCTCTCGGCTGCGAAAACCCCGGCAGGTGGGCCAGGCCCCCGTGCGCGGGAAACCGCCGTTTCTGGCAGAAATCGCGGCCTATTCGTCATCACCGAAGGGAGCGTTGTGCGCTTGCAGGGAGGGACGCCGCTCTCATCAGGTGAAACGCGGCTGTCTTCCACCGAGGACTTCGTGGCGGCGCGTTTTTGGAGCCCTCGATGACGAATAACCTCCAAAACCTGCCGCAAACCGCGGTTTCCCGTGCACGGGGGCTTCAGTCTCGGGGCGGTTGCGGCTCGCGCACGGCAGGGAGGCGCTGGCTATTCCGGGCAACTGTGCGGATGCGGGCGCCTCCGCACACCGTATGCGGGCGCCCTGTGCGCCGGGGGGGGGGGCGAGGCGGAGGCTCGGATGCCGCCCCGCTATCCGCGCTTCGAGCCTTGGCGGGAGATGCCGCCTTTGTGGCCGGAGGCCTTGTTGGGGCCCAGGCCTTTGGCGGCGCGCACCTGCATGTCGCGCGGGGCGCCCATGGCCTTGCCCTTGCCGCCGTTCGCCCACGCGTCTCTTCCGGGATTCTTCGCCATCGATCGCCTTTCCCTCGATTCCGGCGGATAGTGTATCATGCGAGCGCTCGGCGCGAGCGGTGCTCACGCGTGCGAAACCGTTCGGCAAAGCGTGGCAAACGCGTTTTGCCGGGCCGCTTTTCCGCTGGCGGGCCGAGGTACCCTGATGCCTGATCGTTCCTCTTGAAGACGAAAGGGCTCGGCATGACCTCTCTCTGGGAAGCGAGCGCCGTGCGGCCGCAGGGCTACGCGAAGGCGCTCGAAGGCGACCGCTCCGCCGACGTGCTGGTGATAGGAGGCGGCATAGCGGGTGTGCTCTGCGCGTATTTGCTGGCAGAGGCGGGATGCCGCTGCGTGCTGGTGGAGGGCGGCCAGGTGGGCGCCGGCGTGACGGCGAACACGACCGCGAAGGTGACGGCCCAGCACGGCCTCGTGTACGACCGGCTGATCAAGAAGAGGGGCGCCGATGCCGCGCGCCTCTACTTCGAGGCGAACCAGGCGGCGGTGGCGGGGCTGCGCCAGCTGGCCGATGCCGCTCCCTGCGACTTCGAGGAGAAGACGGCCTACGTGTACGCCACGGGCTCCACGGCGGGTATCGAGCGCGAGCTTGCCGCCTACGAGCAGCTGGGCATCCCGCACCATGTGCTGCCGAGCGCGCCGGTGCCGGTGGCGAACCGGGGTGCGCTGGGCATGGAGCGTCAGGCGCAGTTCAACCCGCTGAAGCTGTTGTTCGGGCTGCTCGGGCTCATGCCGTCCGTCGACGTGTACGAGCACGCGTTCGTGAGGGACGTGAGTGGGAACACGGCGCGCACGGACCGCGGCTCCGTGACCGCCGGCCATATCGTGTTCGCATCGCACTATCCCCTGGTCAACGTGCCGGGGTTGTATTTCGTGAAGGAGCATCAGGAGCGCTCCTACGCGCTGGCACTGGAAGGCGCCCCGCTTGTCGACGGCATGTTCATAGGCGACGCGGGCGGCTTCTCGTTCCGCACATACGGTGACTTCCTGCTGGTGGGAGGCGGAGGGCACCGCACGGGGCAGGGGCCGAAGCCCACGGAGGGCTATGCCAAGATACGGGCGTTCGCCGACGAGGCGTATCCGGGCGCGCGGGAGCGCTACGCGTGGGCGACGCAGGATTGCATGAGCCTGGACCATGTGCCCTATATCGGCGTGCATCGGCGTAGCCGCCCGAACCAGTACGTGGCCACGGGGTTCAGCAAATGGGGCATGACGGGCGCGCTCGTGGCCGCGCGTGCCATCGCCGATCTCGTGGTGCATGGTCGGAGTCCGGTGGAGGCCCTGTTCTCGCCGCAGCGCTCGATGCTCGCTCCCAGCCTGCTCTCGAATGCGGGCGTGTCGGCGGCGAACCTGGTGAAGCCGGGGCGGCGCTGCTCGCATTTGGGCTGCTGCCTGGCGCACAACGACGTGGAGGACTCGTGGGACTGCCCCTGCCACGGCTCGCGCTTCGCCGCCGACGGCTCGGTGCTGGAAGGGCCGGCCAAGCGCCCGATCGCTCCCGAACGCCGGTAGGCCGGGCGGGGTGTGACAGAGGGGCGGGATGTGACGGGTGTGACAGAGGGACGGGGATAATGTCACGTTCCTCGATGAGATGCAGGGCTGCAAAGCGCCTAGGAACGTGACATTATCCCCGTCCCTCTGTCACACCCGAAAGCGCTATACTGTACGAACAAACGTTTTGGTTAGGGTAGCGCGAGGAGGCGAGCGGTGGTGGAAGGGCGCACGTACGTGTGCATTGACTTGAAGAGCTTCTACGCGAGCGTCGAGTGTGTCGACCGCGGGCTCGACCCGCTGACGGCGAACCTCGTGGTGGCCGATCCCGACCGCACGGAGAAGACCATCTGCCTGGCCATCACGCCGTCGATGAAGGCGCTCGGCCTGCCCGGCCGCTGCCGCGTGTTCGAGATCCCCGAGGGCGTGCGCTACGTCATGGCGCGCCCGCGCATGCAACGCTACATGGAGGTGTCGGCCGACATCTACTCGATCTACCTGCGCTACGTGTCGCCCGAGGACATCCACGCCTACTCTATCGACGAATGCTTCATCGACGCGACGCCGTACCTTTCGCTGTACCGGATGGGCGCCAAGGAGTTCGCCGTCATGCTCATGGAGGCGGTGCTGGCCGAGACGGGCGTGTGCGCCACGGCGGGCATCGGGCCGAACCTGTTCCTCGCCAAGGTGGCGCTCGACATCACGGCGAAGCATGCCGAGGACCATATCGGATATCTCGACCAGGCCGAGTTCAAGCGTTCGATCCAGACCCACCGGCCCATCACCGACATCTGGAACATCGGGCCCGGCATCGCAAAGCGCCTGGCGAAGTACGGCGCGCGCGACCTGCGCGGCGTGTGCGAGGTGAGCGAGGCCACGCTCTACCGCGAGTTCGGGGTGAACGCCGAGTGCCTGATCGACCACGCCCACGGCGAGGAGCCCTGCACCATCGCCGACATCCACGCCTACGAGCCGAGCGCGCATTCGCTGGGGAACGGCCAGGTGCTGCCCTGCGACTACTCCTTCGACGAGGCGCGCGACGTGCTGAAGGAGATGGTGGACCAGCTCGTGCTCGACCTGGTGGAGAAGGGCCTCGTGGCTGGGTCGATCTCGCTTTATGTGGGCTACGCGAAAGGACGCGGCGCAGGCGGCGGGGCCGGGGCGCAAGGCGGCGGCATAGCAGGCGATGACGGCCGCGTGGGCGGCGTGGCGGGCGATGACGGCACGGGCGGCGAATACTTCGACGGCGGCCACGGCAGGCGTCCCGCAAGCGGGCGGCGCGCGTTCCCGCACACTGGCGGCACGCGCAGGCAGCCGGACCGCACGAACCTCTGCTCGAGGCTCATGCCGCGGTTCCTCGACCTGTTCGACGAGACCACGCGCAAAGACGCACCCATCCGCCGCATCAACGTGGGCTTCGGCGGCGTGCTGCCCGAGGAGTTCGCCACCATGGACCTGTTCGCGGACGCCGAGGCGGAGGCCGAGGAGCGCAGGTTGCAGCAGGCGGTGTTGGCGGTGAAGGGGCGCTTCGGGAAGAACGCGCTTCTGCGCGGGACGAGCCTCAAGGAGAAGGCCACGGCGCGCGAGCGCAACGAGCAGATCGGGGGCCACCATGCCTGAGCGCCGTCCTCGCGCCGACCGCGCGCAGCAGTTCATGCCCTTCGCCGCGCTCAAAGGCTACTACGACCTCATCCGCGAGCGGGAGCGCACGGTAGAGCCGCGGCGCGAGCTGACCGACGAGCAGGCGCTCGAGCTGTCGCAGCGCCTCGCGGGCTTGGAGCGCCGCGAGATGGCGAGCATCGTCCACTACGACGGCGAGGCGTACGTACGACGCGCGGCCTGGTCAGCGACGTCGACCTTGCCGGCCGCACTGTCACCGTCGTCCGCACCCGCATCCCTTTCGACGACATCTGGGAGATCGACGCCAAGGAGCGAGGTCCTGCTGCGGAGCTCGGAGGGGAGGGGCGCTAGCTTCTCGCCTGCTCCAGCTGCAGCATGCGCTGGCCGACGGAGTCTTCCAGCCGATGCGCCACGAGGTCGACCATCGCCGAGCCGTCGAGACCCTCGACGTCGCGCGTGAACGACTCGATGGCCCGGTAGCGGGAGCTCCGTTTCCCCTTGCTGATTCATCGAGTGGGTCCCGCCGCGAAGAGGTCGTCTCTTCGCGGCAATTTCAGCGATCAAGGAGCCAGTCGATGAGGTTGGCAATAAGGATGCCGTCTTCGGTTGTGCCGGTGCGGAAGCGGTCAAGCGTGAGGACCATCTTCGGGAACGAGTCTTGGATGGCTCGAAGCGGCGCAAGCTCGCGATCGTATACGGAGTTGTCGAGCATGGTTTCCGTCACTTGGAAATAAATCCGCTTGTCATGCCCGTTTGCAACGAAGTCCACTTCCGCTTTCTCGGCGGCCCCCACCCGTACATCGTATCCGCGCCTTAGGAGTTCGACAAGCGCTACGTCTTCTAACTGGAATCCCAGGTCGCGGGGCGAGAACCTCGTTGACAGATTGCGGAGTCCTGTGTCGACGGGGTAGAACTTCCTTAATGGACTGAGAACCTGCTTGCCTGCTATTCCCGATTGCTCGACGCCGTGAAGGATGAAAGACTTCTCAAGTGCGGAGATATAGTTATCGATCGTTTCCGCGGACGTTTTTCGGCCTGAACTGACGAGCGCCCCTACTACTTTGCGCGTGGAGAACAGGTTGCCCGAAGTGGAGAATAGATAGGTGACGAGTCGTTCGAGCAGCGCGATATCGCGGATTCCCCGACGGAGTGCGACATCGTTTAAGAGAACGGTATCGAAGATGGAAGACAGCTCTCGCGTGATGAACTCCTCGTTTTGTTGCTTGAGCGAGAACAGGCTGGGCATGCCGCCGTATCGCAGGAACTTTGAGAAAAGCTCGTCGGTCGAGGCGCTCGCATCGCCTTCGTGACGGTTGAAGTCGACGAACTCCCTGAAACTCAAGGGGAACACGTCGATGGTGACGCTGCGCCCTGCGAGAAGGGTTGCGAGATCGGATGAGAGGATGTGGGCGTTTGATCCCGTCAGGTATAGGTCGATGCCTCTTTCCGAGTGAAGCCTGCGAACGACTTTCTCCCAGCCTGCCACGTCCTGGATTTCATCGAGGAACACGTAGAAGGGGTTGTCCCGATCTGCCTTTTCCCACGCTTGCGTCACGTCTTGCAGCAAGGTTTCCGCTGAAACGTCCAGCGGTTCCTCCAGTAGGTCGAATCGGCGATAATATATATTGCGCGGTTCGACTCCTTGGCTAAGAAGGCTGTCTTTGTAGAGTGTCAAGATGGCTGACTTGCCGCAACGGCGAACGCCTTGCAGCACCTTTACCTGCTCGGCATCGCGATAGGCCTCCAATAGGCGTTGATAGCGCTCGCGAGGAATAAGGAATTCGCTATCAGTCATGCGGCGGCCTTTCAAAAAAGTGTAAGATATACCTTACACATTATCATAAATCTGGCTAATCGCAAGGTATACCTTGCGATTAGCTTTACCGTATGTCACTACAGGTACCTTCCCGTGATGCTGTCCGGATCGGCGGCCACCTGCTCGGGGGTGCCGGCGGCGACGATGCGGCCGCCGGAGGCGCCGCCGCCGGGGCCGAGGTCGATCACGTAGTCGGCGTTCGCGATGACGTCCAGGTCGTGCTCGATCACCACCACGGTGGCGCCCTGAGTCACCAGGCGGTCGAACACCTCCAGCAGCTGCGCCACGTCGAGCGGGTGCAGGCCGATGGTGGGCTCGTCGAACACGAACACGGCGTCGTCCTGCGTGCGCTTCATCTCGCTCGCCAGCTTCAGGCGTTGCGCCTCGCCGCCGGAGAGCGCCGGCGTGGCCTCGCCGAGGGTGAGGTAGCCGAGCCCTAGGTCGCAGAGGGTCTGCAGCTTCGCGGCCACCTTTTTGAGGTCGGACGTGGCAGCCAGAGCCTCGCTCGCGTCCATGGCCATGAGGTCGGGCAGCGACACGAGATCCACCGGGTCGTCCGCGTGCGGTCGGCGGATGCGGTCGGCCTCCGGGGCGTAGCGCGAGCCGCGGCAGGCGGGGCAGGTGATGTCCACGTCGGGCAGGAACTGCACGTCCAGGCTGATGGAGCCCGTGCCGTCGCACACCGGGCAGCGAAGCTTCCCCGTATTGTACGAGAAGTCGCCCGCCTTGAGGCCGACGGCCTTCGCCTCCGGGGTGCGGGCGAAGGCGCGGCGCAGCTCGTCGTGCACGCCCGCGTAGGTGGCCACGGTCGAGCGCACGTTGATGCCGATGGGGGAGGCGTCGATGAGGTTCGCCCGCTCGATGCCCGCGGCCTCGAGGACGCGCACGTGGGCGGGCGGCTTCTCGCCGGCGGCCGCCGCCTTGAGCGCGGGCACGAGGCTCTCCAGCACGAGCGTGGTCTTGCCGGAGCCCGACACGCCCGTGACGGCGGTGAGCCGCCCGCGCGGGACGTCCACGGCAAGGGGCTTCACGGTGTGGAGCGCGTCCGTTTCCAGATGGATGCGGCCCAGGTCGAACACGTGGGCGGCGTCGGCTCGGGCGCGCACGTGCACGGTGCGCGCTCCTGACAGGAACGGCCCGATGAGCGAGTCGGGGTCGGCCTCGATCTCGGGCACGGAGCCCTGCGCGATCACGCGCCCGCCCGCGGCTCCGGCGCCCGGGCCTATCTCCACGATGCAGTCGGTCTCGCTCAGGATGCGCGCGTCGTGGTCCACCATCACCACCGAGTTGCCGTCGGCCAGAAGGTCGCGCATGACCTCCACCAGGCCGTCGACGTTCACCGGGTGCAGCCCGATGGACGGCTCGTCCAGCACGTAGAGCACGCCGGTGGTGCGGTTGCGCACGGCGCGGGCCAGCTGCACGCGCTGCCGCTCGCCGGTGGAGAGCGTCGAGCCCGCGCGGTCGAGCGAGAGGTAGCCCAGCCCCAGGTCGACGAGCCGGCGCGCCGTGTGCTGGAACGACTCGCAGATGTTCCGTGCCATCGGGCGCATCTCGGTCGGCAGGCCGCCCGGCACGGCGTCCACCCAGCCCGTGAGGCCGTCGAGCGTCTTCTCGGTGGCCTCGGCCAGGTTGATGCCCGCCACCTGCGGCTTCAGCGCGTCGGCCGACAGGCGCGTGCCGTGGCACACGGGGCAGGTGCCCTGCTTGAGGAAGCGGGCCACGCGCGCGAGGCCCTTCTCGTCCTTCACCTTCGCCAGCGCGTTCTCCACGGTGTAGACCGCGTTGTAGTAGGTGAAGTCCAGCTCGGCGAAGGTGTCGGACTTCTTCGCCTTGTACAGGATGTGTTTCTTCTCGGCGGGGCCGTTGAACACGATGTCGCGTTCCTTGGGCGTGAGCTGGTTGAACGGCACGTCGGTGCGCACGCCCATCTCCCGGGCGACCTGCTTCATGAGATCCCACATGAGCGTGCCCCACGGCGCCACCGCGCCCTCGTCGATGGTGAGCGACTCGTCGGGCACGAGCGCGTCCCTGTCCACGGTGCGCACGACGCCGGTACCGTCGCATTCGGGGCACGCGCCGTCGCCGTTGAAGGCCAGCTCCTCGGCGCTCGGGCCGAAGAACTCCACGCCGCAGACGGGGCACGTGATGGGACGCTCGGCGGCGACGTTCAGCGTGGGCGGAACGCGGTGGCCGTTGGGGCACACATGGCTGCCGACGCGCGAGAACAGAAGGCGCAGGCTGTTCAAGAGCTCGGTGGAGGTGCCGAACGTGCTGCGCACGCCGGGGACGGCGGGCCGCTGGTGCAGCGCGAGGGCGGCGGGCACGTGCAGCACCTCGTCCACGTCGGCGCGCCCCGCCTGCGTGAGGCGGCGGCGCGTGTAGGTGGAGAGCGCCTCGAGGTAGCGGCGCGAGCCCTCCGCGTACAGCACGCCGAGGGCGAGCGACGACTTGCCCGACCCCGACACGCCCGCGATGCCCACGAGGCGGTTCAGCGGAATGTCGACGTCGAGGTCCTTCAGGTTGTGCACCTGCGCGCCGCGCACCTGGATGCGGTCGGGCGCGGGCGGGGCAGGCGTTTGGGTGTTTCGCGAGGTATCCATGCCGCCATTGTAGCGCTCTGCCCGTTTCGCCGCGAGGTGCCGGCCCTTCTCCACCTGCGCCTTACAAAGAAGTAAGCGCGCCGTAAGCGTCGGGCAAGGCCGCCGCAAGGGTCGTGCGCCATACTGGAACCCGTGAGGACGGGGCGGCAACCGGGAGAGAAGAAGACGATGGGATACCTTGCGCAGTTCCTCGGACGGTTCAGCGAGAGCTTCGCAGCGGCGGTGGCGCTGTGGCCGCTTGCATCGCTGCTGCTCACGCTGCCTATCCTTGCCTACCTGTACCACCGTGACGGACGGTTGCGCGCGGCATCGGCGGTGTCGGCCTACCTCGCCGTGCTCTACGTGCTGGGGCTCGGGTGCTTCACGCTCTATCCGTTGCCCGACGGCACGTCCGGCCCCGGCATCACCTACGGCATCGAGCCGCGGTTTAACCCGCTCGGCTTCCTGGACGACCTCGCGAAGGACGGCGTGCGCGCCCTGCCGGACATGGTGGCGAACGTCGCATTCTTCGTGCCGCTCGGCTTCATTGCGGGGCGCCTGCTGCGCTGGCGGTTCGCAATGACGCTCGCGGCGGGGTTCGGCACCTCGCTGCTGATCGAGACGGCGCAGCTCACCGGCTTGTTCGGCCTGTATCCCTATGCGTACCGGATGTTCGACGTTCTGGACCTGTTCTGCAACACGGCGGGCGCTGCCGTCGGGTGGGGCGCCGCCGTGCTCGCCGGGCGCCTGCTGCCGCCGGGCGAGCTGGCACGGGAAGGTCGCGTGACCGACCGGCCCGGCTTCGTGCGCCGAGCCGTCGCGTTCTGGATCGACCTGTTCGTCATGGGGGTCGTCCTGGTCGTCCTGCTTGCCGTGGCGAGTGTCGTGCTGCATGCGGCGGGCGATTCCTCGTGGACCGACGGCAGCTGGTGGGAGCGCGCGGTTGCGGCTGTGGTGTTCGTCGCGTTCGAGGGCGTTGTCCCGTGGCTTCGGCAGGGCCGCACGCTCGGCGGCGGCTTCGTGCGCATGACGTGCGAGACGCGCCCTCGCGCAGGCTGGCGGCGGCTCGCCTTCTACGTGGCGCGGGTGCTTACGCTGGCCGCCGCCGTAGCGCTCTCGCCGCTCGTGGTTTTAGCGCTGCTGCTGTTCTACGCCTTCACCCGCCGCATGCCTTACGACTACCTGTGACGGGGGGGGGGGCTTCACTTGCGAAGACGCTTCCTTTTGACGGCTTTCATGTAATTGTTCTTGAAGGAGCTCGCGCTCGTCGGTGCTCGTGGATTCGTGGTTGTGGAATTTGCATGCGGTTAGTTCGAACGTGCAGATCATGTCAGCTGTCTGCGAGAGGAGGAAGTCCGATGACTTCGTCTTGCGATACAGGACGCTTTCCTTTGACAGCGCGTATTCTACGGCTGCGTGGAGGGCGCTAGCGACCATGTTCTGCCCGTCATCGTAGTAAACCTTCACCTTGTCGAAAGATTGAAAATACTCAAGCTCGTCGAAAAGCAGATTGACGATATCTTGCTTCATGCGGGCGGCGAGCCCGTCCGCACCAGCCAGCTCGCTTCTTCTATAGAGGAATGACTGATAGGTGATGGGCAGGTGCTGCAGCGTCAAGAAGAACAGTGAGAAAGGTGAGGACATGGTATTTCGAGTGGCCGTTTTGCCCTCCGGACTCATCGGCGAATATGCTGATTTCCCTCAAAAGGCATCCCCTAGGGAACCGCTGATAAATTTTCGGATTCGGCTTTTTCGCAGGGCAGGCACCCCGGGCTTGCCGCTCGATCGCGGCGTTCCCCCGGCTCGACGGCAGGCACGGGGCGCCCGCCCTGCGAAGCGCGCGCGGCAGGAGCGTCGATCGGCGGTTCCCCGGGTCCGCAACGGATCGCCGCGCATCCCGTGCACCACGGCGCCGTGCAAGCCGGCGATCGCGCGACGACGCCCGCCCGCATCGCCCTGTCTCTTCGGGCACGGTAATGGAATCGAAGAAAATTATCGATATTTTACCGTAGCGAACGATGGAGGTTCCGAATTCCCCCTCCAAGGCGAGATAATCGCCCAAATCAGCGCGAAAAGCCGGATATCGGGCGTCAAACGGGAGGCTTCGGACGCGAAATCCCGAGGTTCGGTAATATATCGGGAAAAATTTCCGAATCCATTACCGTAGCTCGACCTCCTACCCCATCTTGCAGGGCCGCATGCCCGCCAGCAGGGCCTTGCCCGAACCTGGGGAACCGCTGACTACCGTGCTTGAAGCCCGCGCCGCACGTCGGCGCGGCGCGGGCGAAGCGAGGCGAAGCGAGGCGAAGCGGGCTGCAGAAGACGGCCGGAATGGCGATACCGCCAGATCGGGAGAGAGGCATTCCATGGAACGCCGAACACCCTCGCGGATGCCCGGAGGCCTCGCAAGCGCACGGCCAAGCGTGAGGAGCTCCTGCGCCAGATGGGCACGGCTATCCCCTGGGGACACGCTTGTAGCGCTCGTGAAACCGCACTACTACGAAGGACGACGGGGGGCGCAAGCCTACAGGCATCGAGCGGGGAAGGCGTCCTTAGCAGCTCTCCCGAAAGCGATCAGATCGGTACGAGCATCATTGATCAGCGGTTCCCTAGGCTCTGTGGTTCCGGCGGCCTGACGGCCGCCGGAACGTGCTGATCCCGCGAATTTCGGACACCAGAGCCCTTCTCGCTACTGCGCCAACCTGTGCGGTTCGGCTCGCGCCTACTCGGCGTCCTTCGCCTTCGCGCAGATCTCAACCTGCTCGATGACCGGGTCGAGCGCGCCGGCCACGTCGTACTCCTCCACCTTGCCCTCGTCGCACAGGCGCGCGAACGACGGGTCGATGGGCAGCGTGGCGAACGAGGGGATCTCGTAGCGCTTGGCCACGGCCTCGCCCTGGGGCTCGCCGAAGATGTGGTGGTTCTTGCCGCACTCGTCGCACTTGAAGTAGGCCATGTTCTCCACGAGGCCCACCACGGGCACCTTCAGGTCGTGCGCCAGGTTCACGGCCTTGCCCACGATCATGGCCACGAGCTCCTGCGGCGCCGACACGGTCACGATGCCGTCGACCGGCAGCGACTGGAACACGGTCAGGAACACGTCGGAGGTTCCCGGAGGCATGTCGACGAACAGGTAGTCGATGTCGCCCCAGCTCACCTCGCCCCAGAACTGCTTGATGATGCCGGACACCACCGGGCCGCGCCAGGCCACCGGGATATCGTCCTTCGGCAGCATCAGGTTCACCGACACCACCTTGATGCCGCTGGCCGTCTGGGCCGGCACGATGCCGTCGGCGTCGGCCGTGAGCGGGTTCGTGATGCCGAACGTCTTGGGAATGGACGGGCCGGTCACGTCGGCGTCAAGGATGCCCACGCTGAAGCCCTTCTTCTGCATCTGGCTGGCCAAGAGGCTGGTCACGAGCGACTTGCCCACGCCGCCCTTGCCGGAGACCACGCCGATGACGTGCTTGATGTTCGTGCGGGCGTTCGTCGGGAACGTGGACGGGCCCGCGTCCTCGCGGTCGCCGCAGCCGGCAACGCCGCAGCTGCCGCATTCGTGGGTGCATTCTTCTTCTGCCATGGCTCCTTCTTTCCTCGAGAGGCCGCCTCGGTCTCGGCGGCCCGTCGTCTCGTCTCTTTCGGCATGATAGCATATATAAGGTTGCGTCAAGAAAGATTGCCAGTAGCTATTACTAGAGGTAGTCCTATAATGGACGGGAATGGAAGGGCGCCCGCAGCGCCCGGCGGCGGAGGCGCCCTGCGGGGGCGCCCGGAAACGAGAGCGGCGCCCTGCGGGGCGCCCCGAGAGCGAGGAGAGCGCATGCTGTTCGCAGACATCGACATCTTGGACGAGAACCTGGACCTGCAGACCCACCGTTGGGTGGGCGTGAGGGACGGGCGCATCGCCTACCTGGGCAAGCAGGCGCCCGCCGGCGCCGAGGCCGAGGCATACGGCGAGGTGTACGACGGTCGCGGCAAGCTGCTCGTGCCGGCGTTCTACAACGCCCATGCCCATGCGCCCATGACGCTTCTGCGCGGTTACGCCGAGAACCTTCCCCTGCAGGCCTGGCTCAACGACATGGTGTGGCCGTTCGAGGCGAAGATGACGCCCGAGGACAACTACTGGGCCACGCTTCTGGCCTGCGCCGAGATGGCCCGCTACGGCGTGGTGAGCTTCTCCGACATGTACTACGCCACCGACGAACGCGTGCGCGCCGTGGTGGAAAGCGGCCTGAAGGCGAACATCTGCGAGAGCGAGCTGTACTTCGAGCCCAAGCCGTTCGCAGACTACGCCAGCTGCGCGGCGGTCGAGGAATACGTGCGGAAGTACCATGGCGCCGCTGACGGGCGCATCCTCATCGACTACAACATCCACGCCGAGTACACGTCGAACCCGCAGACGTGCAAGGATATCGCCGCCGTGGTGAAGGAGAAGGGCCTGCGCATGCACCTGCATGCCTCGGAGACGAAGAGCGAGCACGAGGAGTGCAAGCAGCGCCACGACGGCCTGACGCCCCTCCAGTACTTCGCGAGCATCGGCGTGCTGGACGTGCCCACCACGGCCGCCCACTGCACGTGGTGCGAGCCGGCCGACTTCGACCTCATGGTGGAGAAGGGCGTGTTCGCAGCTGCCAACCCCGCCTCGAACATGAAGCTGGGCAGCGGCTACGCGCCCATCCCCGCCATGCTGGAGGCCGGCGTGAACGTGTGCCTGGGCACCGACGGCATGGCCTCGAACAACAACCACGACATGATGCAGGACCTGTACCTGCTGGCGCTGCTGTACAAAGGCTCCACGGGCGACCCGTCGGTGGTCACGCCGAAGCAGGCCCTCGCCGCCGCTACGCGCATGGGCGCGCTCTCGCAGGGCCGCGAGGACTGCGGGCTGGTGCGTGAGGGCATGAAGGCCGACCTCGCCGTGCTCGACGTGACGGGCCCCTCCTGGGCGCCGCGCACGAACCCGCTGGTGAACATGGTGTACGCCGGCCATGGCTCCGACGTCGTGCTCACCATGAGCGACGGCGCGGTGGTCTACCGCGACGGCACCTACCCCGGTATCGACGTGGAGCGCGCGAAGGCCGAGGTGGAGGCCCGCACGAAGCGCATCATCTCCGAGGTGTAACCCCTGCCGCCAAAACCCGCCCCGGCACCCCGCCCGACGCCGCGTGCCGCACGCAACCGCGCCCCGCGCCAGCCTGTACGCAAAGTACCGCTAGGCGCGGGGCGCGTGTTGGTTTATTCTGGTATGGCTATCATTATGAAGAGGGAAGGGGAAGCATGCTGCGAATTTCCGATGCGCGCATCGACGGCTTCATCGCCGAGGACGTGCCCTACGTCGACCTGACGTGCGCGGTGCTGGGGATAGGCGACGAGCCCGGCGAGATGGACTACTTCACGCGGGAGGACTGCGTGCTGGCCGGGACCGAGGTGGTGCGGCGCATCATGGGCAAGCTGGGCTGCGAGGTGGAATCGGCCGAGCCGAGCGGCACGCGCGTGGCGGCCGGCGGCACCTTCATGACCGTGCGCGGCACGTCGGCCGACCTGCATGCGGCGTGGAAGGTATGCCTGAACGTGTTCGACCACTGCTCGGCCGTGGCCACGAAGACGCGCTCCATGGTGGACGCGGCGCATGGCGCGAACCCGCGCTGCGAGGTGCTCACCACGCGCAAGAGCCAGCCGGGCGCGAAGGACCTGCTCACCGGCGCCGTCATGGCGGGCGGGGCGTTCCCGCACCGGCTGGGGCTCTCCGAGACGGTGCTCGTGTTCGACCACCACCTCACGTTCTTCGGCGGCTTCGACGCGTTCGTAGAGCAGCTGCCGGCCGTGAAGGCGCGCTGCATCGAGAAGAAGCTGTTCGTGGAGGCCGACGCCGAACGCGCCCGCGTGCTCGCGGCCGCCGGCGTGGACGGCATCCAGTTCGACAAGATCCCGCCCGAGGAGCTGGCAACCCTCGTGGCCGAGCTGCGCGCCATCGACCCGCACGTCACGCTTGTCGCGGCCGGCGGCATCAACCCGGGCAACGCCGCCGCCTACGCCGCCACCGGCGTGGACGGCCTGGCCACCACGGCCCCCTTCGCCGCCAAGCCGCTGGACATGAGCGTGCGCATGCGCCGGTTGTGAGAGGGCGGCGCTGCGGCGGCCGGGAGGCGGCCGCGGACGGGGCCGCCTGCCGCCCGTGTTTCACGTGAAACATTTGTACGATAAGTGGGACCGAAAACGAGACGCATCGTCCATCGGCGAAAAAAGAATCGCCGGGCGCGAAGGCCGCCCGGATGCGACAAGGGAAGGAACAAGATCATGATCAAGGAAACGTTGAAGGTGACGGGCATGCACTGCCCGAAATGCACGGCCCGCGTGGAGAAGACCGTGAGGGCGATCGACGGCGTGGAGTCCGTTGCAGCCGATTTCGAGGCCGACAAGGTGGAGCTCGCGTACGACGGCCAGCCTTCCACGCTCGCCGCCGTGAAGGCCGCCATCGCCGCCGAGGACTTCGTCGTAGAGGACTGACGCCGGCCCTCCTGGCGTTCAAGATGCCGGCGGCGCGTTCCCGTCGCCGGTTCGCTCCCCGTACTACCTATCCTCAATTCAATATATTAACCTTAAACATATATACTTCCGATTAGAAATATTATAAGATTGGAATAATTCGGCCCTGGGCCGTTGGGAAAAGAAAAGGGTAATCGAGGAGGGGTATCATGAATGCACTATCGAAAGGTCATCGCCGGGGGATTGCGAGGGTTCTCGCGTTAGCCGCCTGCCTGTGCGCCATGCTGGCAGCCGGCATGCTCGCCGGGTGCTCGTCGCCCGCGCAAGGCGAGTCGGAGGGCCAGCCGGAGCCAGCGGCCGAGAAGGCGCTCGAGGGCAAGACGCTCGACATCTACTGCGGGGCCGGCATGACCGACCCGTTCCAGGAGATCGCCGACGCGTTCCAGGCCGAGACGGGCTGCACCGTGAACGTGACGTTCGCCAACGCGGCGCAGATCCAGACGCAGATCACCACCACCGAGCAGGGCGACTTCTTCATCGCCGGCTCGGCCGACGAGCTCAAGCCCGTCGAGGCGTTTGTGGAAACCAGCACCGACCTGGTGAAGCACATCCCGGTGCTGGCCGTGCCCGCCGGCAATCCGCAGAACGTCGCCGGCCTGGCCGATTTGTCCGGGGCCTCGCGCGTGCTGGTGGGCGACCCCGAGTCCACCCCCATCGGCAAGATAGCCAAGAACGCGCTGACGAAGGCGGGCCTGTGGGACTCGCTCATGGCAGCGAACGTCCTCACCACCACGACCACCGCACCGCAGATCGCCACCGCCTTGGCCAACGGCGAGGGCGACGCAGGCATCGTGTGGAAGGAGAACGTGAAGGGCGACGGCGTCAAGATCGTGGACACCCCCGATTTGGACGCGTTCGTGAAGACCGTTCCCTCCGCGCAGCTGACCTGCGCCAAGGATGCCGAGGCCACCAAGGCATTCAGCGAGTTCCTCCAGACCGACGCGGCGTGGGACATCTGGGCCGCCTACGGCTACGAGCGAGTGTAGCACCATGGAGGCACGCGAGGCCGCCATGCCGGGAACTCGGCCCGGCGCGGCGGCCCGCGAGCGGCGGCACCGCGGCCGGAAACACGACGTGTTCTCGGGCGTTTCCATGGCCGTGGCCACGGTGGTGCTGCTGTTCGTGGGCAGCGCCATCGTGGCCATCGTGGCCGGCGGCATCGCCCATTTCGGCGAGGCCGTCACCTCGGCCGAGGTGCTGTTCTCGCTTAGGATGAGCGTGGTCACGTCCAGTATCTCCACCGTGCTCTGCCTGGTGCTGGCGCTGCCGACCGCCTACGCGCTGTCGCGCACGAACATGCCGTTCAAACGCGTGGCCGAGGTGCTCATGGAGCTCACGCTGTCGCTGCCCTACATCCTGCTGGGCTTCGCGCTGCTGCTGATCTTCTCGTCGCCGTTCGGCAAGGCCCTCAAAGAGGCCGGGCTCGCGGTGGTGTTCGAACCGGCCGGTATCGTGTTCGCCCAGCTCATCGTGAACCTTCCGTTCGCCATCCGCATGGTGCGCACGGCGTTCGCCGACGTGAGCCCGCGCATGGAGTTCGTGGCGAAGACGCTGGGCGCCACGCCCGGCGACGTGTTCCGCACCATCATTCTGCCGCAGTGCCGCAACGCGCTCATCAGCACGTTCGTCCTCACCTGGGCGCGCGGCATGGGCGAGTTCGGCGCCACGCTCATGCTGGTGGGCGTGACGCGCATGAAGACCGAGACGCTGCCCGGGAGCATCTACCTGAGCATCTCCACCGGCAACAACGAGACGGCCATGGCCACGGCCATGATCATGCTCCTGCTGTCGGCGGCGACGCTCGTGGTGGCGAACCTGCTGAACCGGCCGGTGGGGGCGACCCGTGTCGGGCCTGGCCGCAAGGCGGCGAAGAGGGGAGCCTGGCATGGCCGGAAGCATTGAGGTGCGTGACCTGCGCGTGGAGCGGGGGTCGTTCGTGCTCGAAGTGCCCCGCTTGTCCGTCAGGCCGCGCGAGGTGTTCGCCATCTTGGGGTCCACCGGGTCGGGCAAGACCGTCCTCATGGAGTCGATAGCAGGCGCGTTCCTCCTTGACGGAGGGTGCATCCTGCTGGACGGCAAGGACGTGGAGTCGCTGCCCGTCCAGCAGCGCCACCTGGGCATCCTGTACCAGGACTACGCGCTGTTCCCGCATATGACCGTGCGGGAGAACATCGCCTACGGCCTGCGGATGAACGGCTGCCCGCCGCGCGAGCGCGACGAGCGCGTGCAGGCCATGCTCTCGTTGTTCGATATCGGGCATCTGGCCGAACGGTACCCCGGCATCATCAGCGGCGGCGAGTCGCAGCGCACGGCGCTGGCCCGCGCCTTGGTGCTGGAGCCGGAGATACTGCTGCTCGACGAGCCGTTCTCGGCGTTGGACCCGGCCACGAAGGAGCGTCTGTACGCCACGCTGCGCGCTGTGCATGCACGGTTCGACTGCACCATCGTGTTCGTCACCCACGACTTCAACGAGGCCCGCACGCTGGCCGACCGCGTGGGCGTGGTGCTGGACGGCCGCCTGCGCGCGGTGCGGGAAGCCTGCGCCCTGTTCGAGCCGGAAGGCCTCGAGCCCGAGGTGCAGACGTTCCTGGGCCTGCGCTATCCGGGTTCCGCTACTTCCCCCTCATCTTCTTCACGCCGCCCGCTGCGATGACGGCGCCGCCGCCGATGGCCAGCAGGCCGGGGCCGGGCAGGATGAGCATGGGCACGCCCACGAGCATGAGGGCGCCGCCGACGGCGGTCTGCACGGCGCCGCCGATGCGGCTCGGCTTCCTCTTCGCGCCGGTGCCGCCGTCGATGATGGTGGCGTTGACGGCGGCCTGCGCCGCACCCTTTCCATACGACGGTGCGCGGAACGCATCGCCTTCCGACGGGCGCGCGCCTCGCGCGGCATCGCTCGTGCTGGCAACGGGATCGACGTCGATGATGGGGCTGTGGTCGCTCATGGTCTCCTCGCTTACGTGGGGTGCGGCTTCGCGCCGCTCTCGGTCCCGATTATACGGGCTGCGGCTCGCCCGCGCCCGGCCCCAGGGCGCGGGCGACGGGTTCGTCACCGTTCGGTAACGTGTTGTCCGCGGCTTCTCCAAAGGAGACCCACCCGCGCTTCGTCTGCAGGCGAGTCCCGCGCTTCGCCCGAGCGGTCGAATTCCGGCGTTGTGGGTGTGGGAGGCGGCCATTTGCGATACACTATAGGTCAAGGTTTCATGTTCGCGTTTGAAGTTCGTAGGTTAGGCTCGACTGTGGTTCGCGCCTTGACGAAGACGGCAACGGCGTGGGCCACTCAACAGGAAAGTTGGTGGTCAACATGGCAGCTCCTGCTACCGAACACGTACGGAACATTGTGCTGGTGGGCCAAGACGGCGCCGGCAAGACATCGCTCGCCGAGGCGATGCTGCACGTCTCGGGCCGCACGCCCCGCATGGGCACGACCCACGACGGGAAGTCCTACCTCGATTACGACGAGGAGGAAATCCGGCGCAAGTTCACCATCGGCACGTCCATCGCCCCCATCCCCTACAAGGACTACAAGATCAACCTGCTCGACACCTCCGGCCACCCCGACTTCATCGGCGACACGCTGGCCACCATGCAGGCGGCCGAGATGGCGCTGTTCGTGGTCGATGCCGTGGCGGGGCCGCAGGTCATGACCACCAAGCTCTGGCGCGAGGCCGAGGACATGCGCCTGTCGCGCGCCGTGTTCATCAACCACATCGACCGCGAGAACGCCGACTTCGACACCGCCATGGCGCTTCTGCACGCGCGCTTCGGCTCGCGCTTGGGCCCCGTGACCATCCCCATCGGCGTGGACGCGGACTTCAAGGGCGTCATCGACATCATCCGCATGAAGGCCCGCTACTTCGACCCCGGCAGCGACGCCGAGCGCATCGAGGACATCCCGGCCGATTACGTGGAGACGGCGCAGGCCGCGCGCGACAAGCTGTGCGACCTCGTGGCCGAGGCCGACGACGAGCTCATGATGAAGTACCTCGACGGCGAGGAGCAGCTCACGCAGGAGGAGCTGGAGCAGCTGCTGGACAAGGCCATCGCGCAGGAGCTGTTCATCCCCGTGTTCGTGGGCTCCACGATCATCGAGCAGGGCATCCAGGGCGTCATGGAGGATATCGCCACCTACTTCCCGCATCCGCGCCACCACGGCCGCTTCCGCCTGGCCAACGGCGAGGAGACGCTCGTGGACGAGACGGGCGAGCCCGCAGGCTTCGTGTTCAAGACCGTGTCCGACCCGTTCGTGGGGCGCTTGAGCTTCATGAAGGTCATCTCCGGCGTGCTTGAGCCGGGCATGGAGCTGGTGAACGCTCGCACGGGCAAGAAGGACCGCCTGGGCCACCTCTACGTCATGATGGGCAAGGAGACCAACGACGTGAAGAGCGCGAAGGCCGGCGACATCGTCGTCGTGCCCAAGCTCACCGAGACGCGCACGGGCGACACGCTGTCGAAGTCGGGCACCGTGGCCATCGACCCGCTGCCCTTGCCCGAGCCGCAGTACCCCGTGGCCATCGAGGCCGTGAACAAGAAGGACGAGGACAAGCTGGGCACGTTTTTGGCCCGCGTGGTGGAGACCGATCCCACCGTCCGCGTCAACCGCAGCGAGGAAACGCACCAGACCGTGGTCACCGCCATGGGCGACGCCCAGGTGGATACGCTGCTCGCGCGCTTGAAGGAGCAGACCGGCGTCGAGGCGAGGCTCGTGCCCGTGCGCATCCCCTACCGCGAGACCATCCGCAAGAAGGCCGAGGCGCAGGGCCGCCACAAGAAGCAGACGGGCGGATCGGGCCAGTTCGGAGACTGCTGGCTGCGCCTGGAGCCCAACCCCGGCGGCGGCTACGAGTTCCTGGACGAGATCGTGGGCGGCAAGATCCCGCGCGGCTTCATCCCCGCGGTGGACAAGGGCGTGCAGGACGCCATGGCCGAGGGCTTCCTGGCGGGCTATCCCATGGTGGACGTGAAGTGCGCCGTGTACGACGGCTCGTACCACTCGGTCGATTCCAACGAGATGGCGTTCAAGACGGCCGCGCGCATCGGCTTCCGCGCCGCGTGCGAGAAGGCCGACCCCATTCTCCTGGAGCCTATGGCCAACCTGAACGTGACGGTGGGCGAGGAGTACGCCGGCGCCGTGATGGGCGACATCTCCACGCGCCGCGGACGCATCGTGGGCACCGACTCCAACGACGCGGGCGAGACGGTCATCATGATGCGCGTGCCCTACGCCGAGGTGGTGACGTACACGAAGGACCTGCGCTCCCTCACGCGCGGCTCCGGCTCGTACACCCTGGAGCTCGAGGGATACGACCCCGCCCCCGCCGACGTGACGAAGAGGCTCGTGGAAGCCTACCAAGCCGCCCGAGCCGCCGGCAACTAGCAAGTTGAGCGATGAGATAAAGAACGCCGCCCGAAAGGGCGGCGTTCTTGTCGTGGGGCACGGGCACAGGGATGGCGTCTCGCTCCTACGCCTCCGGGTGCGCTGCCAGCCACTCCTCGGTTGGCGGGGTGTTGCGGCGGCACACTTGGTAGCCGTGCTCGGGATGCGCGCTCGCGCCCTTGCCGCAGGGGTAGGCGCACACGAGGCCGCTGTAGTTGCAGCGCAGGGGCGCGGGGCGCACGAGCGCTGTCAGGTCCTCGCCGCATTTCTTGCATAAGAGCGGTGCCCCGGCCGTCACTTCCGTGCGATCGAAGATGGTGCAGGTGCCGCAAGAGGGGCACTTCCCCGATTTCTTGGGCGCGGGCTGGCATTTCCCGCACAGCGGGTTGCATATCCAGCATCCTCCCGGCATGACGGCCGTCCTTTCTGTCGTTGGTCGATAATCTAACTCGATCGATTACGTTATGCTTTATACTAGGGTCGTGACCGGTTCGGGCGAAGACGAGCGCGCCGAAGCGGGAGAAGTGATCGTGCAGGTCACGCGCATGGTCGAGCGATCGGGGCCGCGCATGCGCAACTATCAACCTAGCACGGGGCCTGATAAGCCTTGTACCTATCGCGGTATGAAAATGAGCAGCTCTGGTACTGTAGGCTATAGGCCTTTCCGGGTAAAACGGGTAAGGTTTGAGAAGGACGAGCGACGCACTGCTCGTTTCTTTTCATCAGGGGGAAAGGGGCGTGTCGGATGACGCAAGCTGTGCCGGAACGATCAGAGGGTAAGACTTCCCATGCGAAGACCTTGACCATGATCGGGTTCAAGGTCAACTTGAGCTGGCACTACCTGGTACTGTTCTCTCCCATCTTCATCGGCGCGACCGACAACCCGTCGTTCGCGTTCTTCCTCGAGCGCCAGTTCACGTTGTACCTCACGCTGGCCCTGTCCTTCGGGGCGCTCGTGGGCGTGGGCCGCTTCTTCCTGAAGCGCAACAAGACCGCGCCGTCCACGCTGTTGCTGGGCGCGGCAGGCCTGCTCGCCACGGTGGCCTCGGTGCTGTCGCTGGCCACGCTCTCGGCCGACATGCCGTGGCGCATCGCATCGGTGGTGCTTTTGGGCTTCTCCGAGGCGTTCCTCATGTTCCTGTGGCTCCACTATTATATGGAAGCGGCGGCGGGGCACCTGTTCCGCTCGTTCGCGGTCGACATGATGGCCGGCGGCGTGATCGCGTTTCTCACGTGCAGCTTCGTGCCGCCGCTCAGCTACGTTGTGGCCCTGTGCATGCCGGCGGTGGCCACCGTGTCGCTCATCGCGAACTGGCGCACCATCGAGCCGGTCGACGCGGCCGCCCCGGCCCCGGCCGTCAAGCCGCCCCGCAAGAGCATCCTGCGCCATTCGCTGAAGACGCTGCTGCCCACCACGGTGTACGCGTTCGTGTTCGGCCTGTTGCAGGGCGGGTTCATCAACAGCGGCATCGCGCTGCTCATGGCGGGCAACGCCGTGGTTCTCGTGGGTATCGTGCTGGCGGGCATCGTCATCTTCTTCATACCCGAGGCGCCCGAGACGAATGCCGACATCGACACGATACACCGCTTCTCGCTGCTCTTCTTCGTCCTCGGCATCGTGGGTCTTTCCTTCTTGGGCGGGGGGGGGGGGTGCTCCTCGCATCCGAAACGGTTATCCTGGCAGGATTCAACCTGTTCGACTTCGGCGGCCTGATACTCGGCGTTGGGCTGGCGCGGCGGCTTAAGCCCGGTTCGCTGCTGCTCGTCGACGGCGGCCGCGTGCTCGTGTACGTGAGCCTGGCCGTGGGCCTGGTGGTGGGCAAGTGCGTGGTCACGGGGTTCGGCGTGGCCGACCCCTCGCTCGTGCTCTACTCGCTGTGCGGGGCCGCCATCACCATGCTCGTGGCCACGGTGCTCACGCCGTTCCGCGAGCAGGAGTCCTTCGAGGCGCAGATTGCGTGCATGACCTCCGAGTCCGCCGAATCCGGCGATGCCGCCACGGGCGGCGCGGCCGGTTCGGAGGCCGGAGCCGCGGCTGCCCCGGCCTCCGGCGCGCCCGCGCCCGCCGCCTCCAGGAAGGCCGCAGCCGAATCGGCGCCCGCCGCCTCGGCGCCCGCCCCGCGCGACGAGCCCGCGCCGTCCAAGCCCGCGCTGTCGTCGAAGCCCTCCGGCGAGCCGAAGCGCGCCGACACGCCCTGGCGGCGCACGTGCCGCGGCATCGCCGAGCTCTACAAGCTCTCCCCGCGCGAGACCGAGATATTCTTCCTCATAGCCAAGGGCCGCAACGCCGAGTACGTCCAGCAGAAGCTGGTCATCTCCATGCACACGGCCAAGACCCACATAGCGAACATCTACCACAAACTCGGGGTGCATTCGTCGCAGGAGATGCTCAGCTTGATAGAGACGTTCCGCGAGGAAGACATCAAATCGCAGGAGCAAGACTGACATCGGCCCATCTCGGCGCGCCACGGCGCGCCGTTTTGCTGTCCATCAGGGGCGACGCCCCGCCAACCGTAAGGAGCACCCTATGCAAGAATCCACACCCCAGCTCGACCTGAGCGCGTTCGCGCTCTCCTCGCACGACAGCGTGCACATCGTCATGCCGCCGCAGCCCGTCGCCACCGACGACGACATCGACGCTCAGCTGTTCGTCTACGTTGCCTCGGCCACGAACCATTCGCCCATCCGCTCCATCGGCGATCTGACCGACGAGTGGGTAAAGAGCCAGTTCGACGGCATCAGCACCATGGCCGAGCTGCGCGCGGGCATCAAGCAGGACCTCGAGCGCCAGGGCATGGTGGCCTGGAACAACACGAAGTTCCAGAAGTGCTCCGACGCCCTCGTGGCGCGCCTGGAGGGCGAGTTGCCCGCAGATGTCGTCGCCGCGAACATCGAGGCTTCGCACGCCCAGTACGAGCAGCGCCTCAAGTCGTTCGGGTCCACGAAGGAGCGCTACCTGCGCGAGGAGCATCTCACGCCGGAGCAGTTCGAGGAGAAGCTGCGCGACGACGTGGTGTTCCAGCTGAAGCTCAACGCGGCGCTCGACAAGATGATCGAGGCCACGGGGACCGAGGTCGCGCCCTCCGAGCTCACCGAGTATCTGTCCACGGACGACCCCGATGCGTTCCTCGCCGAGATCGAGGCGAACGGCCGCATGGCGGACGCCCAGCGCGCAGCCGCACGCGTCAAGGTCATGCGCAGCGTGGTGGACACGGCGGTCGTGGAGACGGAGGACGACGCCCCCGCCGCCTAGCCCGGCTTCTCTGCGCCATCCGGCGCCACGGCCCGCGCTTCCCGGCATCGGCCGCTTCGGAAGGGCCCGCAATGCGGGCCCTTCCGCATGTTGGGGGCCTCATACCCCGTATCGTCCCCTTTGCATGACCGATTTTCGTTTCCCCTGGTAAAAGCCTCGATACACGCGTAGTAGTGAGTATGACTGCCAGTACTAGATCGCCCTTTTTCATACCCGCGAAGGTAGTTTCGCCGATTTGCCGCGTGGTAGCTTATGCGCTGTGAATGCACCCCAATGTATTTGCGAACAGACCTTGTCCACCGAGATTCAATGAGGAAGAGGAGGAACCACGATATGTGCTTCAGACCGCCGTCGTTCGACGAAATGATGAAGAAGTGCCCGTCTTGCGGCTCTTTCAACCCGCCCGAGAACGACAAGTGCAAGAAGTGCGGCACCGAGCTTCCCGCTGCGGATGCTGCCGGCACGGGCGCGAACGCCCCTGCCCCGAGCGCTCCCGGCGCCCCCAAGGCTCCCGGCGCTGCGCCGAGCGCCCCCAAGGCCCCTGGCGCGCCGAAGCCGCCTACTGCGTAAGCAGGAGCGGGTCGATCCTTCCGGCAGCGGCTTGAGAGAGGCCGCATGCACGTCGGCACGAGGGTCATTGCAAGTCTTTAAGAAACCCCGATCCTCCGCGCGGAAGAGGAGACCGAGCGGACACGGGGAAGGCGGGAAGCGAGGTTTGAGGAGGCCGCGCGACCCGAGATAAGCGTGCTTCGGGGTTTCTGAAGAATAAGAGTTCATCTTATCGGTATCTCTTTTATGAAAGGGGGGCTTTTCATGATCAACGAATACAACCATGATCTGTACAAAACAGACTGGCGTTGGTACGAGGATGGTTATGAAGTGACCCGCACCTCGGTCTGGACCGGACCTGGGTGTCACAACGGCTGCGGCGTGCTCACGTACGTCAAAGACGGCAAGCTCGAGAAGATCGAGGGCGACCCCAACTTCGGGTACAACCAGGGACGTCTGTGCCTGCGCTGCCTGAACATGGTCGAGAACATCTACAACAACGACCGCCTCAAGTGGCCTCTCCTCCGCGACGGCGAAAAGGGCGAGAACAAGTGGAAGCGCATCACGTGGGAAGAGGCCTTCGACTGGCTCGAGGACACCTACAAGACGATCTGCAAGACCATTCATGACGAGTACAACGGCATCGGGCCCGAGGGCATCGTCGCCCTGTCCGGCACCGGCCGTAACGCCATGTGGCATGGCGCCATGTGCCTCCGCGCCGTCTTCGGCAGCCCGAACATGTCGTTCGGCTTCCTCTCTGCCGACTCCTGCTACCAGCCCCGCATGACCGCCAACCTCATGAAGGACGGCGACTGCTGGATCCTGGACGCCTCCCAGCTGCACCCGGATCGTTACGACAACCCGGAGTGGAAGCAGCCCGAGGTTGTTATCGTGTGGGGCAACGAGCCTCTCGCGTCCAACCCCGACGGCTTCGTCGGCCACTGGCTGATCGACCTCATGCGCATGGGCACGAAGTTCATCGTCATGGACCCGGCCCTCACGTGGCTGGCCTCCAAGGCTGACATCTGGATCCAGGTTCGTCCCGGCACCGACTGCGCGCTCGCCATGGGCATGCTGCGCGTCATCGTCGACGAGGACCTGTACGATCACGACTTCGTGGACAACTGGTGCTACGGCTTCGACGAGCTCGTCGAGCGCCTGCAGGACTACCCGACCGACAAGGTCGCGGAGATCTGCTGGATCCCCGAGCAGCAGATCTACGACGCTGCCCGCATGTTCGCTGCTGCCAAGCCCGGCGCCATCCAGTGGGGCCTCGCCATCGACATGCAGATCGCTGCCATGGAGGCTTCGTTCGCCATCTCCGACATCACGGCGCTGTGCGGCAACCTCGACGTCCCCGGCGGCAACGTGCTCGTGCGCTACGCCTACAACAGCTCCAAGAAGTACGGCTGCGGCCTCGAGTTCATCTCCCAGGAGATGCTCGACCGCCGTATCGGCACCGACCAGTCGCCCATCCACAAGGCCGGCTACACGCCGTTCATCCCGCCTGACCTCCTGCTCGAGGCCATGGAGACGGGCGTGCCGTATCCGCCCCAGATGATGTGGGTCCATGGCACGAACCCGATCGCCAACATGGGCGGCGACGCCCCGCGCATCTACCGCGCGTGGCAGAACGTGCCCTACACGGTCGTCGTCGACTACTACCTGACCCCGACCGCCGTCGCCTTCGCCGACCTGGTGCTCCCCGTGGCCATGTCCGTCGAGCGCGACTCCTTCCGCTCCTGGTGGCAGCCGCTGCGCACGATGACCGCCGCAGCCGGCCGTTACTACGAGTGCATGATGGACGAAGAGCTGGTGTTCTATCTGGGCAAGCGCTTCAACCCGGACTTCTTCAACCAGTTCGAGACCGTGCGCGACTTCCTGACGTGGATGATCCAGGACGACGGCAACGGCGTTCCGTACACGTTCGAGGACCTCACCCACACGGTGTACGACTACTGGGATTGGAACGAGACGTACCACAAGTACGAGAAGGGCCTGCTCCGCGAGGACGGCCAGCCCGGCTTCGTCACGGCTACCGGTATGTACGAGATCTCCTCGCCGCTGTTCGACGTGTGGGGCTTCGATCCGCTGCCGCACCACATGGAGCCGTTCGAGAGCCCGTACCGTACGCCTGAGCTGTACAAGGAGTACCCGTACATCTACACGTCCGGCCACCGTCACATCGGCCTGTTCCACTCCGAGCATCGCCAGCTGCCGACCATGCGCGAAGTGCACCCCACGGCTATCGCCGACATCTCGCCCGAGATCGCCGAGGAGATCGGCGTGAAGGAAGGCGACTGGGTGTGGTTCGAGAACCGTCGCGGCAAGTGCAAGCAGCAGGCGCACATCGCTCCGGGCCTCATGCCGAACCTCGTCCGTGCCCGTCACGGCTGGTGGTTCCCCGAGCAGGAGGCGGCAGAGCCGAACCTGTACGGCGTGTTCGACTGCAACGGCAACAACCTGACCACGATGGGCGTGTACGGCCCGACGCACTACGGCGCCCCGTACAAGAGCACGCTCTGCAAGTGCTACAAGGTGACGCCTGAAAATGATTGCTCGCCTAGCGAGATTGTGACCAAGGGAGGTGGCTTCGGTGGCTATGACTACACCCGGTTCGAAGGCGACTAACGGTCTGCTGATCGACTACGAATTCTGCACCAACTGCCATACGTGCGAAGTTGCTTGCAAGAAAGTGCATGATCTTCCGATCGGCCAGTACGGCATCAAGACGCTGGAGTACGGCCCGGTGAAGAACATCAACGGCAAGTGGGAGTGGACCTATCTTCCCCTGCCCACGGATCTGTGCGACCTCTGCGCCGACCGCGTGGCCGAGGGCAGGCTTCCGAGCTGCGTGCATCACTGCCAGGCTGGCATCATGTACTACGGCACGCTCGAGGAGCTGTCCGCTAAGTTGGCTGAGAAGCCCAATCAGGTGCTTTTCGCAAAGTAATGTTGGAACGAAGGAGGTAGAGCTATGGCTCGTCAGGAGAAAGGCGGATTCCGTCCGCCTCCGCTGGGGAAAATTCTGTGGAAGTGCACCGAGTGCGGTACCTTTAACGCGGCCGATGCCACGGCGTGCAAGAAGTGCGGCGCCGAGAAGGAGAAGGTTGCCGACAAGTCCATCGAGAGCGCGACGTTCAAGCCTATCGATGACTCCGAGCGCCTGAACCAGGACAAGAAGGCCGTCGAGAAGATTCTCGGCGAGGAGTAGTTAGTTCCAACGGCGAGGGGATCTCTGTCGAGAGATTGGGGTCCCCTCCGTCTTTACATGGCCGCCTGGCAGGGTCGAAACGTTTTCATGGGGATAATGCTGAAAGAGCAAAAGAAGACGAAGCCTCGATCCGAGTCTACTCATCCAAGGCTAGCGCATGAAGCGGGAACGCCTTCTTTTGCGCGGGATCCGCACTGTCCGACGGCCGCCTATCGGATTCTCCGGCTTAAAAACAGCTCATAAGGGCCGGAGAACGTTCCAAGGAGCGGATTATGAGTGCAGCTGCTAAGTCGCCCGGGAAGTTCACTATTTCCCAGGCGATCGACTCCCTTGGAGTCAGCAAGTTTACCATTTCCATTTTCTTCCTCGTTGGCATAGCGATGATGTTCGATGGTTACGACTACATGATCATCTCCTATACCAACACCCAGATCATGCAGGAGTTCTTCGGTCCTGCGGGCAACGACGCCCTCAAGGGCGCCCTGTCGTCCTGGTCGACGATCGGCATCGTGGTGGGCTCGTTCGCAGCCGGCCCGCTGTCCGACAAGTTCGGCCGCAAGAAGATCCTCACCATGGGCACGTTCATGTACGGCCTGCTTACCATTCCGTGCATCTTCGCGCCGAACTACGAGGTCTTCGCGGTCTTCCGCGTGCTCGCCGGCCTGTTCCTGGGCGTGTGCACGCCTATCGTCACCACGCTGTTCACGGAGTTCACCCCCACGAAGCAGCGTTCGTTCTTCATCACGTTCGGTATGGCGTGGATGATCGTCGGCTGGGTTATGGCCGCCCTCGTGGGCACGGTCATGGTCCAGATCGCCACGTGGCACATGTGCTACGCGATCGGCGCCCTGCCGGTGCTCTATGCGTTCATCTTCGGCAAGTTCACGCCGGAATCGGCCCACTGGTGCGCCGTGCACGGCAAGCTTGACCAAGCTGCCAAGGTGCTGCAGCGCATCGAGAAGCGTGCGGGCAAGGAGATTCCCTACGAGCTGAAGGCCGAGAACCTTCTCGTGCCGCCGGTTTCCGCCAAGTCGAGCCCGGCCGAGGTGTGGAAGGGCAAGTACCTGAAGACCACCATCGCGCTGGTTGTCATCTACTTCGCCGGCAACTTCAGCATCTACGGCGTGAACGCCTGGCTGCCGGCCCTGATGCTCGAGGCCACGGGCGGCGCCGTCACCGCGTCGTACATGCTGGCCATGGCCCAGAACGCCGCGTCCGTCGTGGCGAACTGCACCACCGGCTTCGTCTCCGAGGCCATGGGCCGCAAGCGCAACCTCATCTTCGGCTACGGCCTGTCGGTGGTTGCCTGCCTCATCGTGTCCCAGGTGGTCAAGCTGCCCGCCGAGACGAGCTTCTGGCCGTACCTGATCGCGTTCGTGTTCATGGGCTTCGCCCTGAACTACGCCATCACCGCTGCCCAGCCGATGATGTCCGAGTCCTATCCCACCGAGTTCCGCAACTCCGGTGTTGCGACCATCGTCGCGCTCGGCAAGTCTGCCGGCATCCTGTCGCCCATCATCCTGGGCGGCCTGAAGGCTGCGGGTTGGGCGTTCTCTCCGCTGATCGCCCTGCTGGCCGCCCCCATGGCGTTCGGCTTCCTGGCTGGCTTCCTGCTTCCCAAGGGCGCCAAGGGCATGAACATCGACGACATCGCCGATGAGGCTGCCGACGCCAAGGCGTAAGCACTGCTTTATCGCCCATCCTGAAAGGGTGTGCGAGGATTGACGTTCGACTGGCCGACGGGGTTCCCGAAAGGGGGCCTCGTCGGTCGGGTTTGCCAGGGCGGTTCGCGGGTTGCCGCGTCCCCTTAGCGTTGCTGGTCGCGCGCAGGATGCAACCGACCGCGGCGAACCGCCTTGGCAAACCCGACCGACGCACCGGTGCCGGGTAGCTGAATCGATACAAGGGGGTTCGCGATGAGCGCTATCATCTGTCCGTTCTGCGGCAAGGAATCTGCTTCCGAGGACCATTGCACGAAGTGCCGCACGCGCTTCACCAAGGAGATCCGCGCTGCCGCCTTCACGGTGGACAACGACCCGCGCAGCGACCGGATAGGCCCCGTGTCCACGAAGACCGCCAAGATATTCTGCTGGATCGTGCTGGGACTTTTGCTGGCGGCCTTCGTGCTGGCCACCGAGCTCACCGGCAACGGCGTTACCGGCCACTAGAGCGAGCGAGAGGCTTTCCGGGCGTCCTGCGTGCGCACCGTGCGGGGGTTCTCCTTCTATAAGGCGGCGGAGCGAACAGGCGAGCCTCCGCCCATGCGGCCGCCGCATAGGGACGCACTCGCCTGTTCGCCTGCGGCTAGCGAGCGAGTGCGCCCCCTGCGTGCCCGTTCCGTCTTACCCCCGCTTCGCCTGCTCGTAGTCCTTGATGTCCTGCTTCGTGATGCCCACGCTCGCCTGGATGCCCCTGATCTCGTTGCCCGAGCGGGTGAAGTCCACGCTCGAGGTGCCGCCCAGGATGGCCAGGCCGATGCCGGCCATCATCATGGCGGCTCCCACGGCCATGTTGCCCACTTCCAGGATACCGCTCGTCTCCAGCCCCAGCTTCACCGTGACGAGCACGACGATGGCGGCGAGGGCGGCCGCGCACTTGATGAGGTCCTTGCGGCGGTTCGCCTTGAGGCGCTCGATGTCCTCGTACGCCTTCGCCTTGCGCTGGCTCATGCTTCTGCCCATAACGTGTCCTTTCCCCTGATCAGGATCGCGTGATCCCCGTATGCACGGCCTCTCGTGCGGAAGAGGCCGTGCATACGGGGAACCGGCGGCCCGAGGAGGCGTCAGGCCGCCGGTTCCCGCGAAGGCGCTCGCTTACGAGGCGGCGGCAGCCGCCTCGGGCGCCTCGACGTCGGCGGAGCTGCCGGAGGCCTTCGCCTTGCGGCCCTCCAGCATCTTCATGTCGCTGTTCCACTTCTTGGAGAACGGCAGCACGTCGGCCGCGGCCACGAGGGACAGCACGCCCATGACCATGAACACGGCCAGGCGGTTGTCGCCGCCCACGGCGCCCTGCACCACGATGTTCAGGATGGAGCCGAACACGATGGCGAAGTTCGCCAGCGACAGGTTGAGCGGGTACTTCTTGGCGCCGTAGCGCTGGCGGGCGAACGCCGAGGCCACCACGGGCACGCCGCCGTAGCAGAAGCCGCAGCAGAACGCGCCCACCACGTAGAGCACCGAGATGCCGGTGGTGAACGCGCCGATGATGCAGGCGCAGGCGGCCACGGCGATGAGGCCGTCCACCAGCATGGTGACCTTCACGTTCGTCTTGTCGTAGATGATGCCGATGAGCACGCGCGCCAGGCCGTTGCAGGTGGAAACCAGGCCTACGAGCAGCGTGGCGAAGCCGGCGTCGAAGCCCACGGCTTGCGCGTCGGAGGCGCAGTTGCCGATGGTGGCCAGGCCGATGGCGATGACGATGATGGCCCAGACCCAGTACACGTAGAACGTGGAGGACTTGAGCGGCGTGTCCTGCTCGCCCGGGTCGTAGCCGGACGCGGTGGCCTTCTCGGGTGCCATGAGGGCCACGATGTTCGCCGGCGGGCGGCGCAGCGTGCAGGCCAGCACGACCACCACGAGCGCGGTGATCACGCCGATGGCCGCGAACACGGTGCCCAGGCCGAGCGTCGGCGCCAGGTTCACCGAGAGCGTCCCCAAGATGAGCGAGCCCAGGCCGAAGCCCATCATGAGCACGCCCGACGAGAAGCCCACCTTGTCGGGGAACCACACGTTGGTGGTGGCGATGACGGAGTTGTAGCCCACGCCCACGCCCAGGCCGCCCAGCACGCCGTAGCACAGGTACACCACGGTGATGCTGCCGTTGCCGAACAGGCCGGTGCCGGCGAAGCCGCAGAAGAACAGCGCCGCGGCCACGAACAGCGTGTTGCGCACGCCGATCTTGGCCTCGATCTGCGATCCGATGACGGCGCCGACGCAGAACGTGATCATCATGATGTTGAACGTGAGCCCCACGGCGGCCTTCTCGAGGCCGAACGTGGTGCAGATGGGGCCGGCGAACATGGAGAACGCGTAGATCAGTCCCAGAAACAGCAGCGTGAGCGTGGACAAGGCCAGGTAGAGCATGCGCTTGCTCTTTATCTGGCCGACGGTAAGGTCAGGCATGGATCCCCTCTCTTTCAATGGTTACACGCGCGCACGAACAGCGCGGGCATGCCGTGCGACATCGTATATTGTGCCGTGCGCGCGCGGGCGCGCGTATAGTCGTCCGTACTAGATGGACCCGTTTTCATACTCCTCACAGTAGGGGCGCTCCGCTTGCCGGTGGTAGGTTGCTGGACGAGTTGAAACGCGGGCGCGCGGTTGCGCGCAGCTTCCGTCCGGGGGCGTCGGCACCTCCGCCCGGAAACGTCGGGGGAGGCGATGAGCGTGGCCGACATACGCAAGAACCGCTACGCCATCCTCGTGTGCGGCATCCTGACCATGCTCATGTTCAGCACGATCTACGCCTGGTCCATCTTCATCCCCCCGCTCGAGGCCGAGTTCGGCTGGACGCGCAGCCAGACGTCGCTCGTGTTCTCCGTCGCCATGATCGGGCTGTCCTTCGGCATGCTGTCCATCGGGCCGCTCTCGAAGGTGCTCTCGCTGCGCACCTGCTTCGTCGCCTCGACCTCGCTCATCGTGGCAGGGCTGTTCTCGTGCCAGTTCATCACCGAGCTCTGGCAGCTCTACCTGTTCTACGGCGTGTGCTGCGGGCTGGGCTCGGGCATGAGCTACACGGTGTGGACCACGAACACGCTCGCCTGGTTCGGCGACAAAGTGGGGTTCGCCTCGGGCGTGCTGGTCATGGGCTTCGGCATGGGCGCGCTCGTGCTGGGCTCGCTGGCCTCGGCGCTCATCTACTCGCCGCTGGGCTGGCGCCTGGCGTTCGTGGCCATCGCCGCCTTGGCGCTCGTGGAAGCGCTGGTGGCCGTCAGCTTCATCCAGGAGCCGCCGCCGCATATCGCGGCGCTCAAGCCGAAGCGCGATGCGGTGGGCGTGAGCCTGCCCGGCTCGCGCACCGTGCGCGAGCCGTCGTTCTGGCTGTTCTGCATCTGGCGCAGCGTGGTCATGGGGGCGGGCGGCGCCGTGATCGCCGAGGCGTCCGTCATGATGACGGGCATCGGGTCGTCCGTCGCGTTTGCCACGGCGGCCGTGGGCGCGCTCGGGCTGGGCAACGGGTTCGGGCGGCCGCTCGGCGGCATCCTGTACGACCGCATCGGGCAGAACCGCACGCTGGTGGTGCTCCCGGCGCTGGCGCTGGCCGTGTCGGTGGGCATGGCGGCGGCGTACTGGTTCGAGGTGCCGTGGCTGTTCGCGCCGTTCCTGCTCGTCGAGGGGCTGCTGTACGGCATGTACGCGGCCATCAACACCTCGTACATGCGCACGACGTTCGGACAGCGCGACCTGGCCATGAACACCGGCATCAGCGCCGTGGTGCTGGCGCCGTTCAACCTGGTGTTCCCGCTGGTGGCCGCAGCGCTCTTCGAGTGGACGGGCGGCTACGAGGCGTTCTTCGTCATCGTGCCCGCCTTCGCGCTGCTGTCGCTTCTATGCGGCGCGCTGTGCAAGCCGGCGAACGTGCGGCTGCAGGAGAAGTACGGGGTGGCGGAGCCGGCCTTGGCGGGGGCCGCCGTGGGGGAGACGAGGGAGAGGAGCGCCGATGGCGTGGGGCAAAGGGCAGATCGCGAAGCAGGCGTTGCGCACCGCGCCTGAGGACTACGCCGCGTTCGAGGCCGTGAGCCTGGCCGGGCGCGACGGCGTGCGCGTGCTGGACGTGGGGTGCTTCGACGGGTTCAACACCTACCTCAAGTTCGCGCCCTATGCGGGCGTGGCGCGCGTCGTGGGCGTGGACCCGCTGCCCGAGGCCGTGGCCGAGGCGGCGGCGCGCGCGGCCGGCGACGCGCGGTTCTCGTTCGCGTGCTCGTCGTTCGAGGACTACGAGCCCGAGGCGGGCGAGCGTTTCGACCTGGTGTACTTCTCCCACGTGCTGCAGCACCTGCCCGACGCGCAGGCCGCGCTCGCCAAGGCGTGCCGGCTGCTCGCGCCCGGCGGCTTCGTGGTGGTGAAGACCACCGACGATGCCGCGAAGCTGTCGTACCCCGATCACGAGCAGGTCATGCGCCGGCTGTTCGGGCTCTACGAGCGCCACGTGCTGCCGAACACCCCGCACACCGCCTGCACGGACCGCTACAACGGCGAGAAGTGCTACACGCTCATGAGGCGCGCGGGGCTGGGCAACGTGACGGTCCGGCAGTTCGCGGCCGACACGTGCGGCAAGTCGCGCGAGGAGCGCCGCGCTCTGTTCGAGCGCTGCGTCTACTTCCGTCGCAACGTGCCCGCGTGCGTTGACGGGAACGTGGCCGAAGAGATCCGCGCGCTTGCGGATGCCTGGGGTGCCTTGTTCGACCAGGACGACTACTACTTCGTCACCCAGTCGTTCGTGGCCATCGGCCAGAAGCCGCAGGAAGGGGCCCCGCCCTGGAAGTACGCCGGCCCCGCGTTCGGATCGGCGCCCGAGGCGCTTCCCAAGATGCACGACGCCCAAGCGGAAGCGCTTCCGTGCGACGGGCCGCCGCTTGCATCCGCGGAGGCGTCCGCCCGGCCGCCCGCTCCTGCTGTTGCCGTCCGCCCGCTCGCCGAGCAGGACCTCGGCGCGGTCATGGCCATCGAGATAGCCTCGTTCCGCGACCCGTGGACGCCGCTCGCGTTCGCGCTCGACCTGCGCCACAACCCCTGCGCGCACTACACGGCGGCTTTCACCGAGAGCGGGCTGGCGGGGTACCTGGGATGGTGGGGCGCTCCCGAGGGCGCCGCCATCGTGCGCGTGGCCGTGGACCCCGCTCGGCGCAAGGCGGGCGTCGGGCGCGCCCTCGTGGAGCAGGCGGTGCGGGACGCCCGTGCCGGCGGCCACGGCGTCCTCACGTTGGAGGTGCGCGCGGGCAACGCGCAGGCGCGCGGCTTCTATGCGCGCCTGGGCTTCCAGGAGGTGGCGGTGCGGCCGGCCTACTACGAGGACCCGCCCGACGATGCCGTGGTCATGGCGCTCCCGCTGGAGTGAGCGCCGCGGGCGCGCTATTCGGCTCGGCGCGCTGCCGTCTCCTAGGCGGCGGCAGCGGGTTTATCGGCCGGCTTCCTCGGTGATGGTGTCCGACATGCCCACGGCCCACAGCATGTAGGCGTTCATGATGCGCGGCGACTTGTCGGCCAGGGTCTCGGTGTCGGCGGCGCTGGCCACCTCGCTCGCGCTGCGCAGGTGCTGTGGCCGGTAGGGCGGCCGCGGGGCGTAATGCGCGCGCCTCGCCACGAGCAGGGCGGGGAACGTCACGCCGGCGTTGTTGTACATGGTGGCGGCGTTGTTGTACAGGCGCTCGCAAGTGGGCAGGAGGCGGTCGGCCTCGTGCAGCTGCCCGATCGCCTCATGGGCGCAGTCGAGCGCGGCGATGCGCCGCATGTCGGCCACGGCGGAGAAGGAGCGCCACGCCCGGGCAAGCGCGCTGTCGGCCTCGGTGGCTGCTTCGGGCCCGTCCGCTCCCCGGCAGGCGGCCAGGGCTTGGCGGATGTCGGCGGTGGGCGCGTCTGCAAGCTCCCCGGCTGCATCCAGGGCATCGAGGAGGCGCAGGGAGGCATCCAAGCGCGCGGTTCGCTGCTCCTGCACGCGTCGCCAGGCGTCGCCGGCTTCCTCGTCGAGCCTTTGCAGGTTGCGGTAGAGCAGGATCATGATGGTGGTGAACCCGGTGGCGAGTACGACGAACGGCACGAGAATCGGCATGATAGACATGATGGCCCCCTTCGGAGTCGGCTGACGCCGCCATTATACGAAGGGGGCCCGGGGAAACCCTACCACTTCTGGTATGGTTCTGGAGTATGAAGTGGCACCGTGGCGCCCGTGCCGGGATGCTCGTCCGGCACGGTGATCGCCTAGAGCCCGGCGCGCGTGCGCACCTCGTCGATGCTGCGGCCGCACTTCGACAAGTCTCGGCCTGCCGAGCCTGCGAAGATGGCCAGGATGAACGCCGAGATCCACATCGCGCCGTTCACCACCATGTTGTCCGCCTCGATGATGCCGGCGTTCTCGAGCATCGGCTTTCCCAGCAAGATGAGCATCATGGCGGCAAGGGCTGCCAATATCTTTATGAGGTCGAGGCGCCGCCGTGCCTTGAGCCGCTCGATCTCGGCGCGCGCCTTCTCGATGCGCCCGTTGCCCTTCTTGCCCATGCGGGCCTCCTTCTCCCTCGAACCGGTCTGCCTGGTGCGTCCGGGGCCGTTGCCTGCCGCCTTAGCCTATCGAGCGGTCCACGGCCTCCTCGGCCACGGCCATGGGCACCGCCCCGGCCGATGCGACGAGGAGCGTGCCGGCTGCGCCGGGCACGATGTCGTCGAGCTCGTCCATGAGGTGCTGTGCCTTCATGCGATGCACCTCATGGATGGGCGTGCGGCCGAACTTCGCGTTGTAGATGAGGAACGTTGCCAAGCCGGTGAAGAACAGGCCCGCCACCGCCAGGAAGAACGATCCCAAGTGAGCGAGGCCCTCGCCCATCTCGCCCATCGCGAACGACACGCCCACATTGTACATGTTGTAGCCGCCCACGGGGATCATGACGCTGAAGCCCTGCCCGGCGAAGTTTGTAAGCGCGCCCGACACGCCGAGCGGCGCGAGGATGGCGCCGCAGAACCATGCCGTGAGCAGGATCCACACGGGCTGGCACTTCGGCGTGATGCCCTTCACCACCAAATACACCACCTGGAACAGCGCGCACAGCCCGCCGCCCACCAGGAAGGCCAGCGGGAACACCATCGCGGTCGTGTTCTTCTCAACAACCACGAGCGGCTCCGTGCCCATGGAGCCGCAGATGAAGCCGAACAGGATGCTCAACGCGGCAGCCACGGCGTTGAACCAGATGACCAGCCACAAGCCCTGCCACACCGCCTTGCCCGCGGTGGCGTTCTGCTTCGTCCAGGGTCCCACCATCTTCATGCCCACGGCCATGGCGAAGCCCGAGAACGGCAGCAGCGCGCCGAACGTGCCCCATTCCTCGACCAGCTGGTAGTTGGCGAAGCCGCCCAGTATGCAGCCGATGATGCCCATGCTGATGAGCGTCGATCCGCCGATGAAGAACTGCATGGGCGTGCCGGTGAGCACGTTCGTCCACACGGTAACGAGCGCCTGGGCGATGAGTGCGAGCACACCGCCGATCAGAAAACTGTAGATCACGGTCTTGTAGGCTTTCATCGAAGCAATACCCCCTGTAGGTTCCGATAACGTGACGTGCGCGAAAGCGCGAGACGCCGCCATTGTACCGGCGCGCGAGGGGGAGGGTATCGACCCGTGCGTACTAGCCCCTGTTGATTTTCGTCCACACGAGGGGATGAATCGTGCTGCGTTGCTGGGAAAATCCCAGGTGGGAATGCTGATGGGGAAGGATGGCGAAAGCGCTGGAAAGCAGGAGAGCCGGAAACGCGGCACGTTTCCGGCTCCTGTGTTTCAGACCTCTTCCAGTATAAGATGATATCTACTATTAGGCAATACCCGCAGAGATGATTTTTTCGCTAACCGAAAATTCACGTCGTTCTGCGGAATTGCCGTCTCCGTCTTGCGGCCCCATCGCGGCGCAAGCGTTGGGCGGAAGGCGGCAAGGGGGGGCGTCGCGCCCTCCTCTGGTCGGGTTGCCGGTCCGGCGCGCGCGGGAAACCTTGTCTGTCGAGAGCGGCCACGAAACGGGGATTTCGTCGCATGGTCAGGATAGGGGGTGCGGGTCGAAACAGATGTTTCACGTGAAACATCTGTTCGTTGATCAAAGGCGGCTGGCCGACGCTTCAGGCAGACGGGCGAGGGGCGCTACTCGCCGCGGCCGAACAGGGTGCGGGGTATGGCGGCGCGGGCGGCGGCGCGCAGCTCGGCGGCCTTCTCGGACGCCCAGAGCAGCCCGGGTTTCACGGCGGCTGCGTAGGCGACCTTCACGAAGGGACCCACGGCCAGCAGGTTCACGGAGAACGCCAGCAGGTAGGACAGGGGCAGGCTCTCGGCGTAGGCGAGCCAGGTGAAGCCGGCCGGGCCGTTAGAGATGAGCACGCCGAAGAACGTCATGAACGTCACCATGACCGACACGTTCACCAGCGTCATGGCGACCGTGCGCCTGAAACCGGCGAGGCCGGCCGGCACGACGGCGCGCGCCAGGCGGCCGACGAGGGGGTTCGTCACGACCGTGCGCACGAAGAGCGCGGCTACGAACGTGAGGGAGTACTCGTAGAGCACCTCCGAGAACGCGGCCAGCGACCGGTCGGACGCGTGGATCAGCCAGTTGAGCGTCACCATGCACGTGACCATGCAGAACACCATGAGCACCTGGAACGCGAGCTTGTCCTTCCCGCCGGCGGGCACGGGGACGGCGCCGCGGAGGGCGCGGGTGTAGGCGTTGTCGGGCAGAGGGCGTACGGCATGCAGAGACATGGGGTCCTTTCGGTCGTGGTGCGTATTCTCTTGTCGTTTCTTTCATGCGTCGTGCAGGGCCGCGGCAGGCGGCACAGGCGTTTGACGCGAGCTCGGCGAGGGTGTCTCCGCCGACGCAGGACGACCGACAGCGGGCGCCGGGCGCCGGGGCTGCATCGTAGATGTCGTCGATGATGAAAAAACGGGCAGCGCGTTAAGCGCATACGAATCCGAACTCATCGGATGCACCTAGTATACGGCACCGCGCCTCACCGGTGCCGGCATGTAAGTTCATCACCATTAACTTTTCACCGCATCAGGCGCCCTGCACCGCCCGCCGCGCACAGTCGGCCGCTCGCGGCTCGGGGCGTGCGGGGCCGCACGATCGGCCGCGCGCCGCGGGGCACGGGCGACGCGCGCGACCTTCCTTCTGCGCGCATCCGCCGAGCACGATGCGCGTTTTCGTCTGGCTAGCTAGCCAAGCCGCGATAATGGTGATAATCTAGTATAAGACGTAATCTATCATTACCGGGACGGTCAGCGTGCCCGGGCGACGCATGCAGGAAGGGACGAAGGCCATGGAGACCTACTACAACCCGGAAGACCTCGACAAGTTCTCGACGATGGGCGAGGAGGCCCCCGAGCTCTGGGACCTCTACATGGCCTACTACGGCAAGGTGTTCGCCGAGGGCGCGCTCACGGCGCGCGAGAAGGCGCTCATCGCGCTGGCGGTGGCCGGCGCCGTGCAGTGCCCGTACTGCATCGACTCCTACACGCAGTCGTGCCTGGAGAAGGGCGTGACCGAGGAGCAGATGACCGAGGCTTTCCACGTGGCCAACGCCATCCGCGGCGGCGCCGCGCTCGTGCACGGCGTGCAGATGAAGAACGTGGTCAAGCAGCTGGAAATGTAGCCATGCCGCAAACCAGCGAACAGGCCCAGGCCGTCATGGACTCGTTCCCGCCGTTCTACGAGCGAACGGACGAGGCCACGCGCCGCACGCGCGGGCAGCTCGACGTGCTGCAGGTGAACGTGGGCCGCCTGTGCAACCTGGCGTGCCGCCACTGCCATATGGACGCCGGCCCCGCGCGCACCGAGGTCATGGCGCGCGAGACGCTGCAGCAGTGCCTGGACGTGGCCGCGGGCCGCGGCTTCAAGACGCTCGACGTGACGGGCGGCGCACCCGAGATGAACCCCGATTTCGAATGGTTCGTCCGCGAGGGGGCATCCCGCGGCCTGGACGTCATCGTGCGCTCGAACCTCGTGGTGCTGCTGGACGGGCCCTACCGCCATCTGCCCGAAGTGTTCGCCGAGCTGGGGGTCACCGTGTTCGCCTCGCTGCCCCACTACACGGCGAAGCCGGTGGAGAAGCAACGCGGCGCCGACACGTTCGACGGCGTCATAGCCATGTTGCAGAAGCTGAACACGCTCGGCTACGGCGCGTCCGAGGGCGCGGGCGGGGAAGGGCCCGTGCTGAACCTCGTGTTCAATCCGAGCGGTGCGTTCCTGCCGCCCGACCAGGAGGCGTTGGAGCGCGAGTACCGCGCGAAGCTGGCGGAGGACTACGGCATCGTGTTCGACCACGTGTTCGCCATCGCGAACAACCCGCTCGGGCGTTTCGGGAACCTGCTGCACAAGACGGGGAACCTGGAGCGCTACATGAACAAGCTCGTGGGCGCGTTCAACCCCGAAACCGTGCCGGCCATGATGTGCCGCAGCCAGCTCTCCGTGGGTTGGGACGGCACGCTGTACGACTGCGACTTCAACCAGGCGGCCGGCCTGCCCTGCAAAAACGGCCTGACCATCGCGGAGCTGGCGGCCGACCCGTCGCTGCCGCTGCAGCGCGACATCGCGTTCGGCAACCACTGCTACGCCTGCTGCGCCGGCGCCGGCAGCAGTTGAGGCGGCTCCACGGCGTAGTTTGCGCCGTTAAGCGATGCTGGTGCTGACGAAGTGCCGCTTCCGTTCGCGGAAGCGGCACTTCCTTTACCAGCCGGGCGGGAGCGCGCGCCGAGGTCAGCCGGCTGGTAGAAGAGGGGGGCGCGGCACCGGCTCAGTCGCATCTCGCGCCGTTCGGCCGTTCTGCGCGTCTTTTCTCGCGTTGCGCACTGGTCGCTCTACGCGTTCGCTGGCGGTGCTTGCGTCCCTCCTGCGCCGGATCGCCTTGCGCGTCCCGCGCGGGCCGGCCCTAGATGTCGATCGTCAGGCCGTCGGCGGCGGGCTTCACGCGGCCGCCGTACTGCTGCAGGTACTCCTCCAGCTCGGCGAGCGTGACGGGCTCGTCGTAGTGCATGGCCAGGTGCGTGAGGTAGAGCGTCTTGGCGCCCAGCTCCAGGCCTTCCTCGATGCACTCCTGCACGCTGTGGTGCGCGTCGGGCGACCAGTTCCGCTTCCAGAACGTGGCGTCCATGGCCATGACGTCCACGTCGCGCACGCGCTCGGCCGTCTCGGGTGGCAGCTTCCCGGTGTCCGACGCGTAGAACAGACGCGTTTCGGGTGTCTCTATGAGGTAGCCGTACGTGCCCGGTGCATGCGTCACGGGCAGCGCCGTGTAGCGCACGCCGTCGAGCTCCAGCTCGTCGAAGGGGGCGAGCTCGCGCATGTCCAGGCAGTACGTCATGTAGTGGAACTCGATGCCCGCCCCCTCGAGGGCCGCAGCGCTGCCATAGGTGGGCAGCGGGGCCTTGCGCACGAGCTGCACCAGGTACTCCAGCTCGCCGAGGCCCCCCAGGTGGTCGAAGTGCGCGTGCGTGTACAAGAGCTCGTCCACGCGGCGCACGTCCTCGCGCAGCAGCTGGTGGCGCAGGTCGGGGGGCGTGTCGATGAGCACGTTCCTGCCGGGCGAGCCGTCGGCGTTCGTGCCGCGTACCAGGGCGCCGCAGTCGCCGCGCCGTGCGCGCGGGTCGCGCCGCGCCTCGTTGCAGGCGGGGCAGTCGCAGAAGAAGGCGGGCACGCCGCATCCGGCGGCCGTCCCCATGAACGTGAACGTGTGCTTTCCGTGCTCCATCGCGGTCTCCTCGGTGGTCGATGCCGTGTCTTTTCTCCCATGATAGCGCTTTTCGCAGGAGCGGGTTGCGAAACTCCCGACCGAAGAAGTCATCGTCTTTCCGCCCGATCGTGCTACTATAGGCACCATTCGATCCGAGGCGGGGCGTCCGAGAGGGGCCCGCATCCTCGGTAGGCGGTTTCCGACGGGGGAAGAGGCTGTCATGCGGCAAGGCTTACCGGCAGATCATCGACATGCCCGGGGCGCTCGCGTGCCGGATGGGGCGGAGGCGGCTTCGTGAACGTCGACCAGAGGCCCGATCTCGGCCTGCAACAGCACCTCCACCTCACCACCGAGCTCAAGCAGGGCATCGCCATCCTGCGCATGTCGGCGCAGGAGCTCTCCGAGTACGCGCGGAAGTGCGTGGAGGAGAACCCGTTCTTCGACGATGACGATTGGGTCGAGCCGCGCCACCCCCTCGCGCCCGAACGGTACTCCCAGGACGTGAGCGCCGATGCGCTCTTCGAGAAGCGCGGCCACGGCAGCCCGGAGACGTTCGATGCCGAGCGCAGCGACCTGTCCCAGCGCTCGTTCTCGTTCGACCGCTTCCTGACCGAGGGCGACACGCTCGACGAGCACCTGCTGGAGCAGCTGCGCCTGCAGGCCGACGGCCCGCGCGCGAAGGCTATCGGGGAGTACCTCATCGGCAACATCGACGGCAACGGCTACCTGCGCATCGCCGTGGACCAGGCGGCGGCCTCCCTCGGCGTGTCCGAACAGGAGGTGTCCCAGGTCCTCGCGCTCGTCCAGCAGTTCGAGCCCACGGGCGTGGCCGCGCGCAACCTGGCCGAGTGCCTGCTCTTGCAGCTGGGGAAGGCCGGCAAGCTCACCCCGCTGCTCGAGCGCCTCATAAAAAGCCATCTCGCCGAATTCGAGACGCGGACCCCCGCCGCCATCGCGCGCGACATGGGCATCTCGCTCGCCCAGCTGGGCGAGGCGCTCGAAGTCATCCGCACGTGCAACCCCCGTCCTGCGAGCCAGTTCGGCCGCCCATCGCGCCCCATCTGGCCCGAAGTGGTGGTCACGGCGGTTGACGACGGGACGTACGAGGTCAGCCTGCAGGACTTCTACCTGCCGCACCTGAAGATCAACCCCACGTACCGGGCCATGGCATCCAACGTGAAGGAGCACGAGACCGAGACGTACCTGAGCGAGAAGCTCAAGGAGGCCGAGAGCCTCATCGACGGCATCAACTTCCGCCATGCCACGCTCTACAAGGTGGCGTGCTGCATGGTGCAGATGCAGGTGGAGTTCTTCGAGAAGGGCTACGACTGCCTGCGCCCCCTCACCATGGCCCAGGTGGCCGAGGCCACGGGCGTGTCCGAGTCCACGGTGAGCCGCGTGTCGAACGGCAACTACATGCAGACGCCCCGCGGCGTGTTCGAGCTGCGGTTCTTCTTCCATTCTTCGGCCTACCAGGGCACCGACCGCGTGGTGTCGTCCATCAGCGTGAAGCACCGCATAGGCGAGCTCGTGGATTGCGAGGACCCGTCGAACCCGTTGAGCGACCAGGCCATCTCCGAGGCGCTTGAGCGCGAGGGCGTGTCCGTGTCCCGCCGCACGGTGAACAAGTACCGCGAGGAGCTGGGCATCCCGGCCCGCGCCGCGCGCCGCCGCAGCTGATCGCGACAGCGAGACAGTAGTCCCGTCTCGCTGTCTCACCGAGGGAAGCACTGATTAATGGCGCTTCCCTAGCGTCCGCCGATTTAGTCCATGACTCAATCGGTCATGTTAAAAAAGGGGCCGTGTGCAAATGCCGCAAACCTGGTGCAACCAAGAAGAGCATGGTTGCGTTGATCAGCGTTTCCCTCGGTGCGCCTCGTCTTATTTCTAAACAAATTCTCATGCGTTCTCATATTGTGACGCTCGCTCGGCGCGCCTGTCTGCGGCTTTTGCGTGCGCGCAACCTCGTGACCTGCCGGTATTTCCCGAGAGAAAGTGGCACGGTTCTTGCATCGATGATTACGAGGCGTCTTTGGTTTGGGCTGAAAAGGGATCGGCCAAGTGAACGGGTGTGCAGCTTATCGGGGGGAAAGGTCGACGAGCTGTCATCCCTACGTGCAGAACGAGGCGATTGCGCGCGAGTTCGCGGCGTACTACGACCTGTTCAACAAGTACCGCGACGACTACCGCATCGACGAGATCCTTGCCGGGGGCGACGTTGCCGGTATAATCGAGCGGGCGACCGAGGCGGAGTTCGACGAGCGCCTGTCGCTCGTGGGGCTTCTGCTGGACGCCGTGTGCGGCGACATGGCCGACATCGTGGCCGAGACCGACGTGCTCGTGGCGCTGCGCGACGACCTGCGGGGCCTGAAGCCCGCCGCGGAGGAGGGGGGCGACGTGCGCGGCCTTCTGGACGAGCTGGAGCGGACCCGGACCTCGCAGCTGGAGCTGGGCGTGGCGGCAGGCAACCTCTCGAAGGGCCGCCGCGCGACGGCGGAGGCCGAGCTGGACGTGCTCGTGGCGCTGCGGCAGGCGGTCGACGGCGCCGCGCCAGAGGACGCCTTCGCGCTCGCGTCGCAGGCGTTCGCCGCCAGGGCGGCGGCGCTGCAGGAGCGCGCGGCCGGCGTGGAGCAGCGGCTCGCCCGTGCGTTCGCCTTCGTGGAGGCTTCGTTCGGGGACGCGCAGGAGATGGTGGTGTTCACGACGGAGCTCACGTCGCGCACCAGCTCGGCGCGCTACATCGCCCAGTACGGCAGCCAGTCCTACTTCGCGCACAACCAGGACATGATCCTGTCGGACCGCCAGCGCGAGCTGCGCCGGCGCGTGGAAGACCTCGACGTGTAGAAGCAAGCCAGGTAGAAGCAAGCGAAACGCAAGCAACCTAAAAGGAGAAGAGAACATGAAGAAGTACACGCTCACCTCGTACGATCCGGTCGAACTCGACCTGCCGAAGCCCCAGGTGCCCGCGAGCCTCGTGGACGCCCAGATAGAGAAGCTGCTCGAGCCGATGGCCGAGTACCACGAGATTGCCGAAGAGCGCGGCGTGGCCATGGGCGACCACGTGGTGGTGACCACGGTGGACGCGCGCCTGGACGGCAACCCGGCCTCCAACTTCGTGCTGGAGCACTCGCTGTACCACGTGGGCGGCGGCGAGATGCCCCGCACGTTCGACGAGGAGCTGGTGGGCATGGTGCCGGGCGAGACGAAGGACGCCGAGGCGAAGATCAAGCTGCCGCTGGCGAAGGACGGCGACGCCTCCCGCCTGACCATGCAGGTGACGGTGGAGAAGATCTTAAGCTGCCGTACGCCGGAGCTCACCGACGCGTTCGTGGCCGAGCACTTCGAGCCCGCCAAGACGGTGGCCGAGTTCCGCGAGGGCGTGGCCAAGCAGTTCGGCCTGCCCGACATGGCCAAGAACGACGCCCAGTTCCCCGACCTCGTGCTGGACGAGCTGGCGAAGCGCCTGGTGGAAGATCCTGACCCGGCCGACCTGCTGCCGGGCCAGCCCCTGGACGCGCTGCGCATCACGTGCGCCATCGACGCGCTCGCCGACCACCTGGACATCGAGCTCTCCGACGCCGACATCACGGCGCAGATGCCCGGCAACGATGCCGAGCAGCGCGAGAAGATCCGCCAGCAGCTGGAAGACCAGGGGCTGGGCGACGAGGCCCGGGTGTTCGCGCGCCGCGAGGCCGCGCTCTCGTGGCTGGTGAACAACTCGCGCGTGTCGTACAAGTAGCGGCGCGGTCAGGGACGGAGGCTTGGGCATGGGCGCGGAGAAAGCGATCGATCCGGAGGCGCTGCGGGCGTACTACGGGCAGCTTCCCAACGAGTACGGGTTCGCGAGCCAGTGCAAGATGACGCTTCTGGGCGATATCAAGGGCAAGCGCGTGCTGGACATCGACTGCCGGCGGGGCAAGGGCGTCATCAAGCTGTCGGACTACGTGGGGCCGCGCGGCCATGTGGTGGGGGTGGACCCGACGCCCGAGTGGATAGAGATCGCCCGCTCCTACCAGGACGACGCGTGGCGCCGCAACGGGCTGCCCGAGAACAACATGGAGTACCTGGTGGCCTATCCGGAGGACCTCGCCGCCGCCGGGCTCGCGGACGGCTCGTTCGACCTGGTGTTCGCCAACAGCAGCGTCAACGTGGACTTCTGCCCCGAGGCGGTGTTCCGCGAGGCGTTCCGCGTGCTGCGCCCCGGCGGGGTGCTGGTGTACGACGGCGTGGTGGCGGCCGGGGAGCGCGACGCGGCCACGGTGGCCCGCGCGCGGGAGCTCGGCAACGCCGTGCAGGCCGCGCCCGCCCGCGAGGAGTTCGAGGCCATGATGGCGCGCATCGGCTTTGCGCGGCCGGACTACTACGAGGAGTCCGACGTCCGCCCCGAGACGGGCTACAAGGGCGGGTTCGAGGTGCCGGTGGCCGAGACGGGCGAGGACGTGCGCTTCGTGAAGACCACGGCGCGCATCGACAAGCCGCGCCGTTAGGCGCGCGGGGACCGGGCGCGCAGGACGCCCGGGCAAGGAGAAGGAACGCTGCCGCGCGCTCGTGCGCCGGCGGCTCGAAGGAGGAGGACCAATGCAGTACGAGGAACTGAAGGCGCAGGTAGAGGCGGTGCCTGCAGCGCAGGCGAAGGACTACCGGGAACTTTTGGCCCTGGCTAGCATCGCGGGCGGGGTGTGGCCCCGGCCCAAGGGGCATCTGGAGGCGGCGGAGGACTGCCGCGGGTTCTTCCAGGCGATCTACGACGACGAAGCCTGCCGGTTCGAGAACGCCTGGGCGTACTGGGCGAAGATGAACAAGGAGCCCTGGGCCGACCGCTTCGAGGCCGAGAAGGCCGTGCGCGGCGTGCGCCTGGAGAACAAGGGCATCTTCATCGAGGGCAACGGCAACGAGCTGCTCGTGCCGCTGCAGGGCCGCGGGCACGCGGCCAACGTCTACTGTTCGCCGAGAACAGCTTCAACGAGCACGCCGCCGAGTTCTACGGCGCCATCAACGGCTCGTTTACGTGCGTGGGGATGGAGCTGGAGGGCGCCTTCGATATCTACCGCGCGCACCGCGCCCTCATCTTCGAGCGCTGGGATGTCGGCAAGCTGCGCAGGCGCGCCAACGGCAAGGGCCAGGTCCGCACCGGCTGCGACTGCTCGGCCACCTGGTAGCCCGCTTCCGTCCCGCGGCCGACGCTGTCGGCCGCGGGACGGGGAGGCGTGGCCGTGCGCGACCGTGCCGCAGATGGAAGGGCAAGGATGGGCGTGGCAGTGAGCGGAGCGGCCTGCGCGTGGAGGCCGCTGGAGGGGCGGGCGCGAGCCCGTCCCTCCGCTCGTTTCCTAGCGGGCTTCCGCCGCCTTCGGCTTGGGCTTCGACGCTGCCTTCTTCGGCCGTCCCGCCTTGGGCTTCTCGCGCAGGCGGGCGTCGACGCTGTAGCGCGTGATGAACGAGTCGCGCCCTTTGCGGAAGCCCATGAGCAGGCCGGACTTCAGCATTTGGGAGACGCGTGCGCGGGACACCCCGAGAAGCTCCGCCGCCTCGGATGCCGTCACGGCGGGGACGGTGTCGAGGCTCGCCTCCACGGCTACGAGCAGGATGCGACCGTCCTCATGCGTCGGCTCGTGGCCAAATGTTGCCTCGGGGATATCCCTGCCGTCCATGAGGCGAAACTCTATTTCGAGCTTGAGCCAGTCAGCCGCCATAGCCGAGACTTCAGCCAAGTCGGCCCCTTGGGTTCCTCCGTCGAAGTCGAACGGAAAGGCGAGTAGCCAACCGTCCTGCCCCTTGAAAACTTCGAATTCGTAGACATGCAGCATGGATCAATTCCTTCCATTTTCGAACCAGGCTAGCGTTTTCCCTCGATGCCCGCTTGCTTCCTGATCGCCCTCGCCATGTTTTCGTCGATTTCCCTGTGCCGTGGGATCGATGTCGTGAATCCCGGTTTCTTGAAGATATCGTGGCTCGCCCCGCCGTAGTTTTTCAGCCCTTGGGCTTCGACTTCCTTGACAAGGTCGCGTCTCTTGACCATGGTCGTCCTTCCTAAAAATTATAAACTATAATTAAGAATTAATCAAGTGCGAAAGGGGAGGGAGGCGGGCGTTGCTCCGTATCGGTTTCGCGGGGTCGTGTGTCCCCAGCGCCCGTCGCCCTGCGCCAGGCGCGCCTACGGGCGCTGGCGGCGTAGGGCGAACGCGGCGGCGAGCGTGGCGCTGACCACGGCGGCGAGCGCGGTGCAGCGGGGCGCGCGGGCGAGGGCGTCGCCCGTCTCGGCGAGCGGGGCCGGGGGTGCTTCTTCGGCGGGCCCGTTGCCTGCTTGCGGCTCCTCGGGGGCGCTGGCCAGCTCGTTCACCACCTCGTAGTAGTAGGTGCGGGCGTTGCCCTCGACGGCGACGGCGAAGGGCTCGGCGGTGCGGTAGCCCGGCGGGGTGGTGGCGGGGTCCTCGCGGACCTCGTAGAGGCCGTAGGGCAGTGCGCCGTCGAGGCCTTCGGGGCGGAGCCCCTCGGTGGAGGCCCGGCCGTCCTCGCCGGTGACAAGGCGGGCCGCCACCTCGCCCGTTGAGAGGTGCACGATATCGAACGCCACGCCGGCGAGCGGGATCTGGGGCGTCGCGCCTGCCGCGTCCGCCGAAGCGCCGTTGGCGCCGCCACCGCCCGCGTTGTCCGCAGCGCCGTCCCCGCCCGTGCCTGCGCCGAGCTTGAGCAGCGCCACGTCGCCGCGCACCACCTGCTCGGCCACGGTGGGGACGCGGTACACGGCGGCGTTCGGCTCATCGGGGGAGGGCTCGACCGCACGCACGAGGGTCGGCGGGTCGGGCAGCAGGTAGCCGGCGGGCGGCCGCACCTCGCGCACGACCACGGTGCCGAGCGGCAGGCCATGGGCTCCGCGCCCGTTCCCGGGCAGGTCGCCCGCGCCCGCGGTCGCGCGTCCCTGCTCGTCGGTGATGACGTCCCAGGTGCGCGCAGGCCGTGCGCCCGCCACGGCGATCTCCTCGAGCGAGGCGTAGCGCCCCGCGTAGTGCTCGACCGTGAACGCCGCGCCCGCCAGGCTCGCATCGCCAAGCGGTACGGGGACGCCCGTCTCGCGGTCCGCTTTCTGCACGAGGGCGTCGACAGGCGCGATCAGGGGCGCGTCCTCCACATGGACGGCCGGCACGGCGCCGGTGCGGCAGTCCTCCTGCGCGAGGTCGACCGGGTAGGTTCCCGGGTCGGGCAGGTAGCCCTCCGGCGCCGCCTTCTCGCGCACCCAGTAGCGCCCCGGCGCAAGGACGCGTTTCGAACGGGCGCGCCCCGAGGAGTCGGTGGTCAGCGAGAGCGCCTCGCGCGTGCACGCCTCGTCGGCGTACACGCCGTACGCCGCGCCGTCCAGGCGGTAGCAGGGGTTGCCGTCCGTGACCTCCGGCGCGGCGGAGCGCTTGAGCACCTCCACCGATCCGAAGGGGTATAGCTTGAACCCGCCGACGTTCTGAACGCCGTAGGGCGAGTAATGGTTCTCGTACATGCCGGCGCCCCGGCAGTTCACGGTGATCTGGAAGCCGCCGTCGTCCGCAGGCTCGCCGGTGAGCGGGTAGGTGCCCGGCAGCGGCGTGCCGTAGACGGAGCCCGAGATGCAGTAGCCGGTGGCCGTGATGCCGTACTCGGGGAACGTCACCTCGAACACGTTGCCGCCGTCCGGTCCGTCGATATGGGCGTTCGTGCAGGCCACGTAGCAGGTGCCCGAGATGCCCCCGAGGGCTTCGGCCGGCCGGGGAGCTGCCAGCGCCAACGCGAGGGCGAGGGCGCATGCGGCGAGCATCGCCGCGCCGCACGCGGCGGGCTTGCGGCGCCTGCGGCCCGAGGGGGAGAGGGGGCGCAGGCAGGGCGCTGCCTCGACAGCACCGTTTTCCTCATGAATGTGCGGCTGCGTGTGCGACGGGCCCATGTCGGCCCCCTTCCTCGTCGTTCGTGCCGGGTCTGTCCCGGCGCCTCCATCCTAGCGCCGTGACCTTGCACGCCGACCGTAATTCGACCGTCCGCAGGTCGCGCGGACCTTGCGCGTTTCCGACGTGGGAACCGTCCGGACCTTGCGCGTTTCCGCCGCCCGGACCGTCGGGTCCTTGCCCGCATCCAGCACCGGTCCAGCCCGTTTTCGCAGGAAGCCCTCCGGGCGGCACCCGGAAGCCGCCCGGAGGGCTTCCTGCCGGGTTCCCCCTCCCGCTCCTTTTGCGTGTTATTCGCCGCAAAAACACGCCGCTAGGGTGGCACATGCTCCTCTGCATAGCTATAATCAAATAGCCGATTCTATCTACTACTGGTTGGCATCGAACAACGGTCCTGGCCGCAAGGTGCTCGATGGCGGCCAGCAGTCGATAGAAGCGGTCGGAGGAGCTGTCAACGTCATTTCGCGCAGGGGGTGCGAACGTTTCACGCCAAGGCTCGCTCAGGGGGTGGCGAACCGCCGAACGGCGGAATGCCCAGACGAGCGGTCGGGGTGAAAATCGCGGTCCGATCAATTAATACTATCGGGCTTACCCGCTCGCGGAATTTAGAACTTCCGGTGTGATGTGGATGGAACGGGCGTTTTATACACTGGCGTGCATGATCCGCGCGAGTGAGAGCGTTCGGGCCAAGCGGAACTTCCGCGCATAATCATGCGAACGGCACGACAGGGTTCAACGGTAAGGTAAACGGACGAGAAGAAGAGGGGAAGGTAGATGGAGATTTCCAAGACGTCGACCGGTCTCAAGGGCCTTGTGAGCCCGGATACCGTGTCGACCGAGGTCGACATCCATCAAGACGGCGTCACGATGGTCAAGTCGCTCTGCTATTTCTGCCATGCTAACTGCGGCGTGCTCGCCTACGTTAAGGATGGCGACGTAATCAAGATCGAAGGCGATCCCGATTACTCGAACCAAGGCGGACTGTGCTGCCGCGGCACGAGCGCGCTGCTGCACGTCAACCACCCCGCCCGCATCAACCACGCGTTGAAGCGCGTGGGTGCCAAGGGCGAGGGCAAGTGGGAGAAGATCCCGTACGACCAGGCGATCCAGGAGGTTGCCGACCGCCTCAACCAGATCAAGGACGAGAGCGGCGCCGAGGCCGTGGCCTCTGCGGGCGGCACGACGCGCACCGACGACTGGGCGCGCCGCCGCTTCCTGAACCAGTTCGGCACGCCGAACGGCTTCCACAACGCGCTTCTGTGCTGGATCCCCACGTTCATGGCCGAGACCTGCGTGGCCGGCTGGTCGCCGTTCGAGACGGACCTCGCCGGCGCCAAGTGCCTCATCCTCTGGGGCATGAACCCCGGTGCCTCCACGCTGGGCGGCATGAACGGCTACACCGACCTGCAGAAGAACGGCCTGAAGATCGTGGTCGTGGACCCGCGCTACTCCGAGACGGCTTCCAAGGCCGACCTGTGGCTGCCGCTGCGTCCCGGCTCCGACGCCGCGCTCGCGCTGGCCATGCTGCACACCATCATCTACGAGGGCCTGGTCAACTGGGAGTTCGTGGGCGAGTGGTGCGACGGCTTCGAGGAGCTGCAGGAGCATGTGGCCGAGTACACGCCCGAGTGGGCTGCGCCCATCACGTGGCTCGAGCCCGACCAGATCCGTCAGGCCGCGCGCCTGTACGCCATGAACACGCCCGGCTGCATCCAGTGGGGCTGCACGTGGGACCAGATCGGCCGTGCCTCCACCACCGGCAGCCACGCCATCGCCCTCATGCGCGCCGTCTGCGGCAACCTCGACGTCCCCGGCGGCGACGGCATGCCGGGCCCCGCGCTCAACTACCTCACCGACGAGGAGATGGAGCTCAACGAGTGCCTGCCCGAGGAGCAGAAGGCCAAGCAGATCGGGTCCAACAAGTTCAAGCTGACCTCCTGGCCCGGCTACCAGATGATCTCCGACAACGCGAAGCGCACGTGGGGCAAGACGCTGCCCACCGAGTGGTTCTGCGAGGCCCACGGCCCGAGCGTGTTCAAGGCCATCATCACGGGCGACCCGTACCAGGTGCGCGCGCTCATCGTGAACGCCACGAACCCCATCAACTCCTACGGCGACGCGAAGATGACGCTGCAGGCGCTCAAGCAGTGCGAGTTCCTGGTGGTCGTGGACTACTGGATGACCCCGACGGCCCTGTTCGCGGACTACGTGTTCCCGGCGGCCGGCGCGCTGGAGCGTCCCACCATCGTCACGCACTACGGCGCCACCGACTCCATCATGGGCGGCCGCCGCGCCATCCAGCCCAAGTACGACCGCCACACGGACATGACGTTCTGGCGCAAGCTGGGCCTGGCCTGCGGCCAGGATCCTGCGAACTGGCCGTGGGAGACCGAGGAAGAGGCGTACTTCCACATCCTGGAGCCCCTGGGCCTGGGCGGCGTGGAGAGCTACAACGACTTCGTCGACTACTACCGCATGTACTATCCGCCGCTGCACCAGAACAAGTTCAAGGCCAACGGCTTCTGGACCCCCTCGGGCAAGGTCGAGTGCAACTCCACCATCCTGCGCGAGCTGGGCTACCCCGGCATGCCCACCTACATCGGCTGCATCGAGAACGAGATCGACACGCCGGAGATCGCGGAGGAGTACCCGATCGTGCTCACCACGGGCGGCGGCTTCATGCCGTACCACCACTCCGAGCACTTCCAGATGCAGGGCATCCGCTACCTGTATCCCGACCCGTACTTCTCCATCAACCCGGAGCTGGCCGAGAAGCTGAACATCGCCTACGGCGACTGGTGCTGGATCGAGACGCGCCGCGGCCGCATCAAGATGCGTGCCAACGTGGAGCCCGAGGTGCATCCCAACGTGGTGTTCGCGCCGCGCGGCTGGTGGTTCCCCGAGCGCGACGGCTCGGCCGACCTGGACAACCCGTTCGGCTGCCTCGAGTCCAACGTCAACGTGCTGACCTCGGTCGATGACGAGCACTGCGACCCCATGGGCGGCTCGTGGGCCAACCGCGGCCTCATGTGCAAGGTATACAAGTGCGGCGAGTACGACAAGGAGTACAAGAAGGAGGACACCCAGTTCTCCATCCCGGGCTCCTCGTCCGAGCCGGGCGTGACGGTCATGCCGAGCGACCAGAAGCTCGCCCGCGAGCCCATCCCGTTCGAGAAGCCCGAGCCGGCCGAGGCCGTGCCCGAGGGCTACGAGTGGGTGTGGCAGAGCAACACGCTGTACCAGAAGGGCACGCACTTCCGCCTGGACGAGTCGGGCTGGCTCATCAACCCGCGCACGAAGGGCTACCACGACGCCCACACCGGCTGGCGCTACGACGCGGCCAACGAGTGCCTCGTGGACGACGAGACCGGCAAGATGTACACCATGGAGCGCGAGGAGATCGTGTTCGCGGCGGGCGTGCGCTGCTATCCCGGCCAGGCCGCTCCTTACGAGGTGCCCGAGAACCTGACCTGGAACCAGGAGAAGGGCTATGCCACGCTGGGCGACAAGCCCTACGTGTACGACCCGAACAGCGGCTGGATGCTGGACCCCGACAACGGCGCCTTCCACGACGCCAACTACGGCTGGCTCTACGACGCCGCCACCGGCCATCTGGTCGACGAAGCCACGGGCAAGCACTACGACATGTCGTATGCTCCCGTCGAAGAATAGCCGCCGAGTAGGAAGAAAGGATAGATAAATGACTCGTTACGTCATGGTCATCGACCAGCGTCGCTGCATCGGCTGTCACTCCTGCACGGTTGCTTGTCGTACGTGGAACAAGCTTCCACTTGACATCGTCTACAACCCCGTGGTCACCGAGGGCGCCCAGGGCACGTGGCCGAACGTCCACAAGTCCTGGCAGCCGCTGCTGTGCATGCACTGCGAGAACCCCGAGTGCGTTCCCTGCTGCCCGTCCGGCGCGAGCCAGCAGGACGAGGACGGCACCGTGTGGGTCGACCCTAAGAAGTGCCTGTCCTGCAAGGTGTGCGTGAACGCCTGCCCGTACGGCATGCGCGACGCCTCGCACCTGGAGGACCGCATGCACCGCTACGTGCGCAAGTGCACGTTCTGCCGCGACAAGCGCCAGCTGGACCCCTCTGCCCAGCCGTACTGCGTGCTGACCTGCCATCAGAAGGCCCGTATCTTCGGCGATCTCGACGATCCGAACAGCGAGGTCTCCAAGCTTATCGGCTCCGTGAAGACCGAGCGCCTCTTCGAGGAGTTCGGCACCGAGCCGCAGATCTACTACATTCCTGACTTGGGAGGTAAGGCATAATGAAACATCATTATTGGGAACCGCCTATCGCCCTGTACCTTTTCCTGGGCGGTCTGGCGGGCGGCATCCTGTTCCTGGCCGCCATCTTCAACAGCTTCGTGGTCCCCGGCTACGCCGAGGTGTTCGCGCTGCCCGTGCTCGTTTCGCTGGTGTGCGTGGCCATCGGCTGCGTGTTCCTGGTCGTCGACCTGGGGCAGCCGGGCGTGTTCTGGCGCGTGTGGACCACGTCGAAGTCCATCATCAAGTGGGGCGCTACGTTCCTCGTGATCGCCGCGGTGTTCGCGCTGCTGTTCCTGCTGGCGTTCATCGGCGATGCCTGGCCGATCTTCGCGGGGCTGTCCGGCCTGCTGAAGCCCGCTGCGGACTTCTTCCTGATCGTGGCCGGCTTCTTCGGCCTGTGCATCATGATGTACACCGGCATCATGCTGTCCACCCTGAAGGCGCACGCGTTCTGGGCCACCCCGGCGCTGCCCGTGCTGTTCACTATCTCGGCCATCTCCACGGGCTGCGCGGCCATCGTGCTGTCCATCGGCGGCTGGCCGGCGGCCATGACGCTGGAGAGCCTGTTCGTGTCCGAGATCGTGCTGGAGATCCTGCACGTGGTGGACATCGTGCTGGTCATCGCCGAGCTCATCGTGCTGCTGACCATGGTGCTGTCCTTCGCGGGTGCCGGCAACGAGACCGCCAAGGCGGCGGCGCGCCGCTGGGTCAAGGGTTCCTACGCTGGCCTGTTCTGGGTCGGCATGGTGGGCCTGGGCCTCGTGGTGCCGCTGGTCATGTACATCGGCGGCGGTCACTCTGCCGCGGCCACGCTCGTGGCGCCCATCCTGGTGCTGTGCGGCGGCTGCCTGCTGCGCTTCATGGTGGTCAACACCGACGACCGCGCCGAGATCCCGGGCGAGAACCGCTACTACAACCGCCTCGCCAAGAACGATGCGGAGTTCATCACCAAGTGGACGTACGGCGACAACCAGTTCTAAGGCGGCCGCGAGGCCGTGAGCGCGCAGGCTTCGCGCTGCGCGTACGCTGACGGGGGGCCCGGCTTATCGGTCGGGCCCCCGCCTGCCGTTTTAACCGAGTATCCAGGGGGGAACATGGAAGACTACGTATTCGAGGACGTGCTGGCCGGAAGCACCGTGACGTGCGGCTTCCCGGGCCTTGACACGCGGGTGGCGGCGGCCGACGGGCCGCGGCGCGCCCGCACCCTGTTCTTCCCCGGCTGCTCGCTTATCAACTACGCGCTGCCGCTCGTGAAGGCGGTCTACGACCTGCTAGCGCAGGCGGAGCGCGTCGAGGGTATCTCGCTTCTGTGCTGCGGGAAGATCTTGAGCTTCGAGCCGGACGGCAAGGCCGTGCGCGCGGCGTTCGAGGACGAGCTGTGCGCGCACGTGGCCGCGGCGGGGGTGGAGCGCATCGTGGCTGCCTGCCCGAACTGCGTCGCCGCCTTGCGCGGCGCCCTTGCCGAGGACGAGCGCACGGCCGGCGTGGAGGTGGTGCCGCTGCCCCTGGAGCTGGAGGCGCTGGGCTACCGGGTAGACGCCGAGGTGGCAAAGCGCCTGCTGGCCGCCGAGCTGGAGGCGGGAGCGGGCTTCTATGAGGTGTGCGCCGAGGGCGCCCGCCCGCCGCTGCGGTTCAGCGTGCACGACTCCTGCCCCGACCGGGCCACGGGCGAGTTCGCAGACGGCCTGCGGGCGCTCATGCCCGCCGAGCTGGCGGTGGAGCCGGCGCATGCGCGCCGGAGCTCCCAGTGCTGCGGCTCGCTCGTGCGGGCGGCGGGGCATGCGGACAAGGCGCTCGAGCAGTCGCAGGCGCGCGGGGCCGAGGCCGTGGCGGCCGGCGGCTCGGCCATCGTGGCGGCATGCGTGAGCTGCTCGTTTTTGCTCTCCGTTTCGCAGTGGCGCGTGCCGGTGTTCCACTACCTGGAGCTGCTGTTCGACTGGCGCATCGACTGGCGCGCCGCCGATGCCTACATGAAGCTGCGCTTCCTGTTCGACGAGCCGGCGGCGGACGGCGGCGAGGCGCGCCCGTTCAAGGGGCTCGCTCCCGAGCCTGGCGACGACCGGGAGGAGGCGCGATGACGGCCGAGGTCAAGCCCACGAACTGCCACTATTGCGGCTACTGCTGCGCGTTTCTGGCCACCGTGGAGGATGGCCGCGTGACGGACCTCGTGCCCGACCCGTCGCGCTACCCCTACGACGAGCGCATCCTGGCGGGCTGCCGCCGCTGGCGCATGAACCTGGATGCGCTGGACGGACCGGACCGCGTGAACTACCCGCTGCGCCGCGCAGGCAAGCGCGGCGGCAACGAGTGGGAGCGCGTGAGCTGGGACGAGGCGCTCGACGACATCGCGGCGCGCCTGCGGGCGCTGGCCGACGAGCACGGCCCGGAGACGCTCGCGAGCGCCATCGGCGGCCCGCATGCCTCGTTCTGGCCGCTGCACCGCTTCATGAACCTGTTCGGCAGCCCCAACAACATGGGCATCGGGCAGATCTGCTGGAACCCGCGCATCTGGATGGACGCGCTCACGTTCGGCTGGACCGTGGAGGCCGACATCGTGCCGGGGGTGACGGAGTGCCTGTTCATATGGGGCACGAACCCGGCTCAGTCCGACAACTCGGCGTTCTGGCGCTCCATCCTGGCGTTCGCGCGCTCGGATGCGGCGCTCGTGGTCGTCGATCCGCGGCGCACGCAGGCGGCGGCCGTGGCAGACCTCTGGCTGCCCGTGCGGCCGGGAACCGATTGCACGCTGGCGCTGGGCCTTTTACACGTGATCATCGGGGAGGGCCTGGTTGACCGCGCGTTCGTGGACGCATGGTGCCACGGGTTCGACGAGCTGGCCGAGCACGTGCGTCCCTACACGCCCGCGCACGTGGCCGCGGTGTGCGGCCTGCCGGAGGACGACATCGTGCGGGCGGCGCGCCTGTTCGGGCGGGCGGGCGCTGCGGCGCTCGTGTCGGGCCGCGGCGTGGACCAGGTGGGCGCGAACGTGGCGCCCACGCACCGCGCCATCTGCTGTTTGCGCGCCGTGACGGGAAACGTGGACAAGCCCGGCTCGTGCGTGCTGGCCGAGGGGCCGGACTTCGTGTCGGAGATGGAGCTGGAGATGTCCGACGCGCTGGCGCCCGAGAGGCGCGCGCGCTGCCTGAACACGCCCTTCACGCCGCTGCAGTGCTACGACGGCTACGACCGCGCCCGCAAGCTCACCGAGAAGCTGGGCCGCACGCTGCCGGAGCGCTACCTGACCTCCGCGCTGCCGCACCTCGTGCTGCGTGCCATGGAGGAGGGCGAGCCGTATCCCGTGCGCGCGCTCATCGTGAACGCCACGAACCCGCTGCTCACCTATGCCGACACGCACCGCGTGTTCGACGCGCTCATGGGCCTGGACTTGCTGGTGGTGCTGGACTACTATATGACGCCCACGGCCATGATCGCCGACTACGTGCTGCCCGCGGCCGGCGCCATCGAGCGCCCGGTGCTGCAGGTGCACGGCGGCGTGGCGAACATGGGCTACGGCGGCCCCGCCGCCGTGGAGCCGTACTACGAGCGGCGCACCGACTACGACGTGTTTCGCGGCTTGGGGCTGCGCCTGGGGCAGGAGGACGCGTGGCCGGAGGAGACGCTCGCCGACGCGTTCGCGGCGCAGCTCGCGCGCGCGGGCATGGACTGGGACGCGTTCTGCCAGCTGGGCATCTACTGGCAGCCGCCGGCGCACGCCAAGCACGAGCTGCCGGGCCCCGACGGCCGGCCGCAGGGCTTCGCCACCACCACGGGCAAGATAGAGCTGGCGAGCGAGTTCCTGCCGACGCTCGGCGGGCCGCGCCTGCCGGAGCCGGCCGCACCGGCGGCGCCCCTGTGCTCGCCGGAGCTCGTGGAGGACGCCGAGCGCGCGGGCGGCGCTCATCTGCCGATGATCACCGGCTCGCGCAAGCAGCCCTACAACGCGTCGATGTACTTCAACAACCCGGCCTTCCGCCAGAAGTCGCCGCACCCGGTGGCGGAGGTGAGCGAGGCCACGGCCGGGCGGCTCGGCCTGAAACCGGGCGATCGCGTGGAGATCGCCACCGACAAGGGCTCGGCACGCTTTATACTGGAGACCGCGCCCCTGCGCGACGACCTGGTGAACGTGGACTACGGCTGGTGGCATCCCGAGTGGGAGCCGGGCGGCCCCGACCTCGGCGGCATGTGGGAGTCGAACGTGAACTGCCTCACGTCGTGCGAGCCGGGCGAGCCGCTGATCGGCACGTGGTCGTACAACGCCATCGACTGCGTCATCCGGCGCATCGACGAGCCTTTGAGCTGGGAATAGACGAATTGCCGTGCGCGGAGAGCGCACGCGGGAGACAACTGGTAAGAACGACGAGAAGGAGATAAGTTCCTATGGCCGAGAAAAAGCAAGCGCTGCTGCTGTTCAGCAAGCCCCCGGTGCCGGGCATGGTGAAGACGCGCCTGACGACCGAGCACGACGGTTTCCTGAGCCCGGCGCAGGCGGCCGAGTTCTTCAAGCGCAGCCTGTACGACGTGAGCGAGCTTGCCATGCACGCGCTCATGGAGCTGCAGATGGAGAACGACGCGGCCGTGGCGGCCGACCCGAGCGTCGACAAGGTCACGTACGACTTCTTCGTGTCCACGACGCCCGCCGAGAACGTGGAGCTGATGAAGGAGACCTACGACGCCATCGGCCCCTGGCCCATGGAGATCCACTACATGACGGACAAGGGCGCCACGTTCGACGACCACTTCGACTACGCGTTCAAGGAGATCTTCGCGCAGGGATACGAGCACATCGTGTCCGTGGGCGGCGACATCCCCACCATGCCGAAGTCGCACATCGTGCAGGCGTTCCAGTGGCTCGACTACTTCCAGAGCATCGGCAAGCCCGGCTTCGTGCAGGCGCCGTGCCAGGAATGCGGCACGTCGCTCGTGGGCTTCAGCCACAACACGCCGATGGACCACCAGGGCGTCTACTACAACCTGGACGGCCGCCCGGCGCTCGACGGCTACATGGAGAAGCTGGAGGAGCGCGACGTTCCCTCCGCGTTCCTGTCGCCGGTTGCCGACATCGACGAGAAGACCGACCTCGCGCACGCCATCTCGTGCATGCGCGCCATCAAGCAGGCGGCCGTGTTCCAGACCGACCTGTTCGTGCCGCAGCGCGTGCTGGACTGGGTCGATTACATGGGCATCCAGGTGATCACCCCGCCGAACGACGAGCACGACCCGCGCCAGTACATCGACCAGGAATAGCAGGAGCGCCGCCATGGGAGCGAACGAGAACACGGCGGCCGATCCGGCCGCGCAGCGCACGCCGCTGCACAAGACCACGGCGCTCTGCCCGGATTGCCTGGACGAGCTGCCGGCCGAGGTGTACGCCGACGCCGAGGGCGTCGTGTGGATGGAGCGCACCTGCCCCGACCACGGGAGGCTGGCCACGCGCATGTGGCCCGACGCCGAGCACTACCAGTGGCTGCGCTCGCTCGCGTTCCCGATGACGGCGCCGCAGAACACCCTTGCCGCCACGGCCCCGTGCCCGCACGGCTGCGGCACGTGCAGCCGCCACCAGCGGCGCGGCACGCTGCTGGAGATCGAGGTCACGCGCAACTGCAACCTGCATTGCCCCGTGTGCTTCATGAGCGCCGAGACGGGCGAGGGAGACCCCACGCTGGCCGAGATCTCCGACATGTACGACGTCATCGCGAATGCGGTGGGCACCGACGGCGCCGTGCAGATCACGGGCGGCGAGCCCACGTGTCGCAAGGACTTGCCCGAGATCATCCGCATGGGCCGCGAGAAGGGCTTCTGGGGCATCGAGGTCAACACGAACGGCCTGGTCATAGCCGCGCGCGACGGGTATCTGGAAGAGCTCGTGTGGGCGGGGCTCACCGGCGTGTACCTGTCGTTCGACGGCCTCACGGGCGAGGTGTACGAGGGCACGTGCGGGCGCGACATCCTGGACGTGAAGATGCGCGTCATCGAGCGGTGCCGCGAGGTGGGCATCCAGGTGGTGCTGTCCGTGGCCGTGGTGGCGGGCCTGAACGACGGGCAGCTGGGCGACCTCTTGCGCTTCTGCCTGGACAACGCCGACGTGGTGGCAGGCTTGGCCCTGCAGCCGGCGTTCACGTCGGGCCGCTTCGACGCCGAGCGCGCCCTGCCCATGAGCTCGGGCGACGTGATCTTCCAGCTGGCCGAGCAGTCAGACGGGCTCATCGAGCCGCGCGACGTGTGGCCGCTCGGGTGCTCGAACCCGCTGTGCGACACGGGCGTGTTCTTCGTGAAGGGCGAGCCTCCCGCGGGCGTGCCGGCGCATCCGTCCGGGTTCTACCCGGCCACGCGCGCCATGACGATGGAGGAGTACCACGCGGGGTACTCGCCCGACAGCCCGCAGGGCTCGGTGTTCCTGGACATCCTGGACAAGAAGGGCGTCGAGGTGGCGAGCGGGCTCTCCGTGGTCATCATGAACTACATGGACGCGGTGTCCATGGACACGCAGCGCCTGCGCGAGTGCTCCATGATGGTGACGGTGCCCGACGGACGCGCCATCCCGTTCTGCTCGTACCATCTGACCGATTCCGCCGGGCGGCGCGTGTACCCGCCGTGGTGCAAGGAGGAGCTGCGCTGATGGCCGACTACCGAATCGTGAACGACCCGAACCGGTGCGTGAAGTGCGGGCTGTGCATCGCGTTCTGCCCGTGCGAGGTGCTGGAGGCCGACGAGGAGGGGCATCCCTTCGCGGCGCGCATCGAGGACTGCGTGGGGTGCACCACCTGCGCGGGCAACTGCCCGCAGCGCGCGCTCTCCGTGGAGGCCACGGGCGATGCGGTGTACGACCCCTTTGCCGACGAGCCGCGGGCCGAGCCCATCGCGCGCGAGCTGCACGAGCAGTACGAGGAATGGCAGCGCGTGATCATGGAGAAGCTGGGCCTGCGGTGGCAGCCGGTGGCCGTGAGCCTCATCGACAAGGACGAGCTTTTGCCCGACGTGCCCCTGCCGCCCGAGAACCAGCGCTTCTGCCAGGCCATGATGGCCGCGCGCCGGGGCGCGAGCATTCTCATGCCGCCGCATAGGCACTCGTGCCCGGACGGCACGTCCATCTTCGGCATGACCGGCGTGCCCGAGAAGCTGGCCACCGGCGAGATATACGTGCTGTTCCACAAGGTGGTGAACGCCGAGGCCGCCGCCCAGATGGTGGCCGAGCGCCCCACGCTGCCGCCGAAGAGCCGCCGCGCCACCTACGTGGCACCGCTGGCGAAGACGGTGCGCAAGCCCGAGGTGGTGGTGGTGACCGGCACGCCCGAGCAGATGATGTGGCTGTGCATGTCCATGAGCTACTACTCGGGCCACCGCTTCGACTTCCACGCGAGCGGGTTCAACTCTATGTGCGTGGAGGCGGTGCTGTATCCCCTGACGGAGCAGGAGCCCAACATCACGTTTGGCTGCTACGGCTGCCGCGCGGCCACCGATGTGGCCGAGGACATGATGTTCATGGGGCTGCCCGTGGACAAGCTGCCCATCGTGGCGCAGGGCCTGACGGAGCTGGCGAAGAAGGCCATCCCGGATTCGCGCATGAAGATCTACGTTCCGCCTATCATGTAGGGAAGGAGCTCCCATGACGAACGAGCTGTTCACCATACGCGATGCGCGGCCGGACGACAAGGCCGTGCTCGACGGGTACGCCAACCTGGAGGGCATGGACGCCATCCCCTCCATCGAGGGCGTGCGCGTGGCCGTGAACGAGGACGACGAGGTGGTGGGGTTCGTCCGCATCGCGCTCGCCGATGACGGCACGGCGTTCGTGAACCCCGTCATCACCCACGAGACGTGGCGCGGGTTCGGCGTGGGCCGCGCGCTCATGGAGGAGGCCCTCGAGCGCCACGGCGAGCTGCGCCTCGTGTCGCGCGGCGGGAGCCTGCCGTTCTACAAGGCCCTGGGCTACGAGCGCATCGGCTGGGACCTCATCGAGATGTCCCTCGTGGACGACTGCGACCACTGCGAGATGCGCGAGGAATGCGGCCCGGTGCCCGTGCGGAAGGTGCTCTAGGCGGGGAATGGGCAGCCAACTTCCCGTGGATGCACTGCACCGGTTGGGAGATGTCGTCGCAGGGATCTGAAAAGCACGAACATCAGAATAGTATTCTGCCAGATGTCCAGATTTTGCTGGACTTGAGGTCGAAGAGCTAACATGCCCTTGTGTCATGATGCAAAGCGAGATGCAGCCGATTCGCTTCGAAGGCCCGCGCCTTTGTGCCGGTACGAATCTTTTCATATTGTTGCCCTTTGATAATAATTCCTCTTATCGAAGGGCGAGCGAAGAAGAGGTTTGCCATGTTGGCTGTTGACCGAAGCCCTCATGATTGAAGCTGGCCGGAAAAAGTTCTACTATGATCGAACTGCGGGCGAGGTGCCCGTTCGCCGGGGAAGAGGTTGGCGGCAGGAGTGCGTTCAAAGGGGACAGATGGGCACTTCGACTGAAAAGGGGCTACGAAATGCCGTCGTGCGGGCAAAGCTGACGCAGCCGACGTTGCCGATCGGGTACGTGGGCAGGACGGTGCCCCTCGAAAAGCTGGAGCTTCTTGCGCGACAGAAGCTGACGCTGGTCAGCGCGCCGATGGGTTACGGGAAAACCGGCCTGTTGGTGGAGTTCGCACGCAAGAAGGCGAAGGAGGGGCGCCTTGTCTCTTGGCTGACGATGGATGAGGAGGACGTTGACCTCGCTCGCTTCCGCGACCATGTGGTGGCGGCGTTGGGCAGGTTCGGCGCGGAGGCGGCCGAGACGATCGGGCCTTTAGCGCCTGTAGGCGAGCAGCTTGAGCACGGTGCGGGGCTTGACCGCGATGTCCTTGTGGCCATCGGCAACGCGCTGTTCGAAGCACTGCCCCCCGGTATTCCCTGCTATCTGGTGATCGACGAGTACGGCTGTGCGGGCCGGCGCAGCCTCGATGCCCAGATGCTGCGCTTCTGCTCCCTGACGCCTCCCGATTTCCATGTGGTGCTCGCCTCGTCCGCGTTCTCGTGGGCCCTGCAAACCGACGCCTACCGCCTGGGATTCGGCTGCCTTGCTGCGGAGGATCTGGCCCTGACCTTCGACGAGGCGCGGCAGTTGGCGGATGCCGTCTGCAACGAGCCCCCATCCGACGAGGCACTTGCGAAGGCGCACCGCTGCGTCGAAGGGTGGCCCCAGGGGCTCGTGCTGGCGGCGCGATCGCTGTCGGGCGCGCGGAGCGCGGACGGCGTGCGGTTGGACGGTTCGCTTCTGAACGTGCGGCGCTACTTCCAGGCGCAGGTCACGCGCTTGGTGACCGGGGACCTGTTTTCGTTCATGCTGGAGATATCGGTGCTCGAGACGTTCAGCCGCCCCCTTTGCGAGGCGGTCTTCGGTTCCGGTTCGACGCAGGCCCTTCTCGACGAGCTGATACGGCGCAACCTCTTCGTCGTGCCCTGCGACGAGGAGGGCACGTGGTTCCGTTTCAACGCGCTGTTCGCCGACTGGCTGCGCACCGAGCTTCTGCAGCTGCGAATCGAGGAGATCAGGCAGAGGTGTGCGCGGGCCAGCGAGTGGTTCCACGATTATGGGATGCAGGACGAGGCAGCGAAGTACCTGCTGCTGGCGAGCGACTTCGACTATGTGGCGAACCTGACCGAGGCTACCTGCTCGCTTTCCCGCTCGGACAAGCGGATCCACTACCTTTTGTGGCTCTGTCGCATACCCTCGGCCGAGTTCGCCTCCTCGCCGCTTCTGTGCATGCTCTCGGCATGGTCGTGCATCACGAATGCGCGCGTCGCCGACGCGCAGAGCTGGATCGCCCGCTTCGAGCGTAGCATGCAGGAGCCAGCGCATGCGGGTAGTCTCGATCCGAGCATCGTGGAGTTCTCGTCGAAGTGCCTTAAAATGAAGTGCGTTGCCATGGAGGGCGACGGCCAAGAGGCTCTTGCGCAATGCGACGAGCTGCTGAACAGCGGGTATGAGATTAAACCCTCGCTTATGAGCATGATCTACCAGTCGCTCGGCGAAGCATACGAGCGTATAGGTGACATGGCGCAGGCCCAAGAGATATACCTGCAAGCCCAGGCAAGCGCAAGTGTGGACGCCACGATGCACCAGCTGCTGTTCAACTCGTTCAACTTTGCCGAGGTGCAGCATTGCTTCGGCGAGCTCGACGAAGCCCGCGAGAGTTGCGAGAAGCTTCTGCAAACATGCCCTTCCGATTTCGCCCTTTACGGTGCCATCTGCGCGCTGCTGGCGCGCGTGCTGCTCGAGCGCAACGAGAAAGAGCGGGCCTCGGTTTTGGTGGAGCGCTCGCTCAAGCGGACCTCGCATTACCGGCACATCGACATGTACCTTGAGGCCAAGATGGCCCAAGCGGGGCTGCTCGCTGCGAGGGGAAGCCTTTCCGAGGCGTACGAGGTCATCGTCGAGGGCATCCTGCATGGCGAGCAGAAGGACGTTCCGCGAGCCGTGCTGCTGCGTGCCTACTTCCAACAGGCGGAGATAGCGGCACGTCGCCGGAACCTGCGCGACCTGCTCCTCATCGAGAGGAAGTTCGCCGCGCGGGTGCATGAGGGGGATGTGTATTGCCAGCTGCTGCTTTCTCTCGTGCGCGCCCTTTCGGCTTGGGAGAAGGGCGACGGTCCGACCGTCCTCGAGACGCTCGAGTCGGTCGAGGTGCATGCACGTAAGGGCCGCTACGTTTGCCTGCTTGTGAAAGCCCTCGCGGTGGAAACGGTCGTTTTGCGCGAGATAGGAGAGGGGTCGCGCGCCTGCGCCCAGCTGAAAGAGCTCTTGACGTTGGCAAGCCGGTACGGTTTCATGCGCAGCCTCCTCGATGCAGGCGAGCCTTTGCGCGACCTTCTACGTGACTACTCGACGACGCGCAAGGCGGGTGCATCCGTTCGGTCTTACGTGAAGTCTCTTTTGGTTGAATTCGAGCGGGAATTGCCGGAGGCGCCGTCGGGCATAGACGGTCCGGGCGCGTTCGCCAATGACGGGCCCGACCCGCTTACCCCTCGTGAGCTGGAGATCCTCAAGCTCCTCAATATGGGCTTGTCGCGCAAGGAGATATCCGAAACGCTCTGCATCAGTGTCAACACCGCGAAGAAGCACCTTGCGAACATCTACAGCAAGCTGGGGGTGGGCACGCGCGAGGAGGCTCTACGGGAGTATGCGGCGAACCGCTCCGTTGGGAACGGGGCGTCGGGGTCTGTCGCAGCGGCTAGGGAATGAGCTCTTCTCACCCCCGCACCTTACCCGCGCTCCTTACCCTCGCGTTCGGTCTTGTGAAGGTCATGACCCCTGCTTCTCCCCTGCGTATTCTCTTCAGGTAGAGGCCACCTTGTCCGGTGGCACCGACCCAGAGGAAAGGATACGCCATGTGCTTCAGACCGCCAGTGGCCGTCGAGGGGCCGAAGAACTGCCCGAAATGCGGAGCGGAGGTGCCGACCGGGGCGGCGAAGTGCCTGGGCTGCGGCGCCGCCTTGCAGGTGCCGGTCGTGCTCGCACCCGGCGCCCCGGCTGCGTCCAAGGTCCCCGGCGCTCCGGGAGCCCCCACACCGCCGCCCGCACCGGGCGCCTGAACAAGGGAGCGTGGGCGGGCGCATCGAACCCCCTGAACGGAGCGCCCGCCCACGCCACCTTACCCCGTCCCCTACCCGGCCGTTACCCCGCGCCTCACCCGCGCGATGTCACGAATTCGGGTCATGTAATCAGGCGGGGCCTCCAGTAGAGTGAGGGCATCGTAAGGGGAAGGCTTCCGGAAGCGCTCTTCACGACGCCTCGTGTCAACCAGGTAGAGAAGAGAGAGGGGACAACCATGTCCGAGAGCATGGTCGGCGTGCCGAACAACCACGTCGACGAGAACGGCATCCGATGGCGCCGCACGCGCTGCCACATGTGCCACATGAACTGCGGCATCTTCGCGGGGGTGGACACGGCCACGGGCCGTTTGGTGGAGTTGAGGCCCAACGACGACGAAGGTGCGGTGCTGTGCAACCGCCTGGGCGAGCGGGGCCAGCGCGCCATCAAGTTCCATTACCATCCCAAGCGCATCAACCACCCGCTCAAGCGCGCGGGCGAGCGCGGCGAGGACAAGTGGGAGCAGATATCCTACGACCAGGCCATCAAGGAGATCTCCGAGAAGCTCCAGGGGCTCATCGACAAGTACGGCCCCGAGACGCTCGTGTCGTCCGAGGGCACCTACCGCTCTGACCACCTGTGGGCGCGCAGCCGCTTCACGAACCTGCTGGGCAACCCCGGCAACGTGGTGGACCCCGGCACCATCTGCTGGTGCTGGAACTACTCCCTGAACATGGCCATGGTGGGCTGGCCCGTGGAATCGATGATGCCGGCCTCGCCGCAGCAGTCGAACACGATCGTCAACTGGGGCAAGCGCTGCTCCGAGTCCTACGCCCCCGAGGCGCCGCTGTGGCGCGTCATCAAGGGCCGCACGACGGTGAACGAGAACGGGCCCGCCCAGATGATCGTGGTCGACCCGGTGTGCATCCCCGAGTCCGGCCAGGCCGACCAATGGCTTCAGCCCTATCCGAACACCGACTGCATCATCTGCCTCGCGTGGATCAACTACATCGTGGAGCACGAGCTGTACAACGAGGACTTCCTCAAGCACTGGTCCAACGCCGTGTTCCTGTTCCGCACCGACACGAACAAGCTGCTGCGCGCGAGCGACATCGATGCAGACGGCAGGTTCGAGGACTTCGTGGCGTGGGACGCCAAGCGCGACGGCGTGCTGGCGTGGTGCTCCGACGAGAACCGCTACTGCACCGAGGAGGGCGTGGAGGTGGATGCGCAGCTCAGCGGCACCTACCGGGTGAAGCTCGCCGACGGCGGCGAGGCCGAGTGCATCACCGTGTTCGACGCCATCGTGCGGCGCGTGGCCGAGTACACGCCCGAGCGGGCGTCGAAGGTGTCCGGCGTGCCCAAGCGCAAGATCGAGGAGGCGGCGAAGCTCTACGCCACGAACGGGCCGGCCTGCATCATCTGGGGCCTCGGCGGCGGCGACCAGCACGGCAACAACGCCGCGAGCTTCGGCATAGCAAAGACCATCCTGCGCATCATGACCGGCAACATCGACAACCCCGGCGGCGAGTTCGTGGGCCAGCCGGCCGACCCGAACTCCGTGGGCAAGGAGAAGGACTTCCCGGTGCGCGACGCCGAGATGGAGCTCTCCGAGCTGCAGGACCCGGAGAACCAGGCCAAGTACATCGGCAACGACCGCTTCCGCGTCATGGCGTGGCCCGGCTTCAAGAAGATCGACAAATGCTACCGCAAGATGTTCGGCCTGCCGCGCCCCATGCTCCATCAGATGCTGTGCTCGCCGTCGCTCGTGCTGGACGCCATCATCGACAAGAAGCCGTACCCCATCACGGCGATGATCGCGTGGTCCTCGAACCCGCTGGCGTGGATGCCGAACACGAAGAAGGTCTACAAGGCGCTGAAGAGCCTGGAGCTGCTGGTGGTGTGCGAGTACTGGAAGACGCCGACGGCCGCGCTGGCGGACTACATCATGCCCGCGTGCGACTGGATGGAGCGCCCGATGTGCACGACGTCGGAGGACTCCATGGACTTCATCACCGTTGGCGACCGCGGGGTTGAGCCCTACGCCGAGCGCCATATGGACTACGACTTCTTCCGCTCCCTCGGTTGCGCCATGGGCCAGCAGGAGCAGTGGCCGTGGGAGACCTACGAGGACGTCATCCAGTACCGTATCGACCGCTGCGGGCTCAAGTACGAGGACGTGGTGAACGCGGGCACGTACTTCCCGTACCCCACCGAGTACTACAAGTACGCCAGGCGCCTCGAGAACGGGCAGATCCAGGGCTTCGCCACGCCGTCGCGCAAGGCCGAGGTCTACGCGTCGGTGCTCGAGGAGCTTGATTACGACCCGCTGCCGGTGTACCGCGAGCCGGAGTCGCCGCTCGGCAACCCCGAGATGGCGAAGGAGTACCCGCTGCGCCTGACCACGGCCGGCCGCATCAGCCCGCTGTACCACTCCGAGATGCGCACGCCGGGCCACGGCACGCGAACGGTGGCGCCGTACCCCATGACCTGGATGCACTTCAACGACGCACGCGCCCTGCACATCAAGGAAGGCGACTGGGTGTGGATCGAGACGCCCATGGGCCGTATCCGCCAGAAGGCGCACCTGGGCTGGGACATCCCCGAGGGCGTGGTGCAGGTGCCGCCCAGCTGGTGGTACCCCGAGCTTCCCGCCGAGGAGCCCTGGTCGCAAGGCGTGTTCGAGGCTGCCGCGAACGTGCTCATCGACGACGACCCGGACAAGGCCGACCAGATGACGGCCACGTGGAACTGCCGCGGCCTTCTGTGCAAGGTGTACCCCTGCATCGACCCGTCCGACGGCGCCGACGACAGCATCCCGGCCGCGCTCTACGACGGCACCCACGGAACCGTGTGGGACAAGGCCGCCGAGAACCTGGGCTTCTGGGAGTTGAAGAAGTAGGAGGGGAGGTTTCCCGCCGCATTCCGGAGGGAGGAGGGCAAAGGCAGAACCTCCTTCCTCCTGGGGCGGGGGGTATGGGGAAGCGCAAGCGCGTTTCGAGGAGGGGCGCCGCGCCTCTCCTCACGCTGGAAAGGGGGTCTCGTGGGAGCGTATGCGCCGATGGGCTTCTACCGCAACAAGCCGCGCGTGAAGGTCGACGAGGATTACTGCCGGGGGTGCCTGAACTGCGTCTCGGCGTGCCCACGGGAGGGGAAGGTGCTCCGTGCATGCAAGGTGGGCGGGGAGATCCGCGCGAAGGCCGAGCATCCGGAGCTCTGCGTTGGCTGCGGGCGTTGCGTGAACGCATGTCCCACCCACTCCATCAGCATTTACTTTGTTTGACTGCTGAAAGCGCCGTAAGGCGCGATAGTTGGAGGACTCGAAAGGGTTTCTTCGTCAAATATTCCACTGTCCCTTTTAAGGAGGGGAAAGATGAGAGAGAAAGCTTCCTTTAAGGTCGGCGTCGTCGCGGTCGCCGTGCTGATCGTGGCCGCGACGTTCCTCGTCCCCAACCCGGAGGGCCTCGCGTTCGAGGGCAAGATGC